>CAZLXP010000093.1:0-10473 GCA_964563535.1 uncultured bacterium | reverse complement strand
GACGCGCTTCTCATCGGCCTTGACGCCGTACTTTCGCTTGGCGAAGGCGACGTCGAGTTCGCGGAGCCGGTCCACCAGCCCCTGGTAACGGCGAGCCGCGCCCGCCTGTCGCCTAAGCGCGCGCGCCCGGCGCCGATATTCGGCGTATAAGTCGTCGAGGCGTTCCATATTGGCTTGGACGTCCTCGAGCTTACGCATCGCCTCGGCGCGCTTGGCCCGATAACCCCGGATGCCCGCCGCCTCCTCGAAAAACGCGCGCCGTTCTTCGGCCTTCGCCTTGACGATGGCCTCGACCATCCCCTGCTCGACTACGGCGTACGAAGCCTTCCCCAAGCCGGTATCCGCGAACAAGCCGTGGACATCCTTGAGGCGAACGGGTTGTTTGTTCAGAAAATAATGCGACTCGCCCGAGCGGTACATCCGGCGCGTGACTACCAACTCAGCCGCGTCGGCGGTAAGGTAGCCTTCCACGTCCGAGAAGGTGATGGAAACTTCCGCCATGGAGAGGGGCGGCGTATCGGCGGTGCCGTTGAAGATCAAGTCCTCCATAACGTCGCCCCGCAAGGCCTTGGCCGATTGTTCGCCGAGAGCCCACCGGAAGGCGTCGGCGACGTTCGATTTGCCGCAGCCGTTCGGGCCGACGACGGCGCTGATGCCCGGGCCGAAATCTATTCGGGTCCGGTGCGGAAAAGATTTAAAGCCGAAAATATCTAGGGTGCGTAAGCGCATACGACGGCCTTTCCTCCCTCGGGTACCATTTTAACAACATAGCCGATTTTTAGCAAGGAAAAAACGCAATATACTGTGGTATCCAAAACTATTACCCCAAGATATAGTATTCTAAATACACATAGGAGACAAATGGCCCAACGCGCATATAAACGTAGGGGGGCCGGTAAGCCTTCGACCCCGCCGGAAACGATTGACCGGAACGGCGATTGCGTTTATAATTCGACGAGGGAAACGTTAAATTATTTTTTGAAATGGAAGGGGCCGAAGATGGAAACGAGAACCGCCATCGCGCTGTCGTTTTTCCTTCTCGTCGGCGCGGCCGCCGAGGGCGCCGATTTGTTTAGCGCGCGTCCCCCGGTATCTTTATGCGCCGTCCCCGCCGAAAACACCGAACGCGAATTAAAGTGGGATAACGGGACGCTGGGGTACGCGTTGATACAGTTCGCGGCCGACAGCTGGGTCGGTAACGATTTCGATTGCTCGACGTTGGTCGCGCACAACGTAAAACTTATAAGGATTCGCTCGAGCGGCGAATGGCCCAACGGCCGGTGGGACGGCTTTAATATTGGCGTATACGACTTCAGGAACGGCGTCCCGGGAACGCGGATTTGGGGCCCGACGTACGTCAAAGGAACCGGCCGCGGCTACCCGTGGTGCGACTTCGGCGTCAACTGGGCCTTGCCCAAGGGCATACTCAAATTCGTCGCCGCGATGGCCCAATGTTATGGTTACCCCAACGGCGACCCGTACTGCCTGGACACCGGGCCGGCGCAACGGCGGGGCTGGACTTATTACATGGGCGTCTGGCAACCCCTGCAATCCGATTCCAACCTTATGCTGCGCGTGGTGATGCAAGGCGACATCGGCGTCGCGCCGACGAGCCTAGGGCGCGTAAAAGCGCTTTACTACTAATCGCCTAAAATTAAATAACCGAAGGGGGGATCGCTTTGGTAACCGTACGCGTAATCTTCACGGCCGCGTTGCTGTTAAGCGGCGCCGGGTTCGGGGCGGAATACGTAGCGCAACCCGAGCGGGCAACGGCGAACGGCCCTCTCCCCTCCGACAGGGAATACGAGCTGAAGTGGGATAGCGGCGTGCCGCGCTGGTTTATCTGTTGGTATACGGGCGCCGACTCGTGGGCCGCCAACGACTTCGACGTCTCCACCCTCAAAAGCTCGCACGTCATCTTGACCCGCTTGGGCGTATACTCCCAACCGGCCTGGCCCAACGGCCGCTGGGACGGCTTCCGCATCGCCCTCTTCGCGTTCCGTCGCGTCCCCGGCGCCAAAATATGGCCCGAGAGCGGTGGGCCCAAGTACGTCAAACCTTCGGGGCCCAAGGGTTGGATGTGGTTTAACGTGAATTGGGTCCTGCCGAAGTCAAACTACTCGTTCATGGCGGGGATGGAACAATACTACAACTACCCGAATTGCGACCCCTTCAGCATCGACAACAACCCGACTTTCCGCGGCCACAGTTGGGTGTATCACGACGGGAGCTGGGGTTGGGAATTGGAACCCCCTTTTTGGCCATATATTAATAACATGATCCGAGTATACGTCGAAACGGGTCAGACGTTCCCCGGCGTCGCGCCGACTAGCATCGGGCGGGTCAAAGCGCTTTACTACTAACGGCGGCTCGAGCCGAAAACGAAAGCCGGCCCCACGGGCCGGCTTTCTCGCACCCCGGGAATATAACGATTAGGATTTGGTACCTTTTTCGGCCGCCAGCGCGATGCCCGTGGGCGCGGCCATCGCGGCCGGGTCGACGACGACCTCGACCAGCGACGGCCGGCTTTTCTCTTCCAGAGCCTTTTTCACCGCGGGCGCGAAGTCGTCGGGGTCCTCGACCCGGACGCCTAAGCCGCCGGCCGAAGTGGCGAACGCGGCGAAATCCGGGTTCGGGAACTTGACGCCGTGCGGCGGAAAGCCCGCGATAGCCTGCTCCTTAACGATGTTCTTCAATAGGCCGTCGTTGAAGAGCACCACTTTGATGGGGAGCTTCTCGCGGACGGCGGTGGTGAAGTCGGCCATGAGCATGCCGAAGCCGCCGTCACCGGCAACGCAGAACGTCGGCCGGGAGCGGTCGTGGAGGGAGGCCGCGAGCGCCGCCGGCAGCGCGAATCCCATGCTCGCCATGTTGGCGGAGAGGAACGTCCGCTGGCCGTCGGCGACGAACATCTTGTAGAACCAATAGGTGTGGTCGCCCACGTCGACCGTCACGACGGCGTCCTTGGGAACCAGCTCGTTCAACCAACTTACGACGAAGCCGGGGTGTAAGGGCCGCGTCTTTTTTTCGCGCAGCGCGGCGACCTCGCGCAAATGCTCGTCGCGGTACCCGCGGACCTTTTTTCGGAAATCCTCGTCCATGTCCTTCGCGGGCACGAGGTCCAGGAGCCGGGGCAGCGCCTCGCGCACGTCGCCCACCGCGCCGGCCTCGACCTCGAAAGTCTTGCCGATGCGCGCGGCGTTCCAATCGATCTGAACGGCGGGGACGTTAGGGACGAGGTTGCGCTGGCGGAATCCCGAGCCGAGGATTACGAGCAGGTCCGACGCCTGCGCCGCCCGGGCCGCGCACGGCGCGCCGATACTGCCCATCACCCCCACGACCCGTTCGTGGGTCTCGGGCACGACGCCCTTGGCGCGGGAGGTGGTCGCGACGAAGGCGCCGACGCGTTCGGCCAGCGCGATGACGTCGGCCCCGGAGAAGCGGGCTCCCCAGCCGGCGAAAATTAACGGCCTGTGGGCCCGGGCGATGACGTCGGCCACGACTTTGAGCGAGGCCGCCGTCGGCGCCGCCCGGCTGCGGAAGACGTGGCGGTCGCCCGCGAATATATCGCCGACCGCGGCCGCGGCCAACACGTCGGTGGGCAGGCTCAGCGCGGCGACGCCGTGTTCGGCGTACGCTTTCTTGACGGCCATGCTCACGACCGTGGCGGCCTGGCGCGGCGCCGAGACCGTCTCCGCGTATACCGTGAACGGGTGATAGAGCGCGAGCTGGTCTATCTCCTGAAACGCCTCGCTGCCCAATCGCAATTCGGTCACCTGGCCCAAAAGCGCGAGCACCGGCGAGCGGTCCGTCGCGGCGTCCAAAAGGCCCGTTATCAAGTTGGTCGTCCCGGGGCCGGCGATGGAAAGGCACACGCCTATCTCGTTGAAGATCTTGTAGCGGGCGGAGGCCATAAAGGCCGCGGTTTCCTCGTGGCGCACGAGGACGAAGTCGACGCCGGCCGAGCGCCGGATGGCGTCCACCAGCGGGAGATTGGAATCGCCCGGTATGCCGTAGACGTAGCGCACGCCGTACGCGGCGAGCTGGGCCACGATGAGGTCGGCGACGGTCCCCGCCAACTCGCCCGGGGCGACTTCCCGCGCCCCCGCGGCCCCTGCGATAAGGTTAAACGCCGACTTAGGCGCGCCGCATACCGGGCACGTCCAATCCTCGGGCAGTTCGGCGAAGGGGACTTTCTCCCGCGCCTCGTCGTAGATGTAGCCGCACACGCTGCACTTCCACTTAGCCATCGCCCCGGGCCCCTTTCAGATAACCGCCCGCTTCCAACATGCGCTTGATTTCGTTTATCCTTTTGGTAACGAAGATGCCGCGCGGACAAACCCTCGTGCAGTTGAAGAAATTTTCGCACGCCGTCGCGCCGTCCGGCGCCGCGAGCAACTGAAGCCGGGTCCGGCCGCCGACGTCGCGCGAATCCTTGACGAAGCGGTGGCCTTGGACCACGGCCGCCGGCCCGACGTACGGCGTCCCGCGCTGCACCACCGGGCACGCCGCCACGCACGACGCGCACAGGATGCACCTGGTTCCATCCATAAAAGCCTCGAGCTCGGCGGGCGTCTGGAGGAACTCCCGTTCCGGGACGGCCTCGCCCGCCTCGAGCCACGGCCTTACCCGGCGCACCGTACCGAAGAACGGCTCGAGGTCGACGACGAGGTCTTTTATCACGGCGAACGTCGCCAGCGGCCCGACGACGATCGGCGCCTCGAGGTCCCTGATCAGTTTCCTGCACGCCAAACCGACGACGCCGTTGATGACTACCGCGTCGGAGCCGCAAACGCCGTGCGCGCACGAGCGGCGATACGCCAGCCCTCCGTCCAAGTGCCACTTAATGTAGTTAAGGCCGTCGAGGACGCGGTCGCGTTCGCCGGGCCGCACGTGGTACGAAATCACGCGGGGCTCGGCGTCCGCCGCCGGGTCGAACCTCATTACCCTGAACTCAACGGCCTCATGCATCTCAATACTCCCGGGCCTTGGGCTCGAAGCGCGTTATGGCGACCGGTTTCGATTCGAACTCGAGCCGTCCGTCGCGATGGCGACAAAGGCTGTGGTTGAGCCACCGGGCGTCGTCCCGCTCGGGATAGTCTTCGCGGCTGTGGGCGCCGCGGCTCTCCGTCCGCCGGGATGCCGCCGCCGCCGTAACACGGGCCAGCGCGAGCAAATTACCCAGCTCCAACGCTTCCGTCAGGTCGGTGTTAAAGGTCCCGCTCTTGTCGACTACGCGGACCTGTTCATACCGCGCGCGCAGGTCCTCGATTTTGCGCGCCGCGCCGGCCGTGCTCCCCGCCGTTCGGAATACGGATACGCCCTCGTCCATGGCGGCTTGCATTTCGTCTCTTAAGGCCGCCGCCGACTCGCCGCCGCCCCGACGCCGCAAGCGCTCGAGCGTCGCCCGCGTCGGTTCCGCCGCGTCCGGCGGGACCTCGGGCCGGCCGTTCTGTCGCCCGAACGCGGCCATAGCGCGGCCGGCCCGACGGCCGAAGACCAATATATCCAACAGCGAATTCGTCCCCAGGCGATTGGCGCCGTGGACCGAGACGCACGCCACCTCGCCGGCGGCGTATAAACCCGGCACCGGCGTTGCCCGTTCGTCGCGCGTCACCTCGCCGTCTACGGTGGTCGGGACGCCGCCCATGGCGTAGTGAGCCGTAGGCGCCACGGGTATCATCTCTTCCTTCGGCTCTACGCCCAGGTAGACGCGGGCGAAGGCCGTGATCTCGGGTATCTTTTTATCCAGAACGTCCGCGCCCAAATACGTGAGGTCCAAGCCGACGTAGTCGGCGCCGCCGATGCCGCGGCCCGCTTTTATTTCCCGGTAGATGGCGCGCGAGACCATGTCGCGCGGCGCCAGGTCGAGCAGCGCGGGCGCGTACTTCGCCATGAAGCGCTCGCCGGCGCCGTTGCGGAGGATGCCCCCTTCGCCCCGCGCCGCCTCCGAGACGAGGATGCCGATGCCGTACAGGCCGGTGGGATGGAATTGAAAAAATTCCATGTCCTCAAGCGGGAGGCCGGCCCGCAGCGCGAGGGCGGCGCCGTCGCCGGTGCTGGCGTGCCCGTTCGACGTAACGCGGAAGATCCGGCCCCAGCCCCCGGTGGCCAGCGCCACCGTCTTGGCGCGGAACACACGAAGGTCGCCGCCGCGCTGCTCTAAGGCGACGACACCCGCGGCCCGCTCGCCGTCGAAAAGCAAATCCGTAACGAACGACTCGTCGTGAAACTCCACGCCGGCTTTCAGGCATTGTTGGTAGAGCGTGTGTAGGACCATCGCCCCCGTCCGGTCGGCGGCGTAGCACGCCCGCCGGATCGGGGCCTCGCCGAAATTCCGGGTATGGCCGCCGAAAGGCCGCTGGTCAATCTTACCGGCGGCGGTGCGGTTGAAGGCCACGCCCATATGCTCGAGGTCGAAGACGACCCCCGGCGCCTCGGCGCACATTATCTCCACCGCGTCCTGGTCGGCGAGGTAGTCGCCGCCCTTTACGGTGTCGAACATGTGCCACACCGGGTCGTCCGGCTCCCGGTTGCCCAACGCGGCGCAAATGCCCCCCTGGGCCGCGCCGGTATGCGAGCGAACCGGGTGAATCTTGCTTATCACCGCGGCCTTTACCCCCGCGCGGCCGAGCTCGAGCGCGGCGAAGAGGCCCGCGCCCCCGGCGCCGACGACGACGGCGTCGTAATCAATCACGTTCTCGGCCACCTCAATCCACCTTGCGGCGTCGCCTCCGCGCCCACCGGACGGCCGTTATTACCGCCCGGGGCCGTAGTCGCTGGTCAAGTAGAATTCTATTTCCACGACGTCGGCGTCGGCAATCCAACCGGCGTCGTAGCTCTGCATCCTCTTTATCAACGGCGTCCACTCGTCGGCCGGGCGCGGCTTTTCGAAAGGCCTCCTCAAGTGATGGCAACGGCCGCATTTATCGGCAAAGACGAAACGGGCGGCGTGCAACTCGTCCAGGCTCGTGCCCGGCGCCGCGACCTCGACGCCGAGCCCCTTTCCCGCAACCGCCCCGACCTCCGCCGGGGTGGGCGCCGCGGCCGCGCGCCGAGCGGCAAGCAAGTCCAAAAGGTCCATCGTCGCGCCCAGGTTAACCACCACGAAGGCAAGGGCCAAGACCACTATGCCCAGCGCCGGCGCTAACTTCATCAACCCCCGGAAAGGGCGGACGACGGCCCATTTAAAAAAGATAAACGCCATGACCGCCAGGCCGGCGGCGCCGTGCCACGCCACCCCCGGCGTTATACCTTTGTCGAACGACGTAATCTTATAGACCATCCCCGCGAAAAGGAACGTCATGAGCGCGACGAAAATGTATCCCGCGACGCGATGGGCCCACAAACCGGCCGGGCGCGGCTTGTCGCCGGGCCGGCCCATACGTATTAACATCGTCAGCGCCGCGGTCAAGCCCGCGGCCAACGCTGCGTACGCCAGGACGACGGATATTATTTTCATACCTTTACCTCCGCGGGCCCGCACCCTTCGCCGTCTTTTATATTCTATATTTTAATCGCTTTTTTATAATATAAAATATACTATATTCTCAAGGTAATAATTAGGGTCGTTTTCGTTCATCAATAAAAAACGGTGGAGGTAAACCGGTATGCGAAGGTTGATAGTTTGCTTAGCGGTAGTTGTCGCGGTCGCGGCGCTATTCGTCGCTTGTAAAAAGAAAGCGGCGGAACCGACCGCGGAGGCCGCGGTGACGGCCGAGACGGCCGAGCCCGTCGAAGTCGCCCTCGTGGGCGACGCCGTGCGCGGCCTCGAGCTCTTCAAGGACGCCGGCCTCGGCACCACCGGCAAGAGCTGCGAATCCTGCCACCCCAACGGCGGCCAGGAGGGCGTGAAGACGAAAGATATGACCACCAAGCCGCTCAGCGGCGTGAAGGACCGCTACCCCGGCACGTTCGCGATGACGCCCGACAAGGGGGACGTTACGCTGGCGCAGGTCGTCAACGCGTGTCTGACGGGGCCGATGGGCGGCAAAGCGTTGGCCGAAGACGGCAAGGATATGAAGGATATCCTCGCCTACCTCGAGGGGCTTTAGGCCGCACCGCAACTCGAGCCTAAGCCGGCCCGGGCGGGCCGGCTTTTCTTTTGCCCTTTGACACCCAAGGCGCTTCGTGGTATATTGGCGCATATTTTGAAGCGACGGCTCGCCGGGGCCGCCGATTTCGATTTAAGGAGACCTTTATGGCCTCATATTCCCTTTTCGAACAGATCGCCCTATGGACGGTTTTAGCCAGCGCCTTCGTCGGCATCGGCTACGCCCTCCTCCTCGTGGGCAGAATTCTCAAGCTCGACCCCGGCACGCCGGCGATGCAGAAGATCGCCCGGGCCATTCAAAAAGGCGCCGGCGCCTACCTCAGCCGGCAATTTAAAACCATTCTGCTCCTCACGGGCGTCGTCGCCGTCGCGATGTTCGCGACGGGAACGACGTTGACGATGCAGCTCGGCCGCGCGGGCGCGTTCCTCCTGGGCGCGTTCTTCTCGGGCCTCGTGGGCTTCGTGGGAATGAGCCTGGCGGTGCGGGGCAACGTCCGGTGCGCCAACGCCGCGCGGACCTCGTATAAGAAGGCCCTCACCATCGCTTTTCAGACCGGCACCATCGCCGGCATGTTCTGCGTCGGCCTGGGCCTTCTGGGCGCCACCTCCATCTTCCTCCTCTACGGCTCGAAGGCGTACGAGGTGCTGATAGGCTTCGGCTTCGGCGGCTCGCTGCTGGCGCTGTTCATGCGCGTGGGCGGCGGCATCTACACCAAGGCCGCGGACGTGGGCGCCGACCTCGTCGGCAAGGTCGAGGCCGGCATCCCGGAGGACGACCCGCGCAACGCCGCGGTCATCGCCGACAACGTGGGCGACAACGTCGGCGACTGCGCCGGCATGGCCGCCGACATCTTCGAGTCCTACGAGGTCACGTTGGTGGCGGCGATGATACTCGGCTGGAGCGTGATGGGCGTCAAGGGCGTTATCTTCCCGCTCATCGTGCGCGGCGTCGGCGTCATGACCTCCATCCTCGGGACCGCGGCGGTCCGGCCCCGCTCGGAGACGGAGCCGGGGATGCGCGCCATCAACCGCGGCTACATCATCTCGGCCGTAACCTCCGCCGTCGGCTTTTACTTCTTCGCCCGCTACTACGTTGCCGACCTGCGCGTCTTCTGGGCCACTTGCTTCGGCCTCATCCTCTCCGTCGCGATATCGCTTTTGACCGAGCATTTCACCTCCATCAAGCGGGGCCCGGTCAAGGAGATAGCCGCGGCCACGCGCACCGGCGAGGCCACAACGATATTGATGGGCGTCGCCGTCGGCCTGGAGTCCTCGGTGTGGGCCATCCTCGTCATCTGCGGCGCCATCTTCTCCTCCATCCTGATCGTCGGCGACCCGAGCAACGTCACGTATATCCTCTACTCCATCGCGCTCGCCGGCATGGGGATGTTGACGACGACGGGCGTCGTCGTCTCCATGGACTCCTACGGCCCGGTGGCCGACAACGCCAACGGCATCATCGAGATGTCGCGGGAGGGCGACGAGAAAACGAAAAAAATCATCGCCGACCTCGACGCCGTCGGCAACACGACTAAGGCCATCACCAAGGGCTTCGCCATCGCGACCGCGGTCATGGCCGCCACGTCGCTCTTCGGCTCCTACTTCGAGGAGCTCCATATCGCCGGGGCGAAAATTTCGACCATCGACGTCGCCAATCCCCTCGTCCTCATCGGCCTCCTCATCGGCGGCTCTATCCCCTTCCTCTTCTCCTCGCTTTTGATACGGGCCGTGGGGCGCGCCGCCGCCCTCGTTATCAACGAGGTGAGGCGCCAGTTCCGCACCATCAAGGGCTTGATGGAGGGCAAGGCCGAACCGGATTACGCGAAGGCGGTAGATATTTGCACCCGGGCGGCGCTCAAGGAGCTCGTCGGCCCGGGGCTTTTGGCGGTCCTGACGCCGGTCGTCGTCGGCTTCCTCTTCGACGCCGCGGCGCTGGGCGGCTTCCTGGCCGGCATCATCCTGACGGGCCAGCTGATGGCCGTCTTCCTCGCGAACGCGGGCGGCGCCTGGGACAACGCCAAGAAGTCCATCGAGGACGGCCTGTACGGCGGCAAGGGCTCGCCGGCGCACAAGGCCGCCGTCGTCGGCGACACCGTCGGCGACCCGTTCAAGGATACCGCCGGCCCGGCCATCAACCCGCTCATCAAGGTCATGAACCTCGTCGCGCTCATCATCGCGCCGCTCATCATCAAGTTCCGCGGAACGTGGTACGTGACCGTCCCCATCGTCGTCGGCGGCCTGTTGCTCGTCGGCTGGGCCATCTGGCGCACGAAGAAGGGTTCCTTCGCCGCGGCGGGCGAGGCCGAGGCGGCGGTAGAAAAATAATATATGCGGGAGCGGCGGCCTTAAAGGCCGCCGCCGCTTTTTAAACGCCAGAATCGAAGGGTCGCTTCTTATCATATAAAAAAAAGGTTGACTTT
>CAZLXP010000092.1:0-10494 GCA_964563535.1 uncultured bacterium | reverse complement strand
GATATATTTATTTAGGCATGGATGCGAAAGCGGATTAGCGGAGATAGCCGAAAAATATAGGAATCGGTTAATAAAAACTACTAAAATAAAAAAAGCCGAACATAACAATATTTACGAAAAAAAATATTGGCATCGAATAAAAGTAAAAGACGTTATTACCGATATTAAAAAAGCAACCCCTTTGGTTTGCGGTTTTCCGAAGAGGTTGAAAGGTCTATTCGAGGATATTCTTAAGCGCCGCGAAGAAATACGTCAAATGGAGATATCTACGGATTTTGATAGTACCCACGTAAGACATGCCGCTAAACACCGTTTATTTTTAATACCCTTCCCTTGTTTATTCGCCGAAAGTTGTGTCTTCGGGAATAACGACGAGGTTCGTCGGCTTTTCGTAGGACTACTTTCAGCCGGTAACCTAAGCCGTTTCGGAAATGTATTTAAGGAGAAACTAAAACATATAGAAGAGGAATTACCTTTATTCGACCGTGATTTTAGGATTATCGTCGCCTATTACGAAGAGGTTAGTCAATAGAGCGGCCGGGTATTTATTACGCTTTACCTTCGCGCCGACCTGAAGGTCGGCCCCTACTTTCTTAGCTCGGCTATGGCTTTGATAATATCCGCCGGTAGGGGCGATAGGAAGCGCATCCGCTCGCCGGAGGCCGGGTGGTCGAAGGCCAGCGTGTGGGCGTGAAGGGCGGGCCGGCCTATAACATCGCTAGCCGAGCCGTACGTCGCGTCGCCCAGGACCGGGTGGCCGAGGTACGCGAGGTGGACGCGTATCTGGTGGGTGCGGCCGGTGTAAAGGCGGAGCCGCAAAAGGGTCGCCTCGCGGCCGAAGCGCTCTATCACGACGAAAGTGGTTTTGGCCTCCTTGGCGCCGAAGGGGCTTACGGCGAAGCGCGTCGGGTCGCGGCTCGAGCGGCCTATGGGCGCCTCGACCGCCCCCTCGTCCAACGGGAGGTTGCCCGAGGCGAGAGCCACGTACGTCCTGGCCGTCGTGCGGTCCGAAAACTGCTTCACGAGACTTCGGTGGCCGAGTTCGGAACGGGCCACGACCAACACCCCCGACGTCCCCCGGTCGAGGCGGTGGACGATGCCGGGCCGGCTCGGGCCGCCGACGGGCGCCAACGACCCCACCCGGTATAAAAGGGCGTTCACGAGCGTTCCCGACGCCACGGCGCCGGCGGGATGGCAAACCATCCCGGCCGGTTTTTCGACCACGACGACGTGTTCGTCCTCGTAATAAACCGCGAGGGGGATATCTTCGGGCGCGGGCAACGGCGCCGCGGGCGGCACGAGCGTGCCCTCGATAACGTCGCCTTCCTTTAGGCGATATGAGGGCTTAACCTGCGCGCCGTTGACGACGACGGCGCCGACGACGATGAAGCCCTTGAGGCGCGAACGCGAATACTCGCGCAGGGCGCGCCCCAAAAAAGCGTCCAGCCGTTCGGCCGCGTCCTCCGGGCCGACGACGACGCGGACGCGTTTTACCTCGTTTTCGGCCATCATCGCGCGGCGACACAACGCCGCCGGCGAAATTATAGTATTCCCGCCTTTATACGGCAACTGTTACCTTATCGTCGAGAACCGCGGAGTCTAAAACCGGCCGGCTTTTTATTGGCGGCGGCGCCGCTTCTAACGTATAATTAGGTAACGACCTACAAATTGAAGGGGAGATAATTATGTGGCGCGGAATTCTAGTCGGCGCGTGCCTGGCGGCGGCCATTAGCTGGGCCAAAGAAAGCGAACCTAAGCCGTGGGTCAAAGTCAAACCGGACGTTCTGCCCGCGGGCGCGGTCATACCCCAGATAACCTTCGAGGTTCAAGCGCCGGTGGACGTGCCGGCCGGCTCGGCGGTCGAGGTCGAAATACCGTCTCACTTCGGCCTGCCCCAAACCGAAGACCCCAACGGCGACAACTATCTGAGCGGGCAATTGCCGCGCGCGCCGGACCTCGGCCTCTCTTCGGAGGTAATGGGGCCCACCGGTTTCGTTATACGCGCGACCGTGAAATCCGGCCTCCTGAAGCGAGGGACGAAGTTCAAGTTGTTCCTCAGCCGCGAACACGTTCACCCCTTCAACCAGGACGAGAAAGCTTTCGCGACGTACGTAAAAGGCCCCGCCGGTGAAGACGGCCAACGGCCGACGGTCGTCGCGGGCCAGGCGACGGTGGTCCACATCCCCGGCGGGCCGCCGGCGCAATTCCGCGTCGTCGCCCCCACCTGCGTTACGCCCGGCGAACCGTTCGCGGTGAAACTCGCGGTCCTGGATAAAAACAACAACCCCGCCGGCGCGCCCTGGAAAGGGGAAATCTCGCTCGGGGCCGAGGGCGTAACGGGGCCGACGGCGGCGGCCTTCGCCAAAGAGGATAAAAACTACCTCGCCGTCGCCGGCTTTTCGGCGGCGGCCCCGGGCATCTACCGCGTCGACGTCCGCGGCGGCGGCTTAGCCGGCCGCAGCAACCCGATAGTCTGCCGAGAGAATTGGGAGCGGCGGATATACTGGGGGGACGAGCACGGCCACTCCGCGTTCTCGGACGGCATGCGCCAGCCCGACGAATATTTCGACTACGGCCGGTACGTGGCGTTGCTCGACGCCACTTTCCTTACGGACCATGGCGAATGCCTATACGGTGACGAGTGGCCCACGCTCGCCCTGAAAGCTAACGAGAAGAACGACCCCCCCGCGTTCGTAACGCTCGTGGCGTACGAGTGGACCAGCGACGCCTGGATCGGCGGCTACGGCCACCGGTGCGTATTCTTCCGGGGCGATGGAGGTTCGTATTACAACTCCAACGACGAGGAATCGAATACGCCGGCCGAGCTGGGGGCGAAGTACCGCCCCGGTGACGTAGTGATGATACCGCACCACACGCTCGCCGGCTTCCGGTGGGGCAACGTCGACCCGGCGTACGACCGCTGCGTCGAAATCGTGTCCCATTGGGGCGTGTCCGAATACGAGGGGAACCCGTTCTGGCAAGGGCGCACGTGGAAAGGCGGGGATATCGTAAGCGCGCTGGACTCCTATTACCTGCTGGGTTTCGTGGGCGGCGGCGACAACCACAACGGCGCGCCCGGGCAAAACCGCGGCCCAAGCCGCATGCGCCAAATGTGGTATATCGGCGGCATCACGGCCTTCTTGACGAAGGAAAATACGCGCCCCGCCATATATAACGCCCTATACGACCGGCACGTCTACGCCACCGCCGGGAACCGGGACTTCATCGATTTCAAGGTTAACGGCGCCGCTATGGGGAGCGTTACGCCCGTAGCCGACGCGCCCCTCGTCGAGGCGGAGGTAGCCACCGAGGCCGTCATAAAATCGCTCGAGGTCGTACGAGGCGGCGAGACGGTTTATGCGGCGCCGGACGCCGGCGGCCGGGACCACGCCGCCTTCACCTGGCGCGACGAGGGATACGACGGCTCGCCGACGTATTACTACCTGCGGGTGGTCTCCGAAGACGGCCACGTAGCGTACGCGACGCCGGTATGGGCGTCGGGCGGCGAATGGTTGACGCTCGAGCCGTCCCAGGGCCGCGAGCTCGCGCCGGGACAATACCTCGCGTTGCCGCCCCCCGCGGCTCAAGACTTCGAAGACTACGCCGTCCGCGTAAAGGCCTCGGCCCCGGGCCCCGGCGAGGTCCGGGTGACGGTGGACGGCGCCGCCGCCGCGACCGCCCGGACCGCCGGGGGCCCACAAGAGCTCACGCTACTTTTCAAAGCCGCGCCGCAAAAATGGGACGTCCGACTAATATACGACGGCGCCGGCCCGCTCAACGTAACCGAGGCCTGCGTATTTCCGTACCCGTGGCGGGAACCGCGGTGGGTAGGCCGCTGGTGGACCCACGAAGCCGAGAAGAACAAAAAAACGGCCAAAGGGAACACGGCCGAAGATACCTTCGCCTCGGAGGGGCTCGCGCTGCGGGTCTCGCCCGCCGACAAACTATACGACCAAACGGTGCTGTGGGGCCCGTACCAAAACCTCGAGCGCGGCGAGTACCGGGCGCATTTCTACCTGCGGGCGGACGGCGACCCGTCGTCGGCCAAGCCGGCCGCGGAGATAAGCGTCGCGGTGGCGCCCGCGGGCGCGTCGCAGCCGCCGGCGCCGACGACGGCCAAAGTCCTCGGCGTATCCGCCCTCGCCAGCGGCCAAGGTTATAAAAAATTTACGCTGGACTTCGAGCTCTTGGAAAAATCGGTGTGCGAATACAAGGTGAAATATATCGGCAACGCCATACTCTACGTCGACAAGGTAGACGTCCAACAAATATCCTACGAATAACGCGCCGGAGCGCGGCCCGTATTAACGAAAGGCTGGGCGAATAGAT
This sequence comes from uncultured bacterium, assembly GCA_964563535.1. Lineage (GTDB taxonomy): Bacteria > RBG-13-66-14 > B26-G2 > WVWN01 > WVWN01 > WVWN01. The sequence continues at coordinate 6,165 of CAZLXP010000092.1, read as the reverse complement.
TTAATTGTCGCTGACGACACGGCGTCGACGGGCGGCGCCAATAATATAAATTAACGCCACGGCCAGTGGCCGGCGCCGGGTTTATCGCCGGCTCGCGCGGCGCTGAATAAGGAGACGCGGAATTATGGCTAAAGACCCGGTATGCGGAATGGACGTCGACGAGGCCAACCCGCCCGCTAAGACGGTATACCAGGGGAAGACGTATTATTTTTGCTCCAAGGGCTGTAAGGTAGCCTTCGAGGCCGACCCGAAAAAATACCTCGGCGGCAAAGAGAAGAAAAGCGGCGGCTAAGGCGTTACGCCGGGCAAAAGAAGGCCGGCCTTAGACAAGGCCGGCTCTTATTTTCGCGCCGCGTAAATTTCCCCTCCCGAATTTAATATGCGGACCGAAAACTACTCGAGCGGCTGCGGCCGCTCTACGCACGTCAAACCGAACGCCTCCAGCTCGTCTAGGACCGGCCTGTAAATTTCGGACACGACCGGGATTTGTACGCCCGTAAGTCCGATCTTCCCCTCCAGAATGAGCCTGGCCGCTATGGCCGCGGGAAGGCTTACCGTGCGCGACATCGCCGAGTCGCCGCCCGGTACGCCGAAATCGACCAGCGTCGACGTGACGCGCTCGCCGCGGCCGCCGTAATCAATCTCGAACTCGTGGTGAAGGACGATCATGTCGCGCTCGCCCTCGCCGTAGGGGCATTTCTGCGCCAGGCGGTTGGCTAGAACGTCCATCGGTGCGGCCTCGGCTTCCGGGACCGCCTCGTCCGAAAAGAAACCCAGCCACTCGAGCTTCGCGACGAGCGCGGAAGATGAGGCCACGCCGGCCCGGGCCGCGAATTCCTTCCGGACGTCCTTCCCCCTCGAGCCGAGCACGCGCGCGGTGAACTCGCCGTACGTCAACCCCTCGTAATTTTGCGGCGCGTCGTCGAGGAAACCGAGCCGCGAAAGGGCGAGCCACGTCTCGCACCACCCGGCGTAGCGCAGCGTCCCGCGGAACATCGTCGCGACGCCGGCCAGGGCGTAGGTATCGACATAGGGCAACGAATCGCGGTTGGGATAACACTCGAACTCTCCCGCGCCCGGCACCGTCACGAGCCGGCAATCGGCGAAGAGTTTTTCTCCCGGGACGTTCACCTCGCGGCCGCCGTCGAGGTACCGGGCGGCGTTGCGCGACGCCATTATGACGGCCCGCGGGCTCCAGGAGAACTTGTAGCCCCAAGGATTGGTGTTGGCCTCCGGCGCGGGCAGGCCGCCGCAATAAGATTTGAAGGAGACGACCCGGCCGCCCCGGCCCTGGGCATCGCGTATAATCCTCATCGCGGACATATGGTCTATACCCGGGTCCAGGCCGATCTCGTTCAATAATAGGACCCCGGCGTCGCGGGCGCGGCCGTCGAGGGCCCGCATGGCGGCGCTCACGTACGACGTCGTAACCAGCGGCTTGCCGTGCGCCAGGCACCGCTCCGCTATCGCGACGTGATACGTATACGGGACGAGGCTTATTACGAGGTCCGCGGCGGCGACGTCGGCGTCGAGCTTTTCGCCGTCTTTCACGTTTAAAGGCCGCGCGACGCCGCGCTCCCGCCCCGCAACCAGCGCCTCGGCCTTGGCGACGGTGCGGCTGGCGACCGTAACGCGGAGGTCCGGCCGCGCCAGCAGATAGTCGACCAACGGCTTCGCGACCATCCCGGCGCCCAGCACTAATACTTCTTTAACCATGTATCCTACCTTACCTTAGATGTCGTTCGAGGTATTTATACGGCGGCGTGAACTCGCCGCGGTAGAGGATGGTCGCGGCCCTTATCGGCCCGGGCAGCTCGCAGCCCTCGAAAGTGCCCCGCCAGTCCGCCCGGGCGAGCGGCGCTACGAACGGCTCGAGCTGCGCGCCGAAATATTCGGCCGCGTCTCGGGGCAACTCCGCCGGGAGATTGTATACCGCCAATATTACGGGGCCGTTGCCGGCGACGCCGTCCACGGCCTCGCCCCGCTCGACGTCGTAGACGTACACCGGCGATTCGGGCGACGTCACTTTAACCGTCGCCTCGACGCTGCCCCCGACGTCGCAACTTATGTCGGCGATGACGCGGAGCCGGGGCCGCGCGCCGCCGTAGAGCGACGCCAGGTCGGCCTTCGAAACGAAATGGGGATACCGCGCGTCCCAATACACACAATTGACGAGGACCGTAAGATAGGGTAAATATTCGGCCAACACGGGCTTATACTTGGCGGGATGGTCGTAGTAACCCTGGAGGTCGAACGCGGCGCCCGGGGCTCTGGCCTCGACCATGTGTTCCTCTTTGAACACTACCTTATATATTACTCGAGCCGACGGCTCCGCGGCCGACGCCACCGCGGCTACGTCTTCGGGCTTGATATCCTCGGTGGGGAGGAGGGCTAGTATCTCCTGGGCGCCGCGCGAGGCGTTGCCGTAACCGGCGAAGCCCATTATTAACGGCGCGAGGCCGGCGCCGACGCCCTCGGCCGCGACGCGCTCCCCTACCTCCCGGGCCGCCCGCCGCACTTTTTCCAAATCCTCGTATTCCCACGCGGCCTTGAGCGCCGCGAACGGCGTTGCCCCGCCCTCCCACTCCACCCGCCGACCCAACGCCCACAGCGCGTCTATCATCCCGGCGAGGCCCGCGTACCGGCCGAAGAAGAGGAGCCGGCGCCCTCCGGCGTCGACGATGCGCTCGTAATCGATAAGAGAACAGCCGCGTGCGCGAAGGGCCGCCAGCATCGGCATATTAGCGGGTTGTCCTTTAACGACGTGCGCGAAAAAGACGTACGTTTTATCCGGGAGGATGAGCTCGGGCGGGACCTCCTTTACGGCGAATATGACGTCGCACGGGTTGAGGTCCTCGGCGACCGTCGCGCCGGCGCGGGCGTAAGATTCGTCGCCGAACACGCGCGTGTCGGACGGTTGGACTACCACCGCGATGTCGCTTTCCGCGACGAGGCGAGCCACCTCTTTCGGCGTCAGCGGCGCCCGCCGCTCCCACCGGTTTATATTCTCCCGGCGTATGCCGACTACGTTTGCGCCCATATCGAATTGATAAGAGAAATAATGCCGCTTGGAAAAAGTAACGCGGCGGTATACGGGAAACGTTTTTCCTACAGCGCGAAAATATCACACCGGCTTATAAAAATCAACCCCGCAGCTTCCGCCGCGGGGTCGACGTCGGCCGTGCCGGCCTAAGCCGCTAATGGTACCTCGCCTCGGTCGCCGCGGCGCTCGCCGCTTTACTAACCTCGGCGTCGGCGCGGTCCTTGTCGTCCGCCTGTTCTTCCAATTTCTCCAGCTCGTTGGCGCTGTCAAGGAGCGCCTGACTCTGGCCCAAGGCCGCGCGGTCCCGGCTCAGCTCCTTCTGTTTCTCGAGCACCACCTTGGCCTCCGCCCGCTTGCCCCCCGCGATCAGGCGCTGGGCCTCGTCCATCGCCGCGGCGTTATCCATAACGTATGCCGTATTAACCACTTCAGTTACCTCGTTCGCGGCCACGACCTCCGCCTCGGGCACGAAATGCATGGCCAACCTCGTCGGCGGCGACGCGACCGCCTTTTTGGCCAGCTGGTCGTCGTAGCGGACGGCGACGGTGCCGAGGGCGACGGTCTTCTCCTCGTTCACCGCCGCCAGCTCGAGCTCCGCGAAGACGGTGTATTCCTGGCCGGAGGCGATGTCTCCCACCGCGACCTCATAATGGCCGGCGCCCAGGTCGCGGTATTGGTAGCCGTGCACCTTCGCCAGCCGGACGCCGGGCTCCAACGCGAGGTCCACGGCGATGCCGCTCGCCGCGACGTTGACGATGCCGGACAGCTCGCGGCCGAAGACGGCGGGAACGTCGCTCGGTCTCGCGATGTAGTAATAATTACCGGCGCCGCCGGTAGCGATGAGCGTCAATAGCTGGTCGTCGTAGTCGGCGCCCACGCCCATGGCGGTGGTGTAGACGTCCTTCCTCTGCCAATCGCGGGCCATGGAGGCCAGCTTCTCGAGGTCCGTTACGCCCTCGTTGGCGAGGCCGTCCGACAGCAGGATGACGCGATTGAGGAAATTCTTTTTCTTGCCCTTCCTGGCCTGGGCGTACCCTTCCTCCAGGCCGCCGGAGAGGTTGGTGTTGGTGCCGGCGAAGAGCTCGTCGATCTTGGATTTGAGCATGCCTTTGTTCTCGACCTTGCAGTTGCCCTGGACGACTTTGACGTCGGAGTCGAAGGCGACGACGCTGATGCGGTCTTGCGGGCCGAGGTTGTCGACGACGTACGTCGCGGCCTCCTTCACGTAATCCAACTTGCCGGCGCCGCCCATCGAGCCTGAGCGGTCGATAACCAGGCAGAGGTTGAGCGGCGGCCGGTCCTTCGCGACGGCGGCCGGGACCTCCGCGGCGCGGAACTTCAGCTCGAGGTAGGCCGTGGCCGCGGAGCCGACGAGGCCGTATTCGTTGCCCAGGATGGGCCAAAAGGTGAGCGCGGCGCTGGCGTGCGCCGGGTCAAAGGAACCGTGGAGCGGGTCGTAGGAATTCAACACCACGGCCTCGCCCGTCAGGTCCGATATGACGGCCGTCGCGAGCGTGTCCACCATCTTCAACGCCTCGTGCTCGCCGGCGCCCTCGACCTTCCGGGCGACGACGACCTCCGCGGTCGCGACGTCGATGACGTGCGCGTCGAGGCGGAGCTGATTGGAGACCGCGACGATGGAGCCGGCGACGATGAGGTCCGCCCCCAAAAGCTTCCCCACCTTCTGCGCGTTGGCCGGGTCGACCAGCGCCGAGCGGTCCAACTTGAGCTCCGCCAGCACGTCGTCGAGGTTGTCGCGGGTCACGACCTTGAGGGTTTGCGACTGCTTGAGGTCCGTCACCAGCATCTTGGCCAGCGCGGCCTCGAGGTAGTCGAGGCGCGCCGAGCTCGACGTATTGACGAACGGCAAGACCGCGATGGCGGCGTCTCTATAACCGTTGCCGGCGGCCGGGGCCGCGAGCGCGACGCCCGCCGGCTCGAGTGCGCTCGCGCCGCCCGCCGCGACTAAAAATAGAATGAATACCTTTTTCATGGTTCTCTCCTCTTCGTTGTTGCGTGCGTCGCGATTCCGCGAATATAAAAATCCTTCGTTGCGTTTGTCTATACGACGGCGGCGCGGCGCCGATAGTTTAATCGTTAAAAAACTTCGGGCCGTTAAACCGTTCGCGACGGCGCGGCGTCATACGGTTAAAGCACCTTTTAACGCGCGGGAGGCCCGATGCGCAAAACGCTTGTTTTCGCCGCCGTACCCGTTATATTCGCGGCCGTGAGTTCGGCCGAAATCCTGGAGGAAGCCGTCGAAGCCGCGGCGGCCGTAACCAAAGGAGAGGTCGCCTCGAGCGAGGCCGACGAGGCCGGCGTCGCCGTTACCAATTGGACCGACGGCTACATAGAGGTTACGGCCGTCGGCGCGGCCAACCTCGCCCTCGCCCAGAGCAAGGCCCACGCGCTGAGCCAGGCGGAGGAGACGGCGCGCGCCCTCGCCTACCGCAAACTCGCCGAGCGGATATACGGCGTCCAGGTAAATTCCAAGACGACGGTCAGCGGCGCCGTCGCGACCAGCGACGCGTTGACGACGCAAACCCGCGGCCTCGTCCGCGACGCCCACGAGGTGAAAGTTACCCACGAGATACTCGACGACGGCTCGATACTATGCGCGGTGACGCTGTCGGTACCGATGACCACCGCTAGAGGCCTGGCCGCCCTCGCGGCGCAAGTCCCGGCGGCGAACGCCGGCGCGCCGCTCTATAAAGGCGCAGGGACCGGAACGCCGGCCGGCGACTACACCGGCGTCGTCATAGACGCGAGCGACGTGGAGTCGAACCCGGCGCTCGCCCCCACCCTTTTGACCGAGGACGGCTTCGTCGTCTACGGCGCCGAGACGCTGGGGGCGGAGCGGATCTCGGCGCTGGGCGTCGCCTCGTACGTGAAGACGCTGGAGCAGGCCCAGGAGAAGGGCGCCGGCGCCAGGCCGCTGGTCATAAAGGCCCTCAAGGCCGTCGGCGCGTACGCCTGCGACCTCGTCCTGCCGTCCGAGCTGGTCGACATCCTCTTCGAGCTCGACAAACAGAAGGACGTATTGAAGGGCGGCCCCTTGGTCATTATGACCCGGGGGCTCGAGTAATGCGCGCGCCGTTGGCTATTCTGAGCACCGTACTGGC
>CAZLXP010000091.1:0-10587 GCA_964563535.1 uncultured bacterium | reverse complement strand
GTTGCCCCTCAGTTTGTCATGCGTTTTTTTGCGCCGGCCGATAAACAAAGGCGGCTGTCACGCCGCCCTTTCGTAGCTAAATTTCGAAAACGAATTACTCGAAGCCCAACCTCTTCTTGGCTTCGGCGCTCATCATCTCCGGCCTCCACGGCGGCTCGAAGACGACCTCGACGTTGGCCTCGTCGACGCCCTCCAACTCCTCCACCGCCTTCTTCGCCATCTGCGCCATAAAATGGGCCATGGGGCAACCCGGCGCCGTCAACGTCATCTTCACGTCCACCTTGCCGCCCTCGACCGCGACGCCGTAGACCAGGCCCAGGTCGACGATGCTGAGGCCCGGTATCTCCGGGTCGTAGACCTTGCCCAGCGCTTCCATAACGGCTTCTCTGGTTACGGCCACTACTTAACCTCCGGTGATTATTACGGCCGCGCGCCCCTTAGCCGCCGCCGACTATCTCCACCAACTCCAGGACGTCGCCGTCGGCCACCGGCGTGGCGCCGTATTTCTCGCGCGGCACGACCTCGCGGTTGAGCTCCACCACGGCCCGGGCGGCGTCGAGCTCGAATTGTTCCAACAAAGCCGCCAGCGTGACGCCGTCGGCCAGTTCCCGCCGCTCGCCGTTAATCGTAACTACCATGCGGTTCTTCGACGCGGCTCTTGTGCTTCTCCCGGGCTTGCTCGATAAATTTAACCAGGTCGGGGCGGAGGTTATTTTTGGTGAGGTAATCGTATATCGCGGCGTCGAGGGCCTCCTCGCCCAGGACGGAGCAATGCATTTTTTGTTTGGGGAGGCCGCCGAGCGCCTCCGCCACCGTCTGGTTCGAGATCTTCAGCGCCTCCTCGAGGGTCTTGCCCTTGACGAGCTCCGTTATCATGCTCGACGTCGCGATGGCGGCGCCGCAACCGAAGGTGCGAAACTTGATGTCCTTTATGACGTCGTCCTCGACCTTGATGAAGAGCTCCATCATGTCGCCGCAGACGGGGTTGCCGACTTTCCCCACGCCGTCGGCGTTCTCGATGACGCCCACGTTGCGGGGCTTATAAAAATGGTCCATTACCTTTTCGCTGTACATAGTCGCACCCCGGACGTCATATACCTAAACCGGGCGTAGCTGAAGCCGCCGCGCCTCCTTGAGCACCTGGCGCAAGTCCTTATTGTCGAGGAACTTTTCGATCTCCACGCTCAGCTGTTGCCAAACGATTCTGGCGGCGCAACTACCCTTCTTCGGGCACAACCCCTCCTGGCGGCGTCGCTCCCTTCCGCCGTAACAGGATTCCGGCGCTATACAAGGCGCAACGCCTATCGGCCCTTCCACCGCGCGCACGACGTCGCCCACCGTGATCTTCCCCGGCGGGCGCTCGAGTCTAAACCCGCCGTGCGGCCCGCGCACGCTCTTCACGAGGCCGGCCCGTCTCATCCTCACGAATAGCTGCATTAGATAATCCGCCGAGACGCCCATCTCGTTCGCAAGTACCGAAACCGAAACCGGGGCCCCATCAATATCTTCGGCTAGATGTAATAAGGCTCTAAGGCCGAACCGACCCCGCGTCGACATCCGCATAATAAAACCTCATCCGATATAATATATAGTTAAATTTTTTAGTCAATTTACCTGGCGGGCTAAAAGTCGTATATTTTTATTTTATCATATTTGGCTTACTCAGTCAACGTATAAACTTACTTGCGCGCGGCCCAAAATGCGGACGCGGCCGTACGAATCTCCCCACGTCCTTTGCCTATCTTTTCGCCGCGAGGCGCCGCGCCTGGGCCAGCACTTCCTCCACCGTTATGGCCTCCATGCAATTGAAATGCTCGCACCGTTCACGCGCGCACTTCTCGCACGCGTAACCGGCGGGCGTTATAACCGCGGCCGCCTTGCCCCGGGGCCCCCACCGCGTCGCCGAGCCGGAACGAAGGGGCGAGAAAAGCGACAACGTCGGCGTTCCCACCGCCGCGGCCACGTGCATGGGGCCGGTGTTGCCCGAGACGAAAAGCCGCGCCCCGGCGAGCAGTCCCAAAAGCGTTCCCAGGTCCGTCTCGCCGGCGACGCTCACCCGGCCCGCCCCCTCCCCCGCCACGTACGAGGCAAGCGCCGCTTCGTCCGCCGCCCCGGTGACGACGACGGCCGGAGCGATAACTTTGGCCAGTTCGGCCGCGAGGATGCGGTAGCGCGTCGCCGACCAATTGAGGGAAGAGCCGCCGCTGCCGGGATGGACGACGACGTACCCGTCGCCGACGACGCCGCGCGCGGCCAAAAGCTCCCTTGCTCTAGCCCGGTCGCCGGCCGTCACTTCCACCCGCGGCGCCGGGATTTCGGCCGGAACCGACAAACCGAACGCCTCCATATATTTCAAATTATACTCGATCTCGTGACGCGTAGACGGCGAACGATGGAGGTATACCCGGCGGTTATAAAGAAAAGAGTAGCCCCGGTAGCCGATGCCTACCCGCAACTTCACCCCCGCCCACCATACAATCAACGTGTCTACCATATCGGGATGGACTACCACCGCGGCGTCGAAACCGCCCCGCCGCACCGCCGCCGTCGTCTCCCGGAAGCCGCGGAGACCTCTCTTCGATATCAAGACCGCGTCGACCGCCGGATAACGTTCCACCAGCGGCGCGACCGCCGCCGTCGCCATCGCGCCGAGCCGGACCCCCGGAAACGCCGCTTTCAGTTCGTCGAGCAGGGGCAGCGTCAAGACCCAATCGCCCAGGCGGTCGCTGCGAACGACCAATATGCTACGTACGTCCAACGCCGCCGCCTTCCCCTCCCCCCAATAAAGGCGTCGCCAATCCCCATAACACGACGAAGACGATCAGCATGGCCGGGTCCCCCACGACGTCGCCGACGAAGCCGCTCACGAGGACCACCGCCGTTGCCGCCACGAGCCCCAGCCCCAACGCGCGAACGGCCGGCTCTTCGCCCTCCCGGCGGAAAGCCCCCCACGCCGTACGGGTCAACGCCACGACGAGCCATAAGGCCGCTCCGGCCGCAAGCAGGCCGCTCTCGATCACGAGCCGCACATAATCGTTATGCCAGCCGATCACGCCCGCCACGGGCGAATAAAACCGCGTCTGATGCGGAAAGACGATTCTTATCGTCTCCGGGCCGAAACCGGTCAGCGGCCGGTCGAAAATTATCGCCAATCCGCCTTTCCATAATATGTCGCGGTAATTCTCGAACGCCGGGTCCCCCAGCGAGAACCGGCCGGACGCGACGCCCGCGGGCGAAAAGTACGCCGCCGCCCCGGCCGCCAAAACGATAAAAAGTAGCAAACCCAGCAACCGCCGATCTTTCAACCCGCCGATTAAACCTACGCCCCCCGCCAGCGCCAACCATTGTCCGCGACAAAAGGTAAGGACCAAGCCCGCGAACGGCAAAAGGGCCGCGGCCGCCAGCCCGGCGCGGCGCGGCGCCGCCGGTGCGAACGTGGCGGCCGCCAAAAATAGGCATAGCGCGACGGCCAATATCTCGGCGAAAGTCGTATATCCGCCCGCCGCCGATACCACCCGTTCCGCGTCGGCCAGGCCGAACTTCAGGATGCCGACCGCGGCCGCAACTACGGTCGCCGCCATGAACACGTAGATGCCCGCCAACCGGCGCGGCCGCGAAAGGGCCATATGCGCCAGCGGATAATACGCCAACAACAGCCCGGATTTCTCGAGGCCCTTCCAACTTAACGCGGGAGAAACCGACGTCACCGTCGAGGCGATGCGGACGAGGAGGAACGCCGCTATGGGCAAGTCGAGCGGCGTCAGCCGGAGCTGCCGCCAACCCCCGGCCCGGACGTATATAAGGAAAAATACCGTAACGGTCAGCAGGCCGAAATAAGCCATCGACGTCGCGAACAACGGCGCGGGCGCGAGCGCGATCACGCCCACTAAAAACAAATCCGCGAGCCGCGGGTTCGGCGAAAACGGCCGAGCGGTTGCGTCCTCCGACGACATCTTATTTAATTACCGCCACCTTGCCGAACCGCCGCGCGCCGCCGGGTTCCTCGACCGCGATAAGGTAAACGCCGGAGGCCGCGGCGCGGCCGTCGGCCGTCACGAGGGGCCACTCCGCCGCCCCCGAGTCGTCGGCCGTCGTCGCCCACACTTCCGCGCCGGCGACGTCGTAGAGGACGAGCGAGCTGCCGGCGCCGAGGTTGGCGAAGCGCACCCGGTCGTGTCCCGCCGACGGCTTCGCCGGGTTGGGGTAAACGATTATTTCCGACGACGCCCCGGGCCCCAACCGCGTCCCGGCCAGCGTCGCCGCCGCGGCGACGTTCACCTTCGTCACGTCCGCCCCGAACGCCGGCGCGAGGTACCCCGGCAGATCCTCCGTCGTATGATACCACGGGTAGAATTGCTTGCCGGCGTACTCTATTGACAGCAGCGCCGGGTAACCGTATTCCCAAAAGGGCTCGTGGTCGCTGCCGCCCCGCCCTTCCGTAACCGGATATATAACGCACGCCGGCACGTAAAGGCGAGCCGCTTCCCGATACGCCGCCAAAAGTCCCCGCGAGAAATCGTTATACCGGACCTCGACGTCGTGAACCGGTTCGTCAAGGTACGATACCATATCCATATTAAAGACGCCGCGTATTTCCTCTTCCGCCCGGTATGCCTCGCGCGCGTACGCCCTGGAACCGAGCAGGCCTTCCTCCTCGCCCGAAAAGGCCAAAAACTTCAAGGTGCCGTCGAAGCGGCTGCCCGCGAGCGCCGTCGCCGCCTCGAGCACCGCGGCCACCCCCGAGGCGTTGTCCTCGGCCCCCGGCGCGCGGTTCCACGGGTCTTCGGAAATGGCGTCGTAGTGGCCGCAAAGGATGTAAATATCGTCGGCGCGGGAAGCGCCCTTCTTCGTGGCCTCGACGTTATACCACACCACGGGCGCGGCGCTCTTTATATCCACCGCTTTCCAATGCTCGCCGCCGTCGGTGGTATGGATGACGGCCGACGGCCCGCCGACGACCCACGCCTCGTCGCGGCTGATAGCCGATATGCCGTTGTAAGTGTAATACTCGCTGAAGGGCGTCGGTTGCCGCGTCCAGCTCGCGCCGGCGTCGTCCGTGCGGTAAACCTTGCCGTCCCCGCCGGAGGCCCAACCGCGCGTCGCGTCCGCAAACGCGACTTCCGTGAAAAACGGCCACGCCGGGTAGTATCCCGAGACGCGACGCCACGTCTCGCCCGCGTCCTCCGAATAAAGGATCGTCCCCTCGTTGCCGACCATCGCGGCGTGGCTCGCGTCGGCGAAGGCGAGCCGCCTCATCCCGAAGCCCTCGGTCTCGGGGACGTTCACAACCTTCCACGTAGCGCCGCCGTCGAACGACCGCATCACCAGGCCCTCCATCCCGAGGGCCCACCATTTATCCGCCGTCTGCGCGTAGACGCCGAGTATCAACGTCGTCGTGGGCGTCGCGACCTTGCGCCACGTCGCCCCGCCGTCCACCGTGCGGTAGGCCGCGCCGTCCGCGCCGCCCGCTACGCCGCGCTCGCCGCCGTAAAAGTAGATGTCGCGCAAGTAATCGTTCGGGTCTTCCAACGGGAGCTGGGCCCAGGTTCGGCCGCCGTCGTCAGTCCGCGCCAGGAACCCCCGGCCGCCGACGACGAAGCCCTTGCGGTCGGTTATGAAGCAGCCGTGGTCCAACCTCCCCTCGGACTTATGATAGGTCCAGCTCGCGCCGAAGTCGTCGCTGCGCCAGACGTACCCCCACGACGAAAGCAGCCACCCCAGCTCGCCGCCGGCCCGGAAAACGCAATCGGCCAGATAGTCGTTATCCATGGGGTCGTAAACGTACGGCCGCCGCGCCGTTTCGTAACCCAGGCGACGGAATTGCTCCTCGATATAATCGGTCGCTTGCGCGATCTCCTCGGCGTGGGAATAGCGCGTCTTGACGGCCGCGAGTCTCTCAACGTGGCCGAAGTACCGGTCCGCCCGGACGCGGGCGACGAGCTGCGCCACGGCCGGGTCGTACGATATTTCGGGCAAAACGGCGCGGCGGGGGCTTTTCAACGGTTCGCCGCCGACGCGCTTTATCTCGGCGCCCAGCGCCGCCAGTTCCTCGGCGGCGGCGGCCGCGCCGCTCACGACGTACGTCTCGCCAAAACGGCCGAGGACCGCCACGCCCGACACCTCCGGCAACGGCGCGCCGGGACGCGGCCAGGCCAAGTATATGGGGCCGGGGGGAAGGCCCAGGTCCACGTATCCGTATCGCTCGAGCGCGGCCAACGTTTGCGGCGCCGCCAACGCGAGGGCGAAATCCGGCCGCGCCTCGATTACGACGACGCCCTCGGCCAAAAGCGCGTACGCGTCCGCCGGCCGCTCGAGCATCACGGCGACCAACGTCGCTTCGGCGCCGGCCGAAACGGCCAAGGCTATCAAAGCGCATATAATAAACGCGACTCGCACGGCGCCGACCTCTATTTAAGCTGGACGCTCCCTCGCCCGGTAAACCGCTCCAGGGAACGGATCAATTGACGCGTCGGATTGCAGTTGAACGCGGGCCGCGCGCGGATGACGACTTCGCGGCCGTCCCGCCGCACGTGGAAGAAGACCGGACACCGGCCGACGTGCCGGCCTATGACTTTCTCCATATCCGCCAGAAGCTCGGCGTCGGCGTTGCCCGGCAGCGTTATGTGTATCTCGCGCGCGAATCTATACTCGGCGTCTTCGAGGGAAGTTATATCGTCGGCGATGATCTTGTACGTTCCCTCGTCGCGGCGGACGTGGCCTTGGACCAGGACCGGCCGGTCCACGAAGATGACGAATTCCGCCTTGGCATAGCAATCGGCGAAAGCGACGACCTCGACGGCGCCGTCGTCCTCGAGCGTAAAGAAAGCCATCTCGCGGCCCTTCTTATCGGCGATGGTCTTAATCCGGCCCACCATGCCGCCGACCTTCGCCGCCCGCCCGGCCCGGCCGGCTAAGACGTCGCCCACGGTGGCGGCGCCGTATCTGGCCAGCACCCCCCGGTAGCGGTCGAGCGGATGGCCCGAAATGCTCGCGCCGAGGAGCTCTTTCTCGTAACGCAAGAGCTCGAGGTGGTGCCACTCGCGTCCTTCGGCCAGGACCTCCGCCGGCCGCTCTTCCTCCCCCCAGGAGCCGAGGAGGCTGGCCTGGCCGGCGGCGCGGTCGCGGCTTAGCCTTTTGCCGACCTCCAGCGCCGCGTCCAAGCCCTCGTACAACGGCGCCCGGCCCTTGCCAAAGGAGTCGAACGCCCCCACTTTGATAAGCGATTCTACGACGGCGCGATTGACGACCCGCAGGTCCACCCGGCTACAGAAGTCGGTGAGACTTTGGAACGGCCCGCCCCGTTCGCGCGCCGCCACGATCTCGTCAATCGCCGCCCGCCCCACGTTCTTAATGGCGCCCATCCCCATCCGGATGCGTTCGTCGTCTTCCACCCAAAAATTATACCAGGAAGCGTTAATCTCGGGCGGGAGTACGGCGATGCCCATTTGGCGCACGCTCTTGACATATTGGACTATCTTGTCGGCATTGCCTTGTTCCGAGGTGAGCAGCGCCGCCATAAACTCGGGCGGGTAGTTGGCCTTGAGATAGGCCGTTTGGTACGACAGGACGGCATAGGCCGTGGCGTGGGCCTTATTAAAGCCGTACTCCGCGAAGGGCGCCACGGCGTCGAAGACGGCCTCGGCCTCCTCCCGGCCGTAACCGCGCCGCCGGGCGCCCTCGACGAAAGACTGACGCTGCGCTTTCATTTCGCCGCGCTTCTTCTTGCCCATCGCCCGGCGCAGTATATCCGCCTGGCCCAGCGAATAACCGGCGAACTCGCTCGCGATCTTCATCACGTGTTCCTGGTAGAGAATGGCGCCGTAGGCGTCGGCCAAAATAGGCTCGAGCGAAGGGTGCAGCGCGGGCGCGGCCGCCCGGCCGTACTTCCGGCTGATGAATTGTTCCGTGGCACCGGAGCCCATAGGCCCGGGCCTGAAGAGCGCGAGGATGGGGATCAGCTCTTTGAAAGTCCGCGGCGCGACGCGGCGACACAGGTCGCGCATCCCCTCGGACTCGAGTTGGAATACGCCGTCGGTATCGGCCTGGCATAAGAGGTCGTACGTGGCGTCGTCGTCGTAAGATACCCGGTCGAGGTTTACGTCGACCCCCCGCCGCCGCCGGACGGCTTTGACGGCGTCCTCCATGACGGTCAAGGTCTTCAAACCGAGCACGTCGACCTTGAGGAGGCCCAAGGCCTCGACCGCGTTCATGTCGAACTGCGTCGTGACCTCGTTCTTCCTGCCGCGGTACAGGCCGGTATAATTCGTCAATTCGTCGGGCGCGATCACGACGCCGGCGGCGTGCACCGACGGATGCCTGGCCAAACCCTCGAGTTGGAGGGCCAAGTCAATGCACTCGTGCACGCGGCGATTGTCCTCGTACTCCCGCCGGAGGACCGGATTCTCCTTCAACGATTCGGCGAGAGGGGCCAGGGGATTGATTTCTTTCGAGATCATGTCGGCTTCCGCGAACGGGATCTCGAGCACCCGGCCCACGTCTTTGACCGCGGCGCGCGCGGCCATGGTCCCGAAAGTTATTATCTGCGCCACGTTGGCCTGGCCGTACTTCTCGGTAACGTAAGCGACGACTTCGTCGCGGCGCTGGTCGCCGAAGTCGATGTCGAAATCCGGCATCGAAACGCGTTCCGGGTTCAAGAACCTCTCGAAGACGAGGCCGTGCTCCACCGGGTCGACGCCCGTGATACCCAAAAGATAGGCCACCAACGACGAGGCGGCGGAACCCCTCCCCGGGCCGACCGTAATGCCGCGGCTCTGGGCAAAGCGGACGACGTCCCAGACGATGAGGTAATAGGCCTCCATCCCCATCTGGGTAATGACGTCGAGCTCGAACGCGAGCCTCTCCCGTATGCGGCCGTCGGCGTCCGGGAAGCGGCGGGCCAGCCCCTGGTAGGCGAGCTTGCGAAGGAATTCCGCCGCGGATTCCCCGCCCGGGACGTCGAAACGCGGCAACCGAACCCGGCCGAAAGCGAGCTCTACGTTGCACCGCTCGGCGACGTTGACCGTCTCCTCGAGCGCCGCCGGGAACTCGGCGAAGGCCGCCGCCATTTCCTGCGGCGACTTCAAATAGACCTGGTCGGTCTCGAAGCGCATCCGGCCCGGGTCGCTCAGGTTCTTGCCGGTCTGAATACAGAGCAGCACGTCGTGGGCGCGCGCGTCGCCGGCGTCGACGTAATGGACGTCGTTGGTCGCGACCAGTTTCAATTTATGGCGGCCGGCCAGCTCGAACAAGCCGCGGTTAACGCGGTGCTGCTCGGGCAAGCCGTGGTCCTGCAATTCCAGGAAGAAATTTTCGGGGCCGAAGATGTCGACATATTCGCCGACGACGCCGTCGGCCCGGGCCCAATCGCCCGCCAATATCGCCTGCGCCACGCTCCCTTTGAGGCACGCGGACAACGCGATTAAGCCCCGGTGGTATTGGCCTAAAAGCTCTTTGTCCACCCGCGGCTTGTAGTAAAAACCTTCGAGGTAGCCGTTGGTGGACAGTCGGAGCAGGTTGCGGTAACCCTCGTCCGTCTCGGCCAGGACGATAAGGTGGGCGCCGGCCTCGCCGCGCGGGCCCGTCTTCTTAACGAACCTCCCCTCCGGCGCCACGTACAGCTCGCAGCCGATGATGGGTTTTACGCCCTCCTCGCGGGCCGCCTTGTAGAACGAAACCGCGCCGAACAGGCCGCCGTGGTCCGTGAGCGCCAGCGCCGACATGCCGAGCTCGCGCGCCCGCGCCGCCGCCTCCCGGGGGCGGCACATGCCGTCGAGGAACGAATATTCGCTGTGGACGTGAAGGTGAGTGAACTCGGCCAAGGCGGACACCCGGGGGTTATTATACCTAAGGCCGTCGTCGGCCGCAAGGCCGCCGCCGGCGAGCCGGGAATCAGGGCGTCGGAAGGATATCGCCGGCCGAGGTCAACCGCCGGGCCGCGCCGTCGAGGCCGGCGAGAAACAGGTCGCCGGTCCGGCCGGGGCCGGCGACGTAAAATATCGCGCGCGAACCCCGCGTAAAACCGAGGAGATTCCCGCCGCTTACCAGGACCTTGTAACGCCTGCGCGCAAGGTCGACGGCGAAGATCGTCGGTTCGCCGAAGACCTGCGGCGTGCACTGAACGGCGAGGTAACGGCCGTCCGCCGAAAGCGCCCCGCGCGTCGCCGGGTCTTGGCCCTCGATTTCCATAAGCGGCTCGTCGCGGCCGCGCCCCCCCTCGACGACGAAGACGCGGTTCCGGATAGACTCTTGTCTTTTCTCGGCGGCTTTGGCGCCGACGACGACGACCTTGTCGCCGGCCGCCGCGGCCCACGGCAGCCACCCCAGCTCGTGCGCGTCCGCGGCCAAAAGCGGCGACACCGTTCCCCCCTCGAGGTCGTAGCGGGCCACCGTCAATTTATTTTCGAGCAACAGCGCGTCTTTCCCCCAAAACGCGTATATGGCGCGCGTCGGCCCGAGATAACGCGGCGCCCCGCCGCCGGGTTCCCAAAGGTACGCGCCGGCGTCGACGGCGAAATCGCCGCGCGGCTTCAACTCGAGTTCGCCGCCGGGGGCCCCCGTCTCCTCAGCCGGGAGCGGACACGCGGTCGG
>CAZLXP010000090.1:0-10693 GCA_964563535.1 uncultured bacterium | reverse complement strand
TTTATATCATATGATATATAATATTAAATAAAGGAGATTGGGCGTGAGCTATACGGCGGTTA
The DNA here is from genome assembly GCA_964563535.1 of uncultured bacterium. GTDB lineage: Bacteria > RBG-13-66-14 > B26-G2 > WVWN01 > WVWN01 > WVWN01. The sequence continues at coordinate 10,631 of CAZLXP010000090.1, read as the reverse complement.
TAGGGAGCCAGATTTGGCGCAAGCAACCAAGGAAGAAGTAGCGGATTTCCTTAAAAAATTCAAGGAAACCGCGGTCCGGTACGGAGGTATTTTCTTTTTAAGCCGTCGCGAATACGACGAAACCAGAAAGGAGTTAGAGATAAACAAACTCGGCGTTGAACACGAAATCTATAACCTAACAACGAATCACTACTCGAGCGGTCCTGACCCGGACTACGGCGAGCAAGGCGAGGTTTGGGTTTTCGGGAAAGAAATACAGGGGCGGGAAGTCTATATAAAGCTCAAAGTCAGCGCTGCCGAAATCGGTAAAATAGCTAAATGCTTATCTTTTCATATCGCCGATAGACCGATAAAATACCCGTATGCTGAATAATGCAAACCGTGATTACGCCAAAACCCTTTTCCGGATTTTACGATTCGGTACGGGTTTTTATATAGATACTATCGTAGCCGTTTTTAATGGACGAGCCAAATTCGGTAAAATATACCGTGCATGGCGAAAGGCGGTTAACGTTAAAACCGCTATTGAAACGGCAAGGAGGAAAGGCTACGATGAAAGCTTTATGCCCATACTGCGAGAAAGAAACGGACTTAGAAATAGTCCGGTACGAAGAAGAGGTAATAATACGCGGCGAACAAATACGCGTTCATAACGAATACCTCAAATGCCTAGAATGCGGCGGTGATTTCTACGACCCTAAATCTCCTCGGGACCACTTAGACGAAGCATACCGCGAATACCGGCGGAGACATAACATGCTACAACCTGAAGAGATAAAAAACCTACGTTCGGAATACGGTTTAACACAAGCCGAGCTAAGCAAACTCTTGGGTTGGGGGGCGGCAACGATAAGCCGCTACGAGAATGGCGCGCTTCAAGACGAAGCACACGATAAGCAACTTCAACTTATTGCGGAACCGACCAACTTGTCTCTACTTTTAGACAAAACACCCGGTGCCATATTACCTAACAAAAGAGAACGTTTAATCGAAAGCTTGAAAAAACCGGATTTCGGTTCGTGTTCTTTCGAAAATTTCTTTAATGAAAACATCGGGGACTACGAAGCTTCTTGGCTTAGCGGCTTCAAAAAACTCGACCTTAATAAGCTTTCCGCCGCTATTATTTACCTATGCAAAGGCGGCATAACTGAGACCGCGTTAAACAAACTTTTATTCTACGCCGATTTTAAGCACTTTAAGGAATACGCTACCTCTATAACCGGGGCCAGGTATGCCCACCTACCGTACGGCTTCGCATTAAACGACTACGCTTTAATATTCGGTGCTCTAGTAAGAGATGGCGCCATAGAAGAAAACGAGGTTTTTCACGGGAAATACCCGGTTAAAATATTAAAACCGAAAATACGGCCGGACCTCGATATCTTCGAGCCCTCGGAGCTAAAAATACTAGCGGAGATTAAAGAACGGCTTGGCGATTGGAGCGCCAAGAAGCTAACCGACTTTAATCATAAAGAAAAAGGGTACGTAGATACTAGAGACGGCGAAATTATTACGTACGAATACGCGAAAGCGCTACAAATTTAGATACAAGAACGCCGCCCCAGGGGCGGCTTTTTTATTTCCTAAGTACGGCCTGTCCCTCAGGCCTCCTGGGGCCCTCAGCCGCAACCGCAGCCGGCCTTCTGGCCCAAGAGCGTCTGGCGCAGCAACGCGCTGAAGCAGCCGACGCCCGCGGCGACGTGCACCGCGGCCGCCGGGCAGTTCCGCGCGCAGGCGCCACATTCCATACAGTCGTGGGGCCGCGTCTGGACGGGGTAGCCGTCCGAGCCCCAGTCGATGGTGAGCTGCGGGCAGACGTCGACGCAGGTCCCGCACCGGCCGCATTTCTCGCGCTCGTACGTGATCATCGCCAACATTATAACACAACTAGCAGGATAAAGGCTACCGCCAGCGCGGCGAGGGCCGCCAGCCCCGGCTTGAACTCCTGCTTGACCTGCGACGGGCTCGCGACGGAGGTGTTGCCCGAGAACTCGAGCCCCAGGAGCACGCCGGCGAACGCCAGGAAGACAGCCCACGCCGCGAGGCCCGAGGCGCCGGCGCCGGCTAGCCATTTATAAATCAAGAGCGGCGCGGCGACCAGCGCGGCCGCGGCCAGCCCCTTTATGGAATACAACCGCGTCGGCAGCCGCGGGAACAAGGCGCCGATGAGGAGGGAAATCGCGCCGACGGCGGCGACGGCGAGGGGCGAATAGAGCCGATGGAAGACGGCGAGCGGTAACGCCGCCGCGGCGGCGTTCGTCAGCGCGAAGGACCACGTGACCTCGAGGCGCTTGGCCAGGGCCCAGTCGACGCGGCGCATGGCGGCCGTTTTTTTGTACCCGGCCGCGACGTACGCCGGGATATCGCGGGCGTAGGCCGGCCCGAACGCGGCCTCCACCCCGAACTCGTCGCGGAGCTTGTACGTCGCGACGCCCGTAGCCGAAAGCTGCGGCAATACCGCCGGCTCACGGTGGGCCACCTCGGCCAGGCGGAAGGCGCGGTACGAAAGCGCGACCTCCCGCGTCGAGAACTTGCCCGCCCCGGCGGCGCACCAGACGTTTACGCCGCGGGTGTCGATGACGAGCAGGTAGGCGTCGAGGCCGCGGAGCGCCCGCCGCACGAGGTTGACGGTTAGCGTAAAGTTGGCGGTGACTAACAACGGCGCCGCCGGCCCCGGCTCCCCCGCGCGGTAAAGGCCCGGTTCGGCGCGGAAGAACGTAGCGTACAGCGAGAGCTCGCAGGCGACGTTGGCGAGGCGGTCGCCGAACGTCAGCGTCGTCGACGCCGCGGCGACCGGTGGAGGCGGCCGCGTCGCGTTCTTCTCGGCGACGAGGTATATGAGGGCGCCGCCCTCGAGGTATTTCTCTCGCGTTACGGTGAAGCCGCGGCCCGCGACCGCCGCCGGGAGGTCCTTCAACGGCCGCGTCACCGCCCGGGCGACGACGTACACGACGAGCTTGAGCCAGAACCGCTTAAAATAATACCAGGTTCGCGGCACGAGGCGCCGCGGCGGCACCTCGTCTACGATTATGAGTTTGCCCCCCGCCTTGAGCATCTGCCACGCGCCCTCCAGCGTCGCGAGCTGCTCGGCGCCGCGCATCTCGGAGAGCGCGAGCGACATAACCACCGCGTCGTACGCCTCGCGCGCGAGGGGCGCCGTCGGCGCGTCGCGGACCTCGAATTTCACGGCGTCCGCCAGCTCGAGCTCAGCCGCCTTGCCGGTGGCGAAGGTCACCATGTCGGCGTTGCGGTCCCAGCCGGTGACGCGGGCGCCGCGGCTCGCGGCCAGGAGCGCGAAGGTGCCCGGGCCGCAACCGATATCCAACACCCGTTGGCCCGCCTCGAGCTGCGCCGCCATCTCGTCGCGCAGCGCCTCGAAATCGGTGGCGGCAAACTTCTTAATACCCCGGTCGTATTCCTCCGGGATAAGCTCGAGTATCTTCATATAAATATACGACATAACGACGCGGCGGCCACATCGCCGCTCGTTTCATTCTTACACAAAAAGCATAACGCTAAAAGTTAAAAAACGTACCCGCCAGTTGCCTTGCCATCCAGGGCCAGTCGTGTTACCATTCCCGCCGTGTGGCCCACCCTCGTCAAGATAGGCCCGCTCGAGCTCGGCACCTTCGGCCTGGCGGCCGCGTTGGGGTTCGTGGCGGCGTACCTCGTCTTCCGGGCGGAGCTGAAGCGGCGGGGGCTGGCGGTAAAGTTCGCCTCCGACGCGCTGGTGGCGGCGGTCGTCGGCGGCCTGGTGGGCGCGCGCGCGAACTTCATCCTCGAGTATTGGGACGCGTTCGTCGCCGACCCTTGGAGCATGATCTGGTCCCGTTACGGCTTCACCTGGTACGGCGGCGTGGCGGGGGGCACGCTGGCCATAATCATCGTGCTGAAGGCGCGCCGCCAAAAGCTTGGGCCGTACGCGGACGCGGTGGCGCCGGCGCTCGCGCTCGGGTACGTCTTCGGCCGCGCCGGCTGCCAGCTCGCGGGCGACGGCGACTACGGCGTCCCCTCCACCTTGCCGTGGGCGATGTCTTATCCCAACGGCGTCGTGCCGACGCTTCAGCGGGTCCACCCGACGCCGGTTTACGAAATGGTGATTTTCTTGGCCGTTTTTTTCGTACTGTGGCGGCTTAGGCGGCTGAACAAACCGCCGTGGTGGCTTTTCGGCCTATACTTAATACTCGCCGGCGTCGAGCGGTTCTCCATGGAATTTATCCGGACCAACGAGGCGCTGTGGCGGGGGTTGACGGAAGCGCAGCTCGTGAGCATCGTTATACTTGCGCTCGGCGCCGTTATCGTTGTATATTTGGAAACGGCGGCGAAGGGGGTCCGGGCGTAAGATGACGCTGACGGAGGCCGCGACGGCGTTAGCCGTTATCTCGCTGGCCGCGACGGGTTGCGGGGGCGGCGGCTCGCCCGAGGAGGCGGTGGAGACCTTCAACGGCCATATGGCCGCCAAGGACTTCGAGCGCGCTGCGGCCGTCGTATATCTTCGCGAGTGGGCGGGGTTACCGGCGGCCGACGTCGGCGCGCGCCGGGCCGCGTACGCGGGATATTTGGCGAAACAATACGACGACGAGGGCCTCGACTACGGCCGCGCGGAAATCACGGGGCGGGAAAAAGCCGGCCCCGACGCGGTCGAATTCGTGGTAATATACCCCCTGCGCTCGCGGCCCGCGGCGGCGCGCGTGACCCGCGCCATGGCCGTCACGAGAATCGACGGCTTGTGGTACTACGTCCCGGGCCGTCGTCAAAATTTTTGACGTTTTACATGTAGCGACCGCTATGAGAATTAAGGGCATTATATGTCTGGCCGTCGGCGCCGCGGCGGCGTTCGCGGCCGACACCGTAACTCGGGGCGGCGACGTCGCGCCGGGGCCGAACCCGGAATGGAATATGGCCGCCGGAACGCGGGAGCTGCGCTGGGACAACGGCACGAGGAAGTACTTCTTGTGTTGGTATACCGGGAAGGACTCGTGGGCGGGCAACGATTTCTCGAAGGAACCGGAACCGGCCGTCAAATCAAACACCATAATCGAAATCCGGGTTTTCTCGTCGAGCGCATGGCCTAACGAACGGTGGGACGGCTTCCGGGTGGGGATTTACGAATTCGACGCCAAGAACCGAATCCCGGGTAAAATGCTGTGGCCCACCGGCGGGACGGGTTATTTCTTCAAACCGAGCGGCGTCAGCGGCGAGGTTTGGGTAGACGTGCCGGTGAATTGGGTGACCTCGCGTACCGACTTCGTAGCGGCGATGGGACAGGTCTACGACCAGCCGCGGTGCGACCCCTTCGCCGTAGACTCGAACCGGAATTTCTTAAAACACTCCTGGATGTATTACGCCAACGGGTGGACGCCGCTCCAAACGATGTCGGACCCCTACTTCAATTTGATGCTGCGCGTCGTGGTGGGGGACCGGCCGTACTGGCCGGCGGTAGAGCCCGTAAGCCTCGGCCGCGTAAAGGCCTTATACCGCTGAGCCCGGCGGCCGAAAATTTTCTATTGACGCGCCGGTTTATATTAAATAGAATTCTACACCAACGTTTTCCACTTAAAAAAAGGAGGATGGACCGATGAAATATTTCGCGTTGTTTGCGCTCGCTCTCGGCGCCGCGGCGCCGCTCTGGGCGGCGGACGTCGCCTTAGACGGCGGCGGGAGGGGGGCCCAGGGCTTTATGGCGGCCGCGCCGTATAACCCGGCTACGATGGAGCTTGCATGGGACAACGGCCTGCGGCGGTGGAGCGTAGCCTGGTATACCGGCTCCGACACGTGGGTCGGCAACGACTTCGACGCCTCGACCCTCAAAACCACCTACGCCAAGATCCTGAAGTATAAGTATTATACCCGCGGCGCCTGGCCCAACGAGGGCTGGGACGGCATGCGCTTCGCCTTCTACAGCTTCAAGGGCGGCGTGCCCGGGTCGATGCTGTGGCCCACCAGCGGTAGCCCCTACTTCTTCAAACCCAGCGCCGGCATCCAGGCCCACATCTGGGTCGAGTTCGACGTCAACTGGACCTGTCCCTCGGTGAAGTTCGTCGCCGCCCAGGAACAATTCTACAATTGGCCCACCTGCGACCCGTTCTCGTTGGACAATAACACCGTGTTCAGGGGCCACTCGTGGCAGTATTACGAAGGTTCATGGGCCCCGTTCCCTGAATACGAAAACCTCACCCCGTACAGAAACGCTATGATCCGCGTCTGGGTCGAGCCGGGCCAGACGTTCCCGGGCGTGGCGCCGTCGAGCATAGGCCGCGTCAAGGCGCTTTATTACTAGCCGCGGAGACCGTAAATCGGCATTATCAAAAAGGGGCCGCGGCGGCCCCTTTTTGACCTTATGTTCCAAGCTTGACACCGGCGGCGCCGTCGAATATAATAAAAAGCGAAACCCGAAGGAGGCAGGCCGTGAAAAAAGGAATGCGGGCGGCGGCGGGCGCGTTGCTGCTCTGCGCCGCGGCCCGGGGCGCGGACGTCGCCGTCGACGGCGGCCAGCCTACCGCTACCCGCCTCGGCACGCCGGCGCCTCGCGACCAGTCCACCCTGGAGCTAATATGGGACAACGGCCAGCGGCGGTGGAGCGTCGCCTGGTGGACGGGCGCCCATACGTGGGTCGGCAACGACTTCAACATTTCGACGCTCAAAACGACGAACGTCAAGATTCTGAAATATAAATACTATACCCGCGGCGCCTGGCCCAACGAGCGATGGGAAGGCATGCGTTTCGCCGTCTTCAGTTTCAGAGGCGGCGTGCCCGGGTCAATGCTCTGGCCCACCAGCGGGAGCCCGTATTTTTTCAAACCCAGCGCCGGCATCCAGGCCCACATCTGGGTCGAGTTCGACGTCAACTGGACCTGCCCGGCCCAGGCCTTTATCGCCGCCCAGGAACAATTCTACGACTACCCCAACTGCGACGCGTTCTCGCTGGACAATAATACGGTTTTCCTGGGCCACACGTGGGAATACAAACAAGGTAAGTGGACGCCTTTGCCCGAATACGAGAGCTTCAAACCGTACAGAAACGCGATGATACGGGTGTGGGTCGAGACGGGCTATACCTTTCCGGGCGTAGCGCCGTCGAGTATAGGCCGCGTCAAGGCGCTCTATTACTAGGCCGACCGGCGAATAAATGTAGACCGGCAAGGAATCTCCGTCGGCGGGACCCCGGCGGAAATGTTTCCTTGACTTTATCCGGCGCCCGATTTAAAATGTCTCCTAAACTTACGCGAAGGAGGTACGTTATGAGTAAATTCGTTTTAGCGATAGGAGCGGCCCTCTTGCTCGGCGGCTCGAGCTGGGGCGCGGACGTCGCCTTAGACGGCGGCGGGAACGCCGCCCACGGCTTTATGGCGGCCGCGCCGTATAACCCGGCCACGATGGAGCTGCAGTGGGACAACGGCCTGCGGCGGTGGAGCATAGCCTGGTATACCGGCTCGGACTCATGGGTCGGCAACGACTTCGACGCCTCGACCCTCAAAACCACCTACGCCAAGATCCTGAAGTATAAGTATTACACCCGCGGCAATTGGCCTAACGAGGGCTGGGACGGCATGCGCTTCGCCTTTTTCAGTTTCAAAGGCGGCGTGCCCGGGTCGATGCTGTGGCCCACCAGCGGCAGCCCGTACTTCTTCAAACCCAGCGGCGGCATCCAGGCCCACATCTGGGTCGAGTTCGACGTCAACTGGACCTGCCCTTCGGTAAAGTTCGTCGCCGCCCAGGAACAATTCTACAATTGGCCCACCTGCGACCCGTTCTCGGTAGACAATAATACCGTATTCCGGGGCCATTCGTGGGAATACTATGAAGGGGCTTGGGCGCCCTTGTCCACTTCGGGTGACCCTTACCGAAACCTGATGGTCCGCGTTTGGGTCGAGCCGGGCCAGACGTTCCCGGGCGTGGCGCCGTCAAGCATAGGCCGCGTCAAGGCGCTTTATTATTAACGCCCGTACGTTACCGAAAGACGGCAAGAGGGAGCCCGCGGGCTCCCTTTTCTATTTCGGGAACTAATCGTTGACGCGCGTACCCGGGCGGCGTATAATAACGGCGTATAAGGAAAATAAAAGAGGTGCGCGATGAAGAAATCGCCTTTAATTTTAGGCGGCGTGTTGCTGGCCTCGGTTTGGGCCGCGGGCGCCGCGGTGGTAGTCCAGGAAGACTTCGAAGGCGCCAAGTTCCCGCCCGCGGGCTGGGAGAAAGTAGAGGTCAGGGGCGCCTGGACCCGCGAGAACGTCGGCGAGCCGTATAACTGGTGCGCGTACTTCCACAGCTTCGCCTACGTCGGCGGCCAGGGGACGCTGCGGACCAAGGGCCAAGAGCTGACGGCGGTCGAGCACCGCGTCTCCTTCGCCTACCGCTACCGGGTGGAACCCGCGAGCGGGACGACGTCGGCCCAGGCCCGCGTCGAACGCCTCGAGGGCGAAGCGTGGCAAATCGTCTCCAGCTGGCCGCTGCCGCTTAACGCCGCCTTTCAACCGTACGAGTTCAAACACCCGGCCTCGGCCGCCGGGACGTACCGCCTCCTCTTTTACGCCGACGCGGCAAGCGAGGCCATCGTCTTCTTCCGCGTGGACAACGTGGCGTGGGAGAGCGGCCCCTTCACCGCCGTCGCGCCCGCAAGCCTGGGCCGCGTAAAAGCGTTATATTATTAAACTTGTGCGCCAACGAAAGGTAAAGGCCGCCCTCGCCGGGCGGCTTTTCGGTTGACGGCGCCGCCTCGCCGCGGTATGATATGCGGGCACGGGAAGCGCAATAAAGCGCCTCCCCGGAGAGGAGGTCGTGGGTATGAACGGGGTAAGGACCGTCGGGATCGTCGCTTTGTCCCTCGCGTTCGCAGCGACGGCGCTCGGCGCCGAGCACGAGCTGCAGTGGGATAACGGCGTGTTTAACGTAGCGGTGCATTTCCGAGACGGCAAAGGCACGTGGGCGGGCATCGACTTCGACACGTCGACGCTTAAGACGACGACGTGGCGGTTAAAACGGGTCCGGGCAAATCTGGGTTGGACCACAAACGAACGCTGGGACGGCATGCGCCTCGCGGTCTTCGATATGGCCGGCGAAAAGCCCGGAAAAATAATATGGCCCGAAAACGGGACCCCCAAATTCGTCATGCCGTACGGCACGCCGGACCCCATCTGCGCGTGGTGCGAGTTCCCGGTTGGCTATGACTTGCCGCGACACGAATTCGTCGTAGCGCTCGAGCAATTTTACAACCACCCGAACTGCGACTCGTACGGCGTGGGCCACGGCCGCGGCTTCGCCGAACAGCATACCTGGTCTAAATACTGGAACACGGAATGGGAAATAACTCCCATAGGGGTCTGGATGTTCCGCGCCGTCGTCGAGGGCCCTACCAACATAACGGTCGCGCCGGCGAGCCTGGGGCGCGTGAAAGCGCTTTATCACTAACGCCGACTACTCGAGCAAAAGAGACCGCCCCTCGGGGCGGTTTCTTATTTGAGCGGCCGCGCGCCGTTGACGGCTTAGCTCCCGGTATGTTAAAATTGTATTGAGGTGAACGATAAATGGCGCAAACGAAAGTGGCGGCGCTCCGCACGAGCGCCGCGACGATAATCGATGATTACGCGCGGCTGATGCGGCTCGCGGATTACTCTTCCCACCTGCCCCGCGACAAAAAGACGATACTCAAAATCAACATCAGCTGGCACAAGTATTACCCGGCTTGCTCCACGACGCCGTGGCAGCTCGAGGCCGTCATCAAAACCCTGCTCGCGGACGGCTACCCCAAAGAGAACCTGGTCCTGTGCCAGAACGCCACCGTCGTCGTCAACCCCAAGGTGGGCGCCCGCCTTAACAAGCTTCAGGGCGTCGCCGACAAGTACGGCCTCGCGTTCCACTACCTTCAGGACGCCGACCAGGAGGAATGGGTTCCCTACCGGCCCAAGGGCGAGATGCTCGTCCTGGGCGACGTCTATAAAAAGAAAGGCCTCTGGCTTCCCAAGTCCTTCCCCGGCACCAACATCATCCACCTGCCGACGGTCAAGACGCACGTCTTCACGACGATGACGGGCGCGATGAAGAACGCCTTCGGCGGCCTACTGAACCTCGAGCGCCACTGGACCCACGCCGTCATCCACGAAACGTTGGTGGACCTGTTGACGATACAGAAGGAAATTCATACCGGCATCTTCGCGGTGACGGACGGGACGATCGCGGGCGACGGCCCGGGCCCCCGGGCGATGCGGCCCGTCGTCGCGAACGTCATCCTCGCCTCCGCCGACCAGGTCGCCGTCGACGCCGTCTCGGCCAAGATAATGGGGCTCGAGCCGCTCGAGCTGGACTTCATTCGGCTGGCCCACGAGCGCGGCCTGGGCGTCGGCGACCCGCGCGAGCTCGAGCTCGTCGGCGACGACGTCTCCGATATGAACCTCCACTTCTCGCCCTACGAGGACACCTTCGCCTCGCGCGGCCAAAAGATGATATATCACGGCTGGCTCAAGCCCTTCGAGCACTTCCTTTTGCGGACGCCGCTGGTGCCGTGGTCGTACGCCGCGAGCCGCCTCTACCACGACGCCTTCTGGTATCCGTTTATCGGCAAGAAGCGCGTCCAGAAGATATTGGACGAGAGCGAGTGGGGCAAGCTCTTCCTGGAATACGAACCGCAAGGCATTCAG
>CAZLXP010000089.1:0-10899 GCA_964563535.1 uncultured bacterium | reverse complement strand
AAGGCTAAATTTGAGCGGACGAAGCCGCACGTGAACGTGGGGACTATAGGGCACGTGGACCACGGGAAGACGACGTTGACGTCGGCGATAACGCGGGTGTTGGCGCACAAGGGGATGGCGGAGTACATGGATTTCTGGTCGATCGACAAGGCGCCGGAGGAGAAGGAGCGGGGGATAACGATCGCGGTGGCGCACGTGGAGTACGAGACGGCGAAGCGGCACTACGCGCACATCGACTGTCCCGGGCACGCGGACTACGTGAAGAACATGATCACGGGGGCGGCGCAGATGGACGGGGCGGTGCTGGTGGTGTCGGCGGCGGACGGGCCGATGCCGCAGACGCGGGAGCACATATTATTGGCGCGGCAGGTGGGGGTGCCGGCGATGGTGGTGTTCATGAACAAGGTGGACATGGTGGACGACCCGGAGCTGTTGGACCTGGTGGAGCTGGAGGTGCGGGAGCTGTTGAGCAAGTACGAGTTTCCGGGGGACGAGATACCGTTCGTGCGGGGCTCGGCGTTGAAGGCGATGGAGAACGGGGAGTGGGACCATCCGGACACGAAGTGCATCCACGAGCTGTTGGCGGCGATCGACGACTACATACCGACGCCGGCGCGGGACGTGGACAAGCCGTTTTTGATGCCGGTGGAGGACGTGTTCACGATTACGGGGCGGGGGACGGTGGCGACGGGCCGGGTGGAGCGGGGCAAGGTGCGAGTGGGGGAGGAAGTGGAGTTGGTGGGGCTGAGCCCGCAGAGCAAGCGGACGGTGTGCACGGGGGTGGAGATGTTCCGCAAGACGCTGGACGAGGGGCAGGCGGGGGACAACATCGGCGTGCTGCTCAGGGGGGTGGAGCGGGAAGAGGTGGAGCGGGGGATGGTGGTGGCCAAGCCGGGGTCCATCACCCCCCACACCAAGTTCACGGGCGGGGTGTACGTGCTGACCAAGGAGGAGGGGGGCCGGCACAAGCCGTTCTTCGACGGGTACCGGCCGCAGTTCTACTTCCGGACGACGGACGTGACGGGGACGGTCCACCTCCCGGAAGGGGTGGACATGGTGATGCCCGGCGACAACGTCACGATGAAGGTGGAGCTCATCACCCCCATCGCCATGGAGAAGGAGCTGCGCTTCGCCATCCGCGAGGGCGGCCGCACCGTCGGCGCCGGCGTCGTCTCCGAGATCGAAGAGTAGCGCCCTGAGGTACCGCTGATACGTAATGCCTAGGAAAAGGATCAGGATCAGGCTTAGGGCTTTCGACCACCGGTTGCTCGACCGCTCGGTGGAAGAGATCTGCGCGACCATACGCCGCACCGGGGCGCAGGTGTGCGGCCCTATTCCGCTCCCTACGGAGATAAGTCGTTACACCGTGCTCCGCTCCCCGCACGTCGACAAGAAGTCGCGGGAGCAGTTCGAGATGCGCACCCACAACCGCCTTATCGAGATCGAGGAGCACAGCGGCGATACTATAGACGCGTTGACCCGGTTGCAATTACCCGCCGGGGTGGAAGTGGAGATCAAGCTGTAGCCGAGGTTGGAGCCCGTATGGCGTTGGGAATGCTGGGAAAAAAACTGGGGATGACGACGGTCTTCGACGACGAAGGCCGGGCGTTGGCTGTGACGGTGCTCGAGCTGCCCCCCAATCGCCTTACCCAGGTGAAGACGCTGCCCCAAGACGGGTACGCCGCCCTGCAACTCGGCCTCGGCGAGAAAAAGCGGCCCAATAAACCGGAGGCCGGCCACGTCGCCCGGGCCGGGGTGCCGGCGCCCGCATGGTTGCGCGAGTTCCGGGTCGCCGACGCGGAGTCGTTCAAGGCCGGCGACGCCGTCGATATCTCGATATTCGAGGGCGTAACCGCGGTGGACGTGAGGGCCCGGTCCAAGGGGCGCGGGTTCGCGGGCGTCATCAAAAGACACGGCTTCCACCGCGGCCCCAAAACCCACGGCTCTAAGGCGTACCGGCGGCCGAAGTCGATAGGCGCGTCGGCGACGCCGTCGAAAGTATACAAGGGCAAGAGGATGCCGGGGCATATGGGCAACCGGTGGTTGACGGCGCCGAACCTCAAGGTCTTCCGGCTCGACGTCGGGAGGTCGCTTCTGGTCGTGAAGGGCGCGGCCCCCGGGCCGAATGGCGGCCTGGTGGTCGTCTCGCCGGCGCGGAAAGCGCGCTAAGCGCCCGCGCCACAAGAAGTAAATGGAATAATAAAGGAGAAGCAAGAAGACGCCAGGAATACGTTTAATATTCCCGTCTACGTTTTCGCCTAAGCTCAACGCGAATAACGCTTATAGAGCGGCCACGCAACGGTTTGACGATGCGGAATCGCTTTTTCGGGCTGCCGAAGGAAACGAAAACCATTATATTGCCGTTATTTATATATCTGGTCTAGCCGTGGAGTGTTTGTTGACGGCGTACGTCTTAAAAATTAATCCCAGTGCCGGAATACCGATTAACCACGCTATTTTAGAACTAGTTAAATTAAGCGGTTTTTTGGATTTGGCGGAAGCGGGTGACGAAACTAAACGGTTGAACGCGGCAGTCCAAAGCGTGGTCGCCCGTTGGCGAAACGAAATACGTTATTTCGATGATAACGCCTTTATTAGGGCGCCTTCCTTGTTGCATAAAGACCTGCCTAGCAAGTTCCGCGGGGACTTGCGCAAAGCCAAACAAGATATCGCAAGAAAGGTAATCGCCGCGGCGCGGGTTATCCGCGATATAGGGGTTCGAAAATGGAAGAATTGAGAGATAAGGTCGTAAACGCATTGAGAGAGGCTTTCTCCACACCTCCTGCGGACATCTCAGTCGAAGAGATGACCCCCACCAAGTATATAATTCACGTAACGTGGGATGGTTTCTCCGAGGACCCGGAACCCGTACGCCAGAATAAAGTTTGGAGCGTGATTAACTCCCATTTCGGCGGCGATATGCAGGGTTTATTGCAAAACCTAGCGTTCGTAATAACGTGGACCCACGACGAGGCAGAAGCTTATACCGGGCCTGGCGCATAAAAAACTATGAAGGCGAAATTATTAGATCAGGTGGGACGCGAGATGGGCGAGGTCGAACTCGCCGACAGCGTCTTCGACGCCGCCCCCCGGCCGGACCTCGTCCACCAGTGCGTCGTGGCCCAACTCGCCGCCAAACGCGCCGGCGCGGCCAAGGCCAAAACGAGGGGCGAGGTGCGGGGCGGCGGCCGGAAACCTTATCGCCAGAAGGGGACCGGCCACGCCCGCCAGGGTTCCATACGCTCGCCGCAGTGGCGGGGCGGCGGCGTGGTCTTCGGCCCGCGGCCCCGTCATTACGTGAAAAATATCCCGCGCAAAGTCCGCCGCGCGGCGCTCAAGAGCGCTTTATCCGATAAGGCCCGGAACGGTAAATTGCGGATTATCGACCGTCTGAACTTCGACGAATACCGGACTAAGGGCGTGGTCGATATGCTCGCGGATATGAACTTGCTCGACGCCAAAGTGTTGTTCGTCGTGGACGAACGAAACGAGAAATTCATAAAGTCGGCGGCGAACGTCCCTATCGTCAACGTGCGGCACGCGGGGAGCGCCAGCGTATACGAGATCGTCGAGGCCGAAGAATTGGTGTTGACCGAGGCCGCGGCTAAGGAGCTTCAACAACGGTTGGCGGAATGAAAGCGCCCCAGGACATAATAGTTCAACCCATCATCAGCGAGAAGATGGAGTACTTGCAGGAGGCGCAGCGCAAGTACGCCTTCAAGGTGCACCCTTCCGCCAACAAGGTCGAAATAAAAGGCGCGGTCGAGACCATCTACAAGGTCACGGTTACCGACGTCAACGTCATGAACCGGAAGGGCAAAAAGCGCCGCGTCAGGTATACCGAGGGCCGCCGTTCGAATTGGAAAAAGGTCGTAATTACCTTGAAGGAAGGGGACTCGATAGAGTACTTCGAGTAGTCGTGGCAATATGGCTCTGAAAAAGTATAAACCAACCTCCGCCGGCCGCCGCTTCATGACCATGCAATCGTTCGAGGGGCTTGCCGACAAGAAGCCGGAGAAGAAGCTCCTCCGGGCCAAGAAGCAACGCGCCGGCCGCGACGGCCAGGGCCGTATTGCGGTCCGGCATCGCGGCGGCGGCAGCCGGCGCAAGGTCCGCCTCGTCGACGTCAAGCGGGCTAAGGACGGCGTGCCGGGCCGGGTCGCGGCGCTCGAGTACGACCCCAACCGCTCCGCCGACGTCGCGCTGGTGGTATACGCCGACGGCGATAAGCGGTACGTCATCGCCAACCAGGGCCTGAAGGTCGGCGACGCCGTGAACGCGGGCGCCGGCGCGGAAGTGAAGGCCGGCAATGCCATGCCGCTCCGCAACATCCCGGCGGGCACGGTGGTCTCGTGCCTGGAGCTGAAACCGGGCAAGGGGGCTCAAATCGCGCGGGCCGCGGGCACGTACTGTACGCTGCTCGCCAAAGAGAGCAACGTCGGCCACGTGCGGTTGCCCTCCGGCGAGGTCAGGCTGTTTTCGCTCGCGTGCCGCGCGACGGTAGGCGGGATCGGCAACGCCGACCACGTCAACGTCAAACTGGGCAAGGCCGGCCGCAAGCGCCATATGGGCATCCGGCCGACGGTGCGCGGCATAGCCATGAACCCCAACGACCACCCCCACGGCGGCGGCGAGGGTAAGTCCAAGGGCGGCAACCAACCGCAGTCGCCCTGGGGATGGCTGACCAAAGGTGCCCGCACCCGAAAAAAGAAACAATCCGACCAATACATCGTGAGCCGCCGGAAGAAGTAACCGCGTCGGCTCGAGCAGCCGGGGAGAAAGTTTGGCGCGATCGACGAAAAAAGGACCGTACGTTGACCCCAAGCTCATGGCGAAAGTCAAGAGGGTCGACGCGTCGGGCGAGAAGGTCGTCATCAAGACGTGGGCCCGCCGTAGTACCGTTCCGCCCGAATTCGTGGGCCATACCGTCGCGGTCCACAACGGCCGGAAATTCGTCCCGGTCTACGTTACGGAGGACATGGTGGGCCACAAACTCGGCGAGTTCGCGCCGACGAAAATTTTCCGCTCCCACGGCGGCCCGACCGGTAAGGCCACGCGCCTTAAGTAAAGATGGAGTTCAGGGCCCGGCAAAAGTGGATCAAGCTCTCGCCGCGCAAAGCGCGGTTGGTGGCGAACGCCGTCCGCGGGTTGGACGTCCAGGAAGCGATCGACCTTTTGAAGTTCATGCCTCAGAAGGCCGCGCTTTCCATCAGCAAGGCCGTGCGTTCGGCGCTCGCCAACGCCCGCGAGCACAAGGGCGAAGAGAAGCCCGACGTCGACAAGTTATTTTTGAAGTCGATCGCCGTCGACGGCGGCCCGACCCTCAAACGCATGAGGCCCCGCGCCTACGGCCGGGCCAACCGCATCCGCCGGCGCACGAGCCACGTCGCCGTGGTGCTGGCGGAGAGGTCGGAGGAGGAGATGGCCGCGGCGCGGGCCCGGAGCGAGGGCCGGCGCAGGGTCGAGCCGCGAGAGGCCAAGGGCGTCGAACCCCGGAAGCCGGCCCCGGCCGGGGCCGAAGAACGGGAGGCCGCGCCCGCGAAGCCCAAGCGGCCGCGTTTCTTGGGGCTTAAAAAGAAAGAGGACAAGTACGGCGCGAAGGTGAAGGGGGCCGGCGAGGCCCGCGAGAAACGGGCGGCCGAACACCGCAAGACCGAACGCGGAACTTCGCGCGGCCGCAAAAAGAAATAACGGCGCGGGAACAATCCTATGGGACAGAAGACGCACCCGATCGGTTTCAGGCTCGGCTATATTAAGAACTGGGATTCGCGTTGGTTCGCGAAGAGGGATTACGCCGCCAAGCTTCATCAGGACCTGGCCATCCGCCGGTACATTAAAGAGAACTTGGCGAACGCGGCCATATCCCGCGTGCACATCGAGCGGACCACCGACCGCATAATCGTGCACATTTGGACCGCGCGCCCCGGAATGATAATCGGGACCAAGGGCACGCGCATCGCTCAGCTGCGGGACGAGCTCAAGGAGCTCACCGGCGCCGACCTCGACGTCGAAATACGCGAGATCGAAAACGCTGAGCTCGACGCCCAGCTCGTGGCGGAGAACGTCGGCGCCCAGTTGGAGCGCCGCATGGGTTTCAGGCGCGTTATGAAAAAGACGCTGGCGACCGTGATGAAGCTCGGCGCCAAAGGCTGCAAGATCCAGGTCAAGGGCCGGATCGGCGGCTCCGAGATGGCCCGCCAGGAGAGGTACTCCGACGGCCGGGTTCCCCTCCAGACCCTTCGCGCCGACATCGACTACGGCCAGGCCGAGGCGAAGACCGTCTACGGCGTCGTAGGGGTGAAGGTTTGGATATTCCGCGGCGAAGTGCTGCCTTCGGAAGTCGCCGCACGCGAGGTTTTCGTGGAACAGGCGCGCCGCCCGGCCAAGAAAAAACGGCGCCGGCCTAAAAAGGGCGGTCCCCGGGAGAGGGAGAGGCCGTGACGGCGCGAGCGTTCGGAGCGTAGACCTATGTTAATGCCCAAGAGAACCAAGTGGCGCAAACAGCAACGGGGCCGCCGACGCGGGAAGGCCGCGCGGGGCAATAAGCTGCATTTCGGCTCGTGCGGCCTCCAGGCCCGCGAGGCGTGTTGGCTCTCCGCCGCCCAGATCGAGGCGGCGCGCGTCGCCATAACCCGCCACGTCAAGCGCCAGGGTAAGTTGTGGATTCGCGTCTTCCCGGATAAGCCGGTGACGAAGAAGCCGCTCGAGACCCGGATGGGCAAAGGGAAAGGGGCGCCCGAGTTCTGGGTGGCGGTCGTCCGCCCCGGGTTGGTTCTGTTCGAGTTGGAGGGCGTACCGCCCGTTACGGCCCGCGAAGCCATGCGGCTCGCGATGTATAAATTGCCCATAAAGACGAAGTACCTTGAGCTTGAGGAATAGCCGTGGCGCTGAAGAAGGAAAGAGAAGAGCTGCGCCATAAGACCGTAGAGGAACTCGAGATCTCGCTCCGGGACGCCAAAAAGGAGATGTTGGAGATTCGGACCAACATCGCCACCCGCAAAGAGGAGGACAACAACCGGAGCAAGATGCTCAAACGCCGCATTGCCCGGGTCCTCACCGTCATCGGCGAGAAACGGCGCGAGGCCGTCGTGGCTGCGGCCGGAGATAAAAGATGACCGCGACGGAAGACGAGAGGATGGAGCGCCCCCGGCGGAAGCTGGTGCAGGGCCGGGTGGTAAGCGAGGCGAGCGATAAGTCCATCGTCGTCCAGGTGGAGACGCGCAAGCAGCACCCGGTTTTCAGGAAGATGGTCAAGAGGTCGAAGCGTTTTATGGCGCACGACGAAAAAAACGAGTGTCGCGTGGGCGATACCGTTCGCATTATGGAGACCAGGCCGTTGTCCAGGCGCAAGCGCTGGCGCCTGGTCGAGATCGTCGAACGCGCCAAATGACGGGCCGTAAAGGGCGAAAGTGATAATACCGTATTCCAGACTGGTCGTGGCCGACAACTCCGGCGCCAAGCAGGCCTCCTGCATCAGGGTCGTGACCGGCTCGGGCGCCAAGCGCTTCGCGGAGGTGGGCGATACCATCGTCGCCACCGTCAAGGACGCTTCCCCCCGGGGTACGGTGAAGAAGGGCCAGGTCGTCCGGGCGGTCGTCGTGCGGACGTGCTTTCCAACGCGGCGGACCGACGGGTCCTACATTAAATTCGACGATAACGCGTGCGTCGTCATAAACGAGGGAGGCGAGCCCGCCGGGACGCGTATCTTCGGCCCGGTGGCCCGCGAACTCCGCGAGAAGCGGTTCATGAAAATAATATCGCTCGCCCCCGAGGTGTTATAAGGCCATGGCCGTCCCGAAGGAGAAGGACCGCAAAAGCGCGCGCATCCGGCTGAGAAAGGGCGACACCGTCAAGGTCATAGCCGGCAAAGATTTGGGCAAGACCGGCAAGGTTTTACGGGTGATACGGGAAAAGGGGAGGCTCATCGTCGAAGGCGTCAATTTCGTCAAGAAGCACGCCAAGCGGACGCGCGAGGACCGCGCCGGCGGCATTCACCAGCTGGAAGCCTCGGTCCACGTCTCGAACGTGATATTGATATGTCCCAAGTGCCGGCAACCCACCCGCATCGGCAACACGACGCTGGCCGACGGCACCAAGGTGCGGGTGTGCCGGAAATGCGGCGAGGTGGTCGAACGCTAGGGAACGCGGCGCGAACCGTGATTAAGCCCCGTTTAAAGAAGAGGTACGAAGACGAAGTCGTGCCGGCCATGATGTCCGAGCGCGGCTACCGTAACCGGTACGAAGTGCCGCGCCTCGTCAGGATCGCGGTAAACTCGGGCCTGGGACGGTACCACGACGACATAAAGGTTTTCGACGCCGCGGTCGAAGAGGTCGCGGCCGTAACCGGCCAGCGGCCGGTGGTGAGCCGCGCCAAGCGTTCGGTGGCGAACTTCAAAATTAGGGCCGGCATGCCATCCGGCGTGCGGGTGACGTTGCGCCGCGATCGGATGTACGAGTTCCTCGACCGGTTGATAAGTTTCGCGCTGCCGCGGGTCCGCGACTTCCGCGGCCTCGACCCCGAGAGCTTCGACGGCCACGGCAATTATACGCTGGGCGTCACCGAGCAGATCATATTTCCCGAGGTCGACTACGACAAAGTCGTCAAGATAACCGGCATGAACGTTACGATCGCGACCTCCGCCCGAACCGACGAGGAGGCGCGGCAATTGCTGACGGCGCTGGGGATGCCGTTCGGTCGGCCCCGGGCCCGGCGCTGAGAAACGACTTATGGCGAAAAAGAGTTGGATAGCGAAGGCCAAACGGACCCCCAGGTTCGGCGTTAGACGGTATAACCGTTGTCCGTTGTGTGGGCGCTCGCGGGCTTACCTGCGGAAGTTCGACATGTGTCGGATCTGCTTCCGCGCCCTCGCCCTCAAGGGTGAAATCCCGGGCGTGATCAAGGCTAGTTGGTAAGGCGAAGCCGGCGGCCCGGGCGAACATCGTGCCGCTAAGAGGTTCTGCCAGATGGTAATGACCGACCCCGTAGCGGATTTGCTGACGCGAATCCGGAACGCGCTCCGCGCCGGCCACGAGAAGGCCGACGCCCCTCACTCCAAGATTAAAGAGGAGATAGTCAAGATCCTTAAGGAGGAGGGGTTCATCGCGAATTACCGCGTGATCGACGAGAAGCCGGCGCCCATCCTCCGCGTTTATTTGAAGTACGGCCCCGGCAAGGCGAGCGTACTCCGGCGCATCGAACGGGTTTCCAAACCCGGGCGGAGGGTTTACGCCCCCCGGGATAAGCTCCCCCGCGTCATCGGCGGGTTGGGCGTCGCGGTCCTCGCGACGTCGCAGGGTATATTGACCGACCGCGAGTGCCGCAAGCGCGGCATCGGCGGCGAAGTGCTTTTGAAAGCCTGGTAACCGGAACGCTTTGATATGTCTCGCGTAGGAAAAAAGCCCATCCCGTTGCCCGAAAAAGTCGACGTCAGCGTCGAGGGGCGGACCGTAAAAGTTACGGGGCCGAACGGCGAACTTAGACGGGTCCTTAACCCGGCGGTAACCTTGGCGGTAGCCGAGGGCCGGGTGTCCCTAAACCCCGCGGAGAACACGCGGGTAGGCCGGGCGCTGTGGGGCCTTTCGCGCACGCTGGTCGCCAACATGGTGGAGGGTGTCTCGCGCGGGTTCGCCAAAGAACTCGAGATCGTGGGCGTCGGCTACCGGGCCGAACTCCAGGGCAGAGCGCTGAAACTTTCCCTCGGTTTCTCGCGGCCCGTGGTCTACCAGCCGCCCGAAGGCATCGCCATAGAAGTCCCGTCGCCGCAAGCGGTGGTAATCCGCGGAATAGACAAAGAGCTCGTGGGCCATTGCGCCGCCCAGATAAGGTTGCTGCGGCCGCCCGAGCCGTATAAGGGCAAAGGCATCAGGTACAAAAACGAGAAAATCCGCCGCAAGGTGCGCAAAGCCGCCTTGGGCGGCTTAGGCCCCGGGGCGTGAAATTGAGCGCTACGATTCAACCCGGCAAGAAGATATCCCGGCGCGCGCGACGCCACGGCCGCGTTCGCCGCAAAGTGGGCGGCACCGCGGGACGGCCGCGGGTCTGCGTCTTCCGCAGCCTCAGGCACATTTACGCCCAGGCCATAGACGATACCGCGCGCCGGACGCTGGTAGCCGCATCGAGCGTGGACCCGGAGTTGCGCGGCAAGGTAGACGGCGGCAACGTCGGCGGCGCCGAGGCGGTGGGCGAGGCGTTCGCCCGCAAGGCGACGGCGCTGGGCATTGCCGACGTCGTTTTCGACCGCGGCGGCTACAAGTATCACGGCCGCGTAAAGGCGCTGGCCGACGGCGCGCGCAAGGGCGGCTTACGGTTTTAACGTTATCTACGCCGGAGTGATATGAACAGAAGAAGAGACGCCGACGAGGAACAACTTTTTCAGGACCGCGTCGTGACCATAAACCGCGTTGCCAAGGTGGTTAAGGGCGGCCGCCGGTTCGGCTTCAACGCCTTGGTGGTCGTGGGCGACGGCGCCGGCCGCGTCGGCGTGGCGCTGGGGAAGGCCAACGAGGTCGCGGAAGCGGTGCGCAAAGGCGTCGAGGCGGCCAAGAAAAACTTGTTCTCGTTCCCCATCGTGGCCGGCACGATACCTCACGAAGTATTGGTGAAAAAAGGCGCGGCCCGAATCTTGCTTAAACCCGCGGCGCCGGGCACCGGCGTTATCGCCGGCGGCCCCATCCGCGCCCTCATGGAGCTGGCCGGCGTACAGAACATTTTGACGAAGTCGTTGGGTTCGAACAACCCCCACAACGTGATCGGCGCCACCGTCGAGGGGTTGAAGTCGCTTATTTCGCCGGATGAGGCCGCGGCCCGTCGCGGCGAAGTGCTCGTGCCGCGGCGCAGGAAGGTCGCGGCGGCCGCGGCGGAAGCCGCCGAAGCGGACGCCAAGAGGAAGAAAACCCGCA
>CAZLXP010000088.1:0-10922 GCA_964563535.1 uncultured bacterium | reverse complement strand
ACGACGCGGAACGACGCGGCCCCGCGCGCCGTCCACGCGTAGAAATCGCTCAATGTGATCGACCCCTCTTCGTTTCGCAAGAACCGTACGCCCCAAGGGGTCGCGAACGCCCACCCCACGCGATAGAAACGGCCGCCCACGTCGAAGGGGCCGCGGCGCCAGCCGACGCCGAGCCAAAAAGCGTTGTCCCGGAGGGCTTTTTCTTCTCTGTCGGCGCGGTCCACCGAAAGGGCCGCCTCGCCGGACCCGTATAGACCCCATAACACCTTTTGTTCGAAATCGAGCGACCCCACCCCCACCTCGCGCTTGCGGCCGCCGGGCGGGGGCGAACCCTCGCCGGTGTCGAACCCGCCCTCGTGGATACCCCCTAAGTTGGCGCCGACCTCGGTTATTTCCCAAGGCCGGAGCGACAGGCGGCCGCCACCCGCGAAAGCCTCGTAGCGTTCCTCGCCCACCGTCGACGTCCGGGCGAGGAAGAGGCGGCCGTCGCCGGGCCCCCACGTAAGGCGGTAACGCATGCCGGCGAGCTCGTCGTCGTAGTCGCGTTGTTCGAAAGTAAGCGGCGATATGGATTCGCGGAAATGGCCGAAAGTCCAGTGGTGGTGCTCGGTATCGAGGGTGCCGCGCAGGCGGAGATACGCCCGCGGGCCCGGGCCGCCGGCGTCGTCGCCGAAATCGTAGCGGACCTTTCCGCCCGCCTGGACCAACACGCCGTCGGCGACGCGGAAGTCGGCGTATAACGCGAGGTCCGAAAAGAAGTACGTCCGCTCGTCCAATTTCGGCAACCGGACGGCGGAATACTCCGTGTTATCGAAAACGGTCCGGAATTCGCCCGACGCGCCGAGGACGCCGTTCCAATAATTCACGCCCTCGAGAGGCCGCGCCCCCGCGCCGGCCGCGGCGACGGCGACCGCGCAAACGTAAAAGAGCCCGCGTCGCACGGCGGCGCTAATCTCCCTCGCCGCCTCCCCGGCGCCCGGAGTCGGCTTCCAGCGCGGGGCGGCCCGGGGCGGCGCCCAGCTCGGCGCGCGCCTCTTCCATAGCCTGCCGCAAGGCGAGTATTTCGGCCGCGGCATTTTCGGCTTCCGCGGTCAACGCCTCGCGGTCGACGCGGGCACTCGCCAACGCGAGCGCGGTGAGGGAATTTTGCAAACCCTGCATCTTGGCGAACGCGCGCTCCGCGCCGGCCGCGGCCTTTTGCGCCAACTCGGCGGCCTCTTCGCCGCCGCCGGCGGTCGCGAGTTTCCGGGCGTCGGCTTCCTCGCGAAGGTAGGATACGACCGCGGCGGCAAGGCGCCCGGCATCGGCCGGAGTGAGCGGCATCCGTTCCGCCATATCTTTGGGGAGAGAAAACAGCCTCCGCTCGATATCGCGCGCCGCGGCAATAGCGTGATTCGCCAGCTTGCGGCGGCGGTAAGGCAACGCGCTGACCTCGTCCACCGTGCCCGGCGGCAGCGCCTTGTTGCGTTCGCGATGATAAGCCCAATACATCGCGCCGCCGTAAAAAACGGCGCCTACGGCCGTCGCCGCCGGGAAGAACGGTAAAAAAACCAGGCTTACCAGGAAAATCGGCAGGCCGATGGGCCTTAATATTATTTTCCAGTTCATAGACGCGGCTCAGGCACCAGCCTTGCCGGTTTCGGCACGTTTGCCTTGGCCGCTCCCCGGCAGGGCCGGGGGTGTTTCGCCCGGCGCCAGCGCGAGGCCGAGGGACGCCTTAAGGGCTTTTAGCTCCGCGTCGACGTCGCCGGTTTCCAGTTTTTTGAACTCTTCTTCCAAATCCTTGGAGCTCGCCAGCGCCGCGACCTCGGCCTCCGCTTCGGTGGACGCCTCTAAGCGGCCCACCTTATCCTCGACCCGGGCGAAGGCCTCGAAAGCGCCCCGGTCGTCGATGGACGCCGCGGCGCGGTTGATGGTCTGGGCGGCTTCGGCGCGTTTCTTACGCGCGACGATGAGGTCCTTCTTGCGCGCGGCCTCGTCTATCTTACGGTCGAGGGCGACGAGCCCCTCTTTCAATTTTTCGACGAGGATGCTCTGCTGTTCAAGTTGGGTCAAGTACTCGGTCGCGGCCGCGGCGTCTTCCTGCTTGCGCACCAGCGCCTCGCGGGCGAGGTCTTCCCGGCCCTGCTGCAGCGCCAGGACGGCGCGGCGCTGCCACCCGTCGGCCGCCGCTTTGGCCTTGCGGTATTTGGCGTCGAGCCGCTTCTCGTCGGCCAGGGCGACCGTAACCTGCCGTTGGGCCTCCCGGTATTGCTCGCGCATGTCGATCATGAACTGCTCGAGCATCTTCTCGGGGTCTTCGGCCGACGAGAGCATGGCGTTGATGTTCGCTTCGATAATTTTCGCGATCCTCTCTAAAACGCCCATGGGGGGTTCCTCCTCACTTCAAGCCGAACTTTTTTAAGCGGGGCAGAATCGTAGCCGCGGCAAACGCCACGCCGTCGACGGACGCCTGGAGTTCGACCGCGTCCAAATATTCCGCCTCCAGCGTGTCCACCACCACGATCGCTTTGTCCTCCAACCCGAAAGCGCCGTGGACTATGTCGCGCGCGTTCGCCTCGAGCAACATCCGGTATAGCTTGGCGTCTTCCTGGCCCTTGGCCAAGTCCGCCACTTTGAGCCGCAGCACTACCAGCGGCGGGCTATAGCTTACGACGACTTTACCGAAGCCGCCCTCGGCCGCGGCGCCCACCACCCACATTTGGGGGCCCAACATCTCGTAGTCGTACCCCAATTCCTCGAAGAACCTTTCCACATCTCTTTCCGTCGCCATGCGGAGCACCTCCCGCGCGCCGGCCGCGACGGCCGGACGCGGTTTGAAGGGTTATTTCTCCTGCGCTTCTCCCGTCATCGGGACGAACAACACCGGCTCGAGGTCTTCCTCCTCAAAAGAATCGCCGCGCCTGGTTATGCGTTTAAGCATCTGGGGGTACCGGCCGCCGAGCGGCAAAACTAAGCGGCCGCCGTCGGCAAGTTGGTCCAAAAGCGGTTGGGGCACGTGGTCGGGCGCGCAAGTCACGATGATGGCGTCGAACGGGGCCTCCTCCGGCCACCCGCCATAGCCGTCGCCGACGCGGACGTGGACGTTGTCGTAACCGAGGCGCGCCAGCGTCGCCCGGGCGTGCTCGCCCAACGACGGCACTATTTCTATCGTATAGACGTCGGCCGCGATGACGCCGAGGATCGCCGCCTGGTATCCCGAACCGGTTCCGACCTCCAGGACCCTGTCGTCAGGTTCCAACTTCAACGCTTCGGTCATGTAGGCGACGATGTAGGGTTGCGATATCGTCTGGCCCTCGCCGATGGCCAGGGGATTATCTTCAAACGCGCGGTTCCGGGCGTCCGGCGGGACGAACTCCCATCGCGGGACTTTGCGCATGGCGGCCAGCGTCGCCGGGTCCGCGACCCCCCGGCACTCGATCTGGCTGTCTACCATCGCGTCAAGGCGGCGCCACATTTCGGCGTCGTCGCTCACCTGTGCCTCCTTCTCGGCCGCGCCCCCGCACCCGGCCGCCAGATACAAGGCCAGGGCGAATACCGGCGCCGTAAACACCCTTCGCATAACATCACCCCGTCGCCGGCGCCTACAACATCCGGACGCCGTTTATAACCAAACCGAAATCGCACCCCAAACGCCTCGCCGCGCGCCGGCACATTATCATGCGCGAAAGGAAGGTTTCGAAGTATTCCATCACCTGTGATATCGAGGTATCTATTTCGAGCTTGAGGGTGATGGTTTTGGCGTCGCCGTCTACGTCCAGCTCGCTATGCTTCGCGGCATAATTGACGCGGTCGTGGATGTCGAAAGATATCATGGACGGGTTCCGGACGCGGTCGCGGCGGACGTCCGACTTGTCGGCAATGGCCAGCGCCGCGCTTATGACGCTCGCCGGCACGCCCGAACCCTCGTCGTGGTTGCCGATGGCCGTCATCACCTGGAGGGTCTCGCCCACTTCCATCCCCAATCTCGTAAGGATGTCGTGCGCCAACAGGGCGGATAACGACTCGTGGTCGTGGCGGTTGACGACGTTGCCTATGTCGTGCAGGTGACCGGCGATGGCCGCCAACTCGGCGCGGCGGTCTTTATAACCCAACGCCGCCACTATGGCGCGCGCCCGTTCGGCCACCAGCGTCGCGTGCCTGGCGCCGTGCTCGGTGAAACCGAGTACCGCCAGGACCCGGTCCGCCTCGGCCAGGTACGCGGTTACTTCGGCGTTCGCTTTCAGCGTCGCCAGCGTAACCGGACGTCGCCGGCCGCCGGCGCCGACCTCGGTCCCCGTCTCGGTCTCAGGTTCGGCCATTTTTCACTTGCGGCGGGGGCGCCGCGGTTCTTTCGGGCCCTTGGCCTCCGGCGCCGCTTGGTCCTCTTTACCGCCGGCGCCGAGCACAACGTCCTCCCCCGGCGGGGCCGCGACTTCGATCTTCGCCAGCGCCACCTCGACGTCGACGCCTTTGGCGATGGTCACCAGCACGATGTTATCTTTTTCGTAAACCTTGGCCACCGTGCCCCTGAGGCCGCCCGCGGTTATGACGCGATAGCCCTTCTTGATGGAGGCGACCATTTCCTTTTTGCGCTTCTCCTGACGCTGTTGAGGCCGGATCAACAAGAAGTAAAAGACGACCATTATGAGGAGCAGGGGAATGATGATGGAGAAGCCGCCGCCGCCCTGGCCCTGGGCGCCGCCCCCCCCGCCCATGGCGTGAGCCGTTGAAACCCATAAAAATAGCAATTCGCCACCTCTTCCGTTGCGACGTTAAAGCTGTACCGCGTCCTCGTACTTTATGAGGTTGCGCATAAGCTCGCCGTGCCTCTCGAACGCCAAATCCACCAGCCGTTCGATGAGTTTGGCGTAACCGAGGCCGCCCACTTCCCACAGCTTCGGGTACATGCTTATGGGCGTAAAACCGGGCATGGTGTTGACCTCGTTCACCAACAGGAGGTCGCGGTCCGGCAGGTAGAAGAAATCGACCCGCGCGAGGCCCGCGCAGCCGTGGCAAGAAAACGCCCGCAACGCCAACTCCTGTACGCGCCGGGCGAGCTCGTCATCTACGGCCGCGGGGGCGTGGAGTTCGGCGTCGTCGCGCAGGTACTTGGCCTCGTAGTCGTAAAATTCCCCCGCGGGAACGATCTCGCCCACCGGCGACGCCGCCGGCGCGTCGTTCCCCAAGACGGCGCACTCGAACTCGCGGCCGTTGGCCGCCTGTTCGCATAAGATCTTGGCGTCGTAGCGCGCCGCGTCCGCCAGCGCCCGCTTGAGAGATTCGCGGTCCTTAACCTTGTGGATGCCGATGCTGGAGCCGAGGTTCGCCGGCTTCACGAACAAGGGATAACGGAGCCTCTGCTCCACCTCCAACGTAACCCGGTCCGGTTCCCGCTCGAAGCGGCGCCGGGCGACGGCAAAATAGTCCACCGTGGAGATGCCGTTCGCCCGCATGACGTTCTTGGACATCTCTTTATCCATGGCGAGGGCCGCCGCCAGCGGCCCCGAACCCACGTACGGCATCGCGGCGAGCTCGAGCAAACCCTGAATCGTCCCGTCCTCGCCGTACGGGCCGTGCAAGAGGGGGAAGACGACGTCGGCCTCCAGTTCGCCGCCGCCGTCGAGCCGCGCCAGAAAAGCGCGCCGCTGCGGGTCGGCGATGGGCGTATACGACGGCTCGCTCTCGTCCGGGCGGGCGACCCCCTCCATAAAGCCGGCCCAGAAGTACCAACTGCCTTCGGGGGAAATGTAAATCGGCAATACCTCGAATCTCTTGCCGTCTACCGCCGCCATCATCGAGCGCGCCGAGATAATGGAAATCTCGTGCTCGCCGGACCGGCCGCCGAAGAGTACCGCCAATATTACCTTGTCCTTGTCTTTCGCCGCCAAGACGTTCACCTCGCGCTTATCGTCGATGCCGGTGCGTTATTTATTTTTCGCCCGCTTATCTTCGCCCTCCGCCGCCCGGCTTCCGGCCACCGCGTCCCGGACCTGGACGGCAATTTTGTTCCACGCCTGCGCCGCCGCGCTCTCGGGCCGGGTTAACAGAACGGGTTGGCCTCGGTCCGATTCCGGCACGACCTCGGGGTCGAAGGGGACCGAGCCCAGGAAGCGTACGCCGAAGTCCGCCGCGACCCGCTCGCCGCCGCCGGCGCCGAACAACCCTATGCCGTGGCCGCACTCGGGACACGCAAAAGGGCCCATATTCTCAATAACCCCTAAGATGCGTATTCGCATCTTGGCGGCGAACGTCAAGCTCCGGCGCGCCGAGGCCACCGCCGCGGCCTGCGCCGTCGTCACCATTATCAAGCCGTCGACGTCTTTTATCCGCTGGGCCAACGAGAGGATCTCGTCGCCGGTTCCGGGCGGCGTATCCACCACGAGCCAATCCCGCTCGCCCCAGTTGATGTCGGCCAGGAAATTGTCTATCATCGCCATCTTGAGCGGCCCCCGCCATATTACCGCTTCGGCTTCGGCCGCGATTAGAAAAGCCATGCTCATCACGGCGACGTTTTCGTCGTATGCCACCGGGTTCAACCCGCCCTTGCCGCCGGTGGGTTTAACGTCGGCCATGCCGAGCATCATCGGGACGCCCGGGCCGTGGATATCCGCGTCCAGAAGCGCGACCGCGTCGCCCGCGGCGGCGAAGGCGAGGGCGAGGTTCACGGCCGCGGTCGTCTTGCCGACGCCGCCCTTGCCCGAGGCGATCAAAATTTTATACCGGATGAGCTTCATCCGGTCCGCGATGCGCCTCTCGATCTCGAGGCGCCGCTTGAAACGCTCGAGCTTCTCCTGCTCCTCGGCGTATAACTCTTTGTCGGCTCCGTCGTCGTTGGGCATTATCCCTCCGGCCGATTAGGGCAATATATTTATGGGCGCCGGAATAAAAGTCAACACGGCGACCGCGAACACCGCCCAACCTACTATCCGCCGGGCGACGGTCAGCGGCATCGCGTCGTCTATGGGCGGCGGGTGCCTTAGGCGAACTAGTAGTATAATTAAAAAAGCCCAGAAAAACCAGCCGGTCCAGACTAAGCCGAGCGGGATGAGCGCCAGGAACGCCCCGCGCGCCACCCAAATGCTATATTTGCCCAATAGCGCGTACGAGACGTGGCCGCCGTCGAGCTGGCCTATGGGGAGCAGATTGACGGAAGTGACCCACAGGCCGATCCACCCGGCGAGCGCCAACGGATGGAGGGAGACATCCAAGCCGCCCAGCGGGCCCTTAACGACGTACGTTAGAAATTTGAATATCAAAGAATCGCCGAAGATAACGGTTCCGGCGCCGGCCGCCCCCGGCGCTACGACCGCGGAGTAATGGAGGCCGACGACCGTCAACGGTAACGCGACGAGGAAACCCGCCAGCGGCCCGGCGGCGCCGATGTCCAAAAGCGCCCGCCGGTCCGGGATGGGCGACTCCATCTTAATCACCGCGCCGAAGGTCCCCAGAAGCGGATGCGGCACCGGCAGGAAATAAGGCAGCGTCGCGCGCACCCTATGTCTCATCGAGGCGAAGAAGTGCGCCATCTCGTGGCAGAGCAAAATGGCCATAATCGAGGCCGAGAACGGGACCCCCAAGAGCCAATCCGCGGGCCGCAGCAAGTTGCCGCCGCGCTGCCACGTCCCCGCGGCGAGGGTCGTCCCTATGGTCGCGACGAATAACGCCGCGTTGACGAGTACGCGCCGGCGGGGCCGCTCCAGCCGCTGCGGGCTGATCTCCATGAGCCACCGCTCGCCCGCGAGGGGGGTGACCTTGGTATAATAACCGAGCGGCTCGAAGTGCCGGGCGACGGCGTCGCCGTCGTAACCGGCCGCCTTGAACCGCCCCACCAAGACCACGCCCGGCGGCCGGCCGTAAAACCTCTCCACGTCGAAAAAAGGCTCGACTTCCGCCAGCACGTTGCGCAGTATAACTTCGATGGGTCTCGGCGTCACCGCGTCATAACCTCACAGATATTTCCCCAAGATAGGCCGCAGCCGCTCTTTGATCTCGTCCGGCACGAGGCGGAGGTCGGTTACGATAGCCCCCTCCAGCGCGCGGCGGCAGCCGCACTCCCCCGCCGCCGCCAGCTCCG
Source organism: uncultured bacterium (assembly GCA_964563535.1). Taxonomy (GTDB): domain Bacteria; phylum RBG-13-66-14; class B26-G2; order WVWN01; family WVWN01; genus WVWN01. Next base: position 2,866 of record CAZLXP010000088.1, on the reverse strand, counting down.
GCAGGACTTCCTCGATAACGGCCTTAACGTTGGCGACGTTGGCCCGCATATTATCCAAAACCATCCCTATGGTCACGTCTTCGGCTTCGAACCACACGTCGTAATCGGTCACGAGCGCTAAGGTGGCGTAGCACATTTCGGCCTCGCGCGCCAACTTGGCCTCGGTAGCGCTGGTCATGCCGACGACGTCGAAGCCGAGGTGACGGTAGACGTTGGACTCGGCGCGCGTCGAAAACTGCGGCCCCTCCATGCAAACGTACGTGCCTCGGCGGTGCGCCGGCACCCCCCGGCGCTCGCACGCCGCCGCGGCCAGCTCCCTTACGCCCGGGCAGTACGGGTCCGCCAGCGGCACGTGTACCGCCGGCCCCCGGTCGAAGAACGTCGAGACGCGATGTTTGGTGTTGTCGTACAGCTGGTCGGGCACCACGAAGTCGCGCGGCTTAATCTCCTTCTTAAGGCTCCCCACCGCCGATACGCCGAGGATGCGGTCGACGCCCAACGATTTGAGGGCCCAGATATTGGCACGGAAATTGACGCCCCCCGGCGGGAGGCGGTGGCCCGCGCCGTGACGCGGCAGGAAAACCACCGGCGCGCCGGCGAAAGTGCCGACCACCAAATCGTCGGAGGGTTCGCCGAAGGGCGTCTCGAGGCGGCGCCTCTCTTCTACCGCGAAGCCCTCGATCTCGTACAAGCCGGAGCCGCCGATAACGGCCGTCGCCGCTTTACGCAACGTTTGGACCTCCTCGAGCCAAAGCGAAAATTCCCGTCTACGGGGACGACGCCTCGACGCCGAATCGCTCCGCCGCCCGTCACGGTGCGGAAAACGCGCATTGTGCCGCCCAGCGTCCGAACATTATAAAGTAATAAGACGCAGCAATCAAGCGAAATGGCCGACGGGCGTTGAATCGGGCCGGTTTTTTATGTATAATAAGGATTATGCGGGCCTTAGGCGTTGACTGGGGCGAAGAGCGCATCGGCCTCGCCGTATCCGATGAAACCGGGACCATAGCGTCGCCGTACAAGGTAATAAGGAACGACGGCAAGGCCGCGGCCGCGGTCGTCAACGCCGCCTCCATAGTCGGCGCCGAGGAAATCGTCGTCGGCTACCCCTTAACCCTTACGGGCGAGGAAGGGCCCGCCGCCGAACGCGTCCACGAGTTCGCGCGCGACGTCCAACGGCGGGTCTCCGTTCCGGTAAAATTGATAGACGAAAGGTTCACTACCAGAACCGCCGAAGAAAAGCTCCGGGCCGCCGGCGCCCCGGCCAAGAAAATAAAAAAAACGGCCGACGCGGCCGCGGCGGCGTTGATCCTCCAAACGTACCTCGACGTTAGCAAAAAGACTCCCCCCGAAGGCCCCCGGCCTAACTCTTAGCCAGTTTTTGCCGGAACCATGCGATGGTCTTCGGCAAGCCTTCCGCGACCGGCACCCTCGGCCGCCAACCCAATAGTTCGGCGGCGCGGGCGATGTCGGGGCGCCGCCGCCGCGGGTCGTCGACCGGCAGCGGCCGGAACACGATCTCCAACCGCCCGTCGACGGCGTCCCTTATCATTTCCGCCACCTCGAGAACCGTCATCTCGTCCGGCATGCCGACGTTCACCGGCTCCCGCACGTCCGAATATAACAGCGCCAAAATCCCTTCTACCATGTCGCTGACGTAGCAGAACGAACGCGTTTGGGAACCGTCGCCGTAAACCGTCAGCGGCCGACCCGCGAGCGCCTGCGATACCAAGTTAGGTATTAACCGGCCGTCGGCGGGACGCATGCGCGGCCCGTAGGTATTGAATATCCGAACGACCCGCGCCTCCAGGCCGCGGTGGCGCCTGAAAGCCGCCGCCAGGGCCTCGCCGAACCGCTTCGACTCGTCGTATACGGCGCGGGGGCCCGTGACGTTGACGTGGCCCCAGTAATCCTCGCCCTGGGGGTGAACCTCGGGGTCGCCGTATACCTCGCTGGTCGAGGCGAACAAGAACCTGGCGCCGTTGGCGAGCGCCAGCTCCGCGGCGAGGCGGGTCCCCTCCGAGTTGACGGCCATGATTTCGAACGGGAGCCGCTCGAAGTCGTCGGGGCTGGCCGGGCTCGCGATATGCAAAACGTAATCGGCCGGGCCGTCGACGTCGTACGGCCGGGCTACGTCGACGTGCCGAAACGCGAAGCCGCGGTACCGCCCCAAGGCCTCGACGTTGTCGGCGTCGCCCGTCACGAGGTTATCGAGAACGAGGACCTCGTTGCCCTCGCGCAGCAACCGCTCGGCGAGGTGGGAACCGATGAAACCCGCGCCGCCGGTGACAATATAACGCGCCATCGTCAAACCTTTCCCGCTAGGAGTTGGGCCCCGCTTCCGGGGCCGGGGCGCGGGCCCGGCGCCCCACGCCGACGTACTCCAACCCGGCGGCTTCGACCTTCGCCGGGTCGTAGATGTTCCGGCCGTCGAAGATTAACGGCCGCCGCATCGCCTTGGCCAAGTCGGCGAAATTGACTTCCTTGAACTCGTTCCAATCGGTGACTACGGCCAAGGCGTCGGCCCCCCGAGCCGCGGCGTAGGGGTCGTCGGCGTATACTATGTCGCCCAGAACCTCTTTCGCCGCCGCCATCGCGACGGGGTCGTACGCCGTCACCGCCGCGCCGGCCGCGAGGAGCTTTCGTATGATGTCCAACGCCGGCGACTCGCGAATGTCGTCGGTATTGGGTTTGAACGACAAGCCCCACACCGCGACCTTCTTTCCGCTCAGTCGGCCCAAGCGCCCGACGATCTTCGCGACAAAGAGGTCGCGCTGGGCGTCGTTGACGCCGATGACGGCCTTGAGTATTTTGAAATCGTACCCCGCCTTAGCCGCGATGTCCACCAGCGCCCGCGTGTCCTTGG
>CAZLXP010000087.1:0-10995 GCA_964563535.1 uncultured bacterium | reverse complement strand
AGCGGACGATTCCTTCTACTTCATCGAGGTCAACGCCCGCGTCCAGGTGGAGCACCCCGTCTCGGAGATGGTGACGGGCGTCGACATCATAAAAGAACAGTTCCGCATCGCCGCCGGCGGCGCCCTCCCCAAGAACTCGCCGCCCTCCGCGGGTCACGCCATCGAATGCCGCATCAACGCCGAGGATACGGAACACGACTTTAGGCCCGCGCCGGGCAAAATTACGAACTACATACCGCCGGGCGGGCCTGGGGTGCGCGTCGACACCCACATCTACCCGGGCTACACCGTGCCGCCCTATTACGACTCGCTGATCGCCAAACTGATCGTGTGGGCGCCCGGCCGCGACGAGGCCATCGCCCGCATGGCGCGCGCCCTGGCCGAGACCACCATCGAAGGGGTTCCGACCACCATCCCCTTCCACTACCGCGTCATTCAGTCGAGCATGTTTAAAGACGCCGAAATATCTACGGGTTTCATCGCCGAACTCGAGGCGAGCGAAATAAAGAGCAAGGGGCCGTAGGGGGCCGGGTAAGCGTATGGCGCCGCTGCCGCTCCGCACCTGGCTTTCCGGCGCGCCGCCCGCCGGCCAAGACGTCGCCGGCCAATGCGCGGTCGTCGTCGACGTCCTGCGTGCTACCTCCACCGTCGCGGCCGCGCTCGGCCACGGCGCCGCTTATGTCATACCGCGGGCGGACGTCGAGCAAGCGTTCGCCGCGCGCGCCGAGCTCGAGCGCCGGGGCGAAGCGCCGGTATTGGGCGGCGAGCGCGGCGGCCTTAAGGTGGCGGGCTTCGACCTGGGTAATTCCCCGCTCGAATACGGCCCGGAGCGGGTCAGCGGCAGGCCCGTGATATTATGCACTTCCAACGGCACCGCGGCGCTGGAGCGATGTCGCGGCGCGTCGCGTTTATACGCCGCGTCGTTCGTGAACGCGGGCGCCACGGCCGCGGCCGTCGCCCGCGGCGCCCAGGGCGTCATCCTGTGTTGCGCCGGGAAAGAGGGCGCGCCTTCGCTCGAGGACGTATGCTGCGCCGGCCTGCTCGCGGCGCTCTTGTTGGAAGTCTATTCTTACGAAACCGACGACGCGACGGCGTTGGCGCTCCTGGGTTGGAAAAACTATCGGGCCGACGTGGCGCGGCTCTTGAAAAAGTGCAACCACGGCCGATACCTTGCCGGCCTCGGCTTCGAACGCGACCTGGAATTTTGCAGCCGGCTGGACGTTTTCGCCGTTACCGCGGTGGGGCGCGGCGAAAAGCTGGTCGGCGTCGCCGAGCCGAAGCCGTGAGGGCGCAATGGGCGTAGAAGATAACGAAAGAAAAACGGCGGAAGACCCCCATCTCGCGCGGGCCCAGGAGTACGTGCGCGACGGCCGCATATCCGCCGCGTGCGCCGAATACTTGCGTTACGCCGACAAGTGCGAGGCGAGCGGCGACCTGATGACGGCCATTAAATATTATTATAAAGTCGACGAATACCAACTCCTCGACCTCAGGGCCCGGAAGAATCTGGCGGAACTTTTAGCCCGCGTCGGAAATAAGTCGCGGGCCGTATCCACCTACCTGGACGTGGTCGACGAATTCCTGACGCAGGGGCTGGCGGAAGACGCCGTCGACGTCCTGCACCAGGCCACGACCCTGATACCGGACCGCCTTACGCTCCGCTACCGCCTGGCGGACCTTTACGAGCAAGAGGGGCAATCGCAAAAAGCCGTCAACATCTACCTTCAGGTGTTGGAAGCCCACCCGGAAGAGGTCGGCGCATGGGAGGCGCTGGGGCGACTGTACGCCAAACGCAACTCCATAGACGAAGCGGTGGACGCCTACCTGCGGGCCTGCCGCGTTAACGAAAAAACCGGCAACTTGATAGCCGCGGCCAAGGACTACGAGGCCGTCGCGGCCCTCAGGAGGGACAACGCCGCGGCCTTGAAGAAACTCATCGACATCTACGGCCAATTGGGATTTAAGAACGAGATGGTGGCGCGGATGGTCGACCTCGCCCGGGTGTCCGAGGAGCGCGGCGAAAAAGAACGGGCCCTTTCGATTTATTCCAAAATAATCGATATCGACCCCGGCAACGAAAAGGCTCAGGCCCGCCTCGGCAAGTCCATCCAGGTAATCTCGATCTTGCCGACCGGCGACAGCCTGACGAAAGACCGCATACCCGCCCCCGACGAAGCCCCCCCCGAGCCGGAAGAAGAAACCGCGCCGGGCGAAACGGCTTTCCCGCCGGGCCGCGCCATTAAAACGGTCGACGACCTCCTCGGCTTTCGCCCCGACGCCGGCGAAGGCGACGTGGTCGAAAGCCCGCAAGTGTGCTACGACCTCGGCCTGGCCTACCTCGAGATGGGCATAACGGAAGAGGCCATACATTACCTGCAACTCGCTTCCCACGAGCCGAACCTGCGCATCCGCGCCTGCAACATGCTGGGGTTGTGCTTCCTCGAGAAAGATATGCCGGATATGGCGGTCAAGGAGTTCGAACGAGGCCTAATGACGCCGACCTTATCGGAAGACGAGGCCGTCGGCCTATACTACAACCTCGGCGTCGCCTGCGAACGGGTCGGCGACTACCGCCGCGCGCTGGAAGAATACCGCCGCGTATACGCCGTCGACGTCGATTACCTCGACGTGCGAGAAAAGATACGCAAGCTCCGGGCCCGCGAAGGCGGCTAGAAGGCCTTGACAAAATTCGGCCGGTATGATAATAAATACCGAGGGTCGACGCGGGAATAACTCAGCTGGTAGAGTGCCACCTTGCCAAGGTGGATGTCGCGGGTTCGAGTCCCGTTTCCCGCTCACGGATAGGCCGCCGGCGGTGGGCGCTGCCCGGTTGTCGGCGGCTTTTATGGCGGCATAGCCAAGAGGCTAAGGCGAGGGTCTGCAAAACCCTTATTCCCGGGTTCGAATCCCGGTGCCGCCTACCGGCCCGGCCCGCGCCGGGCCTTCGTAAATTTTGTCCGAACCTACGACGGACTATGACGAAATTCGCCCCCATCGCGCTCGCGGCATTGACGGCCCTCGCCGCCGCCTACGGCGATGCCGCGGAACGGAACGAGGCCGCCTCTTACGCCGCGGCCTCCCCGGCCGCATCCGTCGACGACGAGTACGAGCTGATAACCGCGACGCGCTGCGTCGACGGCGGCGCGTACGCCCCCTACGACAACTACGTAGACTACCAGGGGGGCGTCATCTACGAGGTCGTCGCGACGCGCTGCGCGAGCTGCCGCGAGGACCGCTTCTTCTACTTCGACCTCACGCCGCGCTTCGGGACGTTGAGCGCGTTCCGCGAGGCCAAGCTGGCGACGCGGGCCGCCGTTCCCGAGGGCGAACTCCCCTGCCCCTCGCCCCAGAGCGCTATAACCGTCGACTCCATAACGGAAGAATATATTTTCTTGGAGACCACGGCCCACACCTGCGGCACGCCCTTCGGCTCCTACGGCCAAGCGCTCATAAGCCAAGACGGCCATAGTTACGACGTGCTGGACGCGCGGTGCCCGGCCGACGGCGCCGAGGCGGCTTTTTACTTCATCGTCGACGCGCTGATGTTCCATCCCGAAAAGTACCCGGAACTTAAACATAAATCGCGCCAGCTCGAGCCGCCGGAACCGCTCCCCGGAAGGACCCTCGAGACCGCGTTCGCCGGCGACGCCGACGAACGGCGCGAGCTGCTCGAGAAGGCCGCCCACCGCGCCGACGGCGGCGCCTTAAACGCCGTTTCGACCTGGACCTACCGCGGCCGGGCCGGCGACTACGACGTAGTCGAGACGACGTGCGAGAAATGCGGCGCGCCGGTGCGGCTATACTTTCTGGTCGCCGACTAGCGGCGCCGCGTGGCTGGGACGCCCTGCGAAGGGGTAATATGCTTCGATTTACGACTGCGCTCGCCGCATTGGTAGTCGTCGCGGCGGTAAGCTGCGAACGCCCGCCGGAAGGCTACCGCGACGCGCTCCGAAATTTCGACGACCTCGTCGGCGTCGACTGCCCGAGCGAAGGCCGGCTGGCGATCGCGCGCAAGATGGGCGAGCGGTCCGAGGACGTGCGCGTCGTCCATTACGGCCCGACGGGGCGGCCCGACGACACGAACTACTTCGCCGCGCTCAGCCGCGACGGCCGCGTTTTGGCCGGCATATTCGACGAGGCGTCGGCCCTGGTCCCCGAAGTTCAATACGAAAACGAGTTCGACCGCGACGACTTCGTGTGGGTCGTCAAGTGCGTCCGCGGCGACCCGCCGTTCGGCGACCGCCAGGTCCGATACGGCCTGGCGCTTCCCATCGAGATACGGCACGGCGTCAAAGACGTCACCGTCGAATTCGTCGACGGGTGGCTGGCATCCTCGCAGAAGTGGAGCACCGGCAAAGTCAAGCTGAACCTGGCCGGCACCGCCATCCTCGACGAAGAGCACGGCCTCGAATTCGCCTTTCCCGAAGGCGAAAAAGGTTCGGCCGAGGAGGCAAGCTGAGCCGGGGCGCCCCTGCCGGCGCCGGCCTTACAAAAAACCTCCCCCCGGCGGGGAGGTTTTATGACACGATATATTCACGCCCCAATCGCTTGTCGCGGGCCGCTCGTAATTTCTGCCGAACCCGCTTACCGCGCTCGGGCGGATATGTTCTTATAATCCCCCGCTCGGCGTTCATTACCCCCGGCGCCGCCAACGTCAAACTTGACGTAACATATCCGGTATTATAAAATGGCATAAAGAGCGTAGCAGCAACTAACGCCAAGGACGCGAATATGAACGCCTATGCGATATCGGGACGAGCGCGCGGCCGCGCGCCGGGCGCGTCGGTAACCGCCATTTTGGCGGCCGCGATAACGTTCGCCGGCGCCACTTTGGCCTGCGGGAACGTCGCGACGCCGCACGAATCGGCCGGCGTAGTTAAAACCGAGGATTTCATCCCGGGCCAGATAATAGTCTGGTTCGACGACGACCTCGGCGCCGCGGCCGTCGACGAACTCGTCGCGACGACGGGCGGCGAGATAATAGAGCGCAGCACCGTCACCCCTTCGCGGGTGATTATATCCGTTCCCGAAGGAGAAGAAGGCCGCTGCGTGGACGCGTACCGTAAACTGGAAGAGGTCTGGGCCGCCGACATGAATTATAAGGTCCGGGCGCTCCCGACGGAGGGGGCCCCCGCCGACGCGGCCGATGCCGGCGAATATAAAATACAGGGCGAGTAACGGAACGAACCGCCGGCCTCGCGACGGCCCGAGAGGCGCTGGTCGTCTTGGCCGCGCGGCCGTCCGCCCGGCCCCGTCGGCGGCAAAAAGAGAGGTCTTTATGCCGCACAGCAGGTTAAATAAGTCCTGGCCCGAAAGGCTGGCCGCGGTCGCCGCGATAGCCCTTTTAACGGGCGCGTTCCCGAACCCTCTCCCGGCCCACGCCGCGGCCCTCAAGGCGTCGTACGAGCTGGCCGGCGCCGGCGCCGGCGAGGAATACGTCCCGGGTGAAATAGTGGTGTGGTTCGCGGACGCCGTGAGCGCGGCCCAAATCGACGCCGCGGTCGCGAGGACCGGCGGCGAGGTCGTCGCGCGGAGCGCCGTCACGCCGTCGCGGGTGGTTATATCGGTGCCGGCCGGCGAGGAAGAATCGTACGCCGAGAGATATCGAAATTCGCGGCCGGTGCGGGCGGCCGATAAGAACTACATCCTCCGCGCGCTGTGGAAACCCAACGACCCCCTCTATAAATTCCAATGGCATTTCAACAAGCCGGACTTCATCTATGCCGAGCAGGGTTGGGACCTCGAGCGCGGCGACCCGGGGGTCGTCGTCGCCGTCATCGATACCGGCGCGGCGTACGAAAATTACGGCGTTCCCTCGTACGAACAGAGCGAGGTCGAAGGCTCGCGCTACCTCCAGGCGCCGGACCTGGCCGGGACCAGCTTCGTCGCCGGCCACGACTTCGTGCACGACGACGAACACCCCAACGACCAGAACGGCCACGGCACCCACGTCGCCGGGACCATCGCGCAGACGACGAACAACAACGCCCACGTCGCCGGCCTGGGCCACCTGTGCAGCATTATGCCGATTCAGGCGCTGGATAATTCCGGGTCCGGCACCGTCGCCGACATAGCGGACGCAATCGACTTCGCGCGCAAGAACGGCGCCCACGTAATCAACATGAGTTTCGGCGGTTCGGCCCGGACCGAAGTAATCAAGAACGCCTGCGACGACGCCGAGGCGGCAGGCCTCGTCCTCGTCGCGGCCTCCGGCAACGACGGCGCCGGTTCCGTGCTCTACCCGGCGGGCTACGACAGCGTCGTCGCCGTGGGGGCCGTCGACTACGACGGCGAGTTGACCTGGTACTCCAACTACGGCTTAGGCCAGGAGTTGGTGGCGCCGGGGGGCGACACCGAGGTCGACAAAAATAACGACGGCTACCCGGACGGCGTATTGCAGATGACGTACGACCAGATGTACACGCCGGGCCTGTTACCCGGGTTCCCCGAGGCGTTGGCCAACGTGACCACCTTCTCCAACGTATTCCTCCAGGGGACGTCCATGGCCTGCCCCCACGTCGCCGGCCTGGCCGCGCTCATTATCGCCAGCGGTTATAAGAACAACGACGACGTGCGCAAGAAACTCCGCGGCTCAGCCACGGACCGCGGCCTCCCCGGATACGACGTCGAGTACGGCTACGGCCTTATCAACTGTGAGGCCGCGCTGCAACCCGGCGTCCCGGAAGTCGACGAGTGCGGCAATTGCGCGCAGCTCTCGCTGGCCGAGCTCACCGTCTACTTCAGCCTGCTCTTCGGCGCCTACGGCGTCATCATCGCCCGGCGCAAGTTATCCAAAAAGTAACGCGCCTTATTAATGAACAAGGCCGCCCCTCCGGGCGGCCTTTTATTACGGCCGACATCGATTAAATACTTCGGTTAAACGAACGTCGCGCAGGGCGTCCGAGCGAATATCAACGCAAACTAATTTTAAATAATAAAAGGTCGCGCCCCCTCGTGTGCGATAGGGTTTTTAGGTTCACGCTGTCTTGCACGAGTCTTAGACGACTAAACCAATAGGATTAGTCAATAAATTGATTTTTCTCTTGACTTGCGCGAGGGTTTATATTAAATAAATTAAGGTTTTCTTGAGCAGGCCGGCGCCCCGCAAGGTAGAGGATGCCGCGGCCGACGGTTACGAGGGGTAAATAAAACCGCGTCGACGCGTTCGCGATAATCTACCCGGGTTGGGCTTTAGGCCCGCCCGGGGTTTTAATTTCAAGCCGGCGCAAGCCGTATACGGCTACGAATAAACTTGAGAATCGGCGTCGGCAATCCGCGGCCCAAGGGGCCGTTATGAGACCGCGGTTATTCTCCAACGTGTCCGTAGCGTTGACCCTTATTATGGCGGGTTCGTCATCAGCGCCTCCCCCGTCGGATATACATCGTCTATTTCCCGACGACGCCTGGGGAAGGTCCTGCCGCGCCGTACAACAATTATTCGACCCGGAAAAACTGCGGGAATATCGTATATACGTTTTCCCTAAGGTCGTGGGCGGAGGTTATATCGTCGAAGAACTATACGGTGAAACCTTGCGCGGCCCCGACGCCGAAAGTTGGCTGTTCTTCGTGGACGAAGCGCCCCCCGCCGACTGGGGGCACCCGTGCCGGGTGGTATTCGTAACGACCGATGCCTACGAGGTAACCGAATACGCATGCCAGTTCCCGCCCGCGAACTTCGACGAATTTTGGGATGTAACTAAAGAGGCGCTCGCCTTTTTACACGAATAAATCCTTTACGCTGCCGCGCAGGAGGTGATGCTTAGCAAGCGAGAAGGGGGCAACTGATACGAACTTAGGGGATAGGATAATTTAACGCATCTTAATTTCAAACGGAGGTCGTGACATGTTTAGAAAAATACTACCGTTCGCCGGGGTTTTGGCGCTCGCACTAATTACGACGGCGATCGCCCAGGAGAGACTCGCACCGGAAGACATATTCCTGGCGGCCGAAAAGTACAAACTCCGGGCCGAGGATGCGTACAAAATGGTCGTAGCCGAGGTCTTCAAGGAAGGTATCGGCAAGCGGGAAGTATACAACAGCCCCGGGCCGGTGCGCGCCGGAACGGTCATCGAGGACGTAATGGGCCACAAGTTCGCCGCCCCCGCAACCGACTCGTGGGTATATTTCGTCGACGAAGCGGCCGGGGCCGATTGGGGCCATCCCGCGAAACTGGTCTACGTAGACGCGATGAAGGGCGTGGTCTCGGTAATCGAATGCCATTTCCCTCCCAAGATGTTACCCGCGTTTAAGGGTATCACGAAAGGTGCCGCCGAGGAAATAAGCCGCATTAAGGGATACGAGTGGTGGAAAGAAATAAAGGTCCCGGTCCAAGAAAAGTACCCCTTCAAAGGGCCCTCGAAGAACAAAAAATATCACGTCCTGATAAGCGGCGGCATAAACTCTTGGATGAATAACGCTCGCTATCTCAACGACCTCAAATTTATTTACTACACCCTTCAGAAACGGTTCACCGGCAACGGCGACGATAACGTCTACGTTATCTACGCCGACGGCGTAAGCGTAGACCTAGACGGCGACGGCGACAACGACGTAGATTACGCGGCGACGCACGCAAACGTGGTGGGTGTCCTTACGACGCTTGCGGCAAACCTAAAACCCGATGATATCCTCTTCGTTTACGTAAACAACCACGGCGGGACCGAAGGCGGCAAAGACTGCTATATCTGCCTTTATTACGCCGAGAGCATCAAAGACGACGAGTTCGCGGGTCTAATTAATAAAACCCAGGCCGGCCAGATGAAGTTCGTTTTTAAACAATGTTTCAGCGGCGGCATGATCGACGACCTCGCGGCTTTGAAGGATAAAAACCTGGTCGTGGCTACGGCGTGTAATTACGATGAGTTCGCATGGGGCGCTACATCCCCGCCCGGCGCGGGCTCGGACGGTTACGGCGAATTTACTTATTGGTGGACAGCCGCGGTGTACGAAGGTTATCCCCCGTCGGGATTTCCCGGTACCCATCCAACGTCACCGGACCCAAAGACAGCCGACGTAAACGGCAATAAAAAGGTAACCATGAAAGAGGCCTTCGACTTCGCAAAGGCTAACGACAGGCAACCGGAACATCCCCAGTATTACGCCTCCGCCGAGGCCGCCAACAATTGGACCCTTTGCAAGAAACCGTGTGGGTGTTGTGGAGCGACCTCAAAAGCTGAAGCCGCCACTTTCTTCGGCCTATTCTTCGCCGCCTACGCGGTTATCCTCTTAAGGCGGAAATACAAGGCATAAACCGCACGACGAGCGAAAAGAAAGGCCGCCCTTGCGGGCGGCCTTTTCGTTTTCCGCGGGAGCGGTTACTCCTCTTCTCCAACTTCGACGCGGGCGGAGGCGGTGTTGGAGCCGATGTCGGGGCTGTACATGCCGTAGATGCGGGCCGGCAGCGCCGCGTACGTCCCCGGCACCTCGGCGCGGAGGCGGTAGGTGACCACCGTCTCGCCGGCGCGGAGCCGCTCGAAGAAGACGTTGCGCTGCTTGTTCCACAGCTCGACGTACGCGTCCAGCGGCCAGCTGTAGTCGGAGCGCGTCTCGAGGTAAATAAGGCCCGCGGCCTTCGGGTCCTCCAAGACGACGTAGTCGAAGTCATACGGCGAGTTTATTTTGATTTCGACCTCGAGCTCCTCCCCGAGCGCGAGCGGCCGATTGAGCGCCAGCCGCTTCTCCTTCAGCTTGCCGCCCTTGAACTCCTTTTTAATAATATAAAACTTCCGCTCGAGCGTTACGGAGCCCTGCACCGCGGGGAGGTCCCTCGCCTCGGCGTAGTACTCCACCGCCATAGTGTAGAAGGCCGGCCCTTCGCCCGAGGTGCGCGTCAAGCTCATCTCGTTCGCGCCCGGCGCGAACTCTTCCGGCGCGAACGTTACCCTTTCGCCCGGCGCCTCGTAGGCCGTCGGCTCGAGCTCCATGCCGCCCTCGGCCTTGCCGGCGCGGTACGCCACGACGATGGGCGTCGCGAGCTCGGGCCGCGCCAGGATGTAGCGGATGACCGCGGTGGTCGCCGCGGCGGAGTCCTTGGTGGATTTCCAAGAGGCGCCGCGCCGCTGGTCGACGAGCCAATCGACGATATACGGTAGCTGCGGGCTGTCGGCCTGATACGCCAGCTTGACGTCCAGGACCTTCGCGGTCGTTTCGACGCCGTCGTCCCACCAGTGCCAGCAGTTCTCCGGGTCCTCGCCCCAGTGGAGCGTGTTGTCCCGCCCCACCTTGGCGCCGTTGTCCAAATTCCGGATGACCACCGCCAGGCGCTGCTCGTCGCCCAGCTGGTGGAGGACCGACGCCAACAGCGCGAGGCTCATGTGGCTCTGCGGCGAACGGTGCTCGAAGTAGTAGTCGGCCACCTCGGCCGCGGCCTCGTCGTCCGCCTTCAACATGCCCGTCCGCAGCGCGACGTCGGCGACGTAAAGCGAGAGGGCATCCGGATAGCGGTCCCGGTTGTTACGCCAATCCTCGACGTAGCCGGCCAAGTATTTCTCCCCGGCGGCGTACATCGCCTCGACCTTGCCGGCGGCGTTCGCGGATAGGAAGGGGTTGCCGCGCAAGGCGCCGAGGCCGTCGACGGCGTAGGCCGTCATATAGGGCGACTCGCGGCCGCCCTTCCACCACGGCCAACCGCCCGCCGACGTCTGTTGCTCCGCCAGCCGCGCCACGCCCTCGTCAACCGCTTCCGTCAACCCCTCGGCGAGTTTCGACTGCTCCAAGCCGAGGTCCGCCGCGGCCGCGGCCAAAAGGGCGTTCATCCGGAAACGGTTCAGCGTCTGCTCGACGCAGTCGTAGGGGTATTCGCGGAAGAAGTCGAGGCCGTGGCTCAGCGTCGCCGCCAGCGACGGCGTAACGTAGAGCTCGGCCGCGAACGTCGCCGGCGCCATACCTTCGGCGACGGTGAGTTCGTGGGAAACCTCCCTGCGCAGGCGGCCGCCGAAGGCCTGGCGGACCCGCGTGCCGTGGGGATAGATAGGCAAAGTCAGCTCCGCGGCGTC
>CAZLXP010000086.1:0-11016 GCA_964563535.1 uncultured bacterium | reverse complement strand
GAGCTGGTGACGAAGGGGTACGTGCCGTAGTCGAGGTCGAGGAGCAGGCCGTGGGCGCCCTCCAGCAGGACCTTGGCGCCGCTCGCGATTTCTTTTCGCATCGCCGCGGCGACGTCGGCCGCGTATGGCTCGAGCTTCGGCGCCGCCTCCTTGAGGCCGGCCAGGACTTCGTTTTCGGCTACGTCGACGCCGAGTGCTTTGAGGGTCGGCGCGTGCTTTTCGGCGAGGGCGCCCAGCCGCTCCCGGAGGCGCGCCTCGTCGAAGAGGTCGGCCAAGCGGAGGCCGAGGCGGCTCGCCTTGTCGGCGTAGCAGGGGCCGATGCCGCGGCCGGTGGTGCCGAGGCGCCAGCGACCTAACGTCTCGTCGCCCGCCTTGTCGAGTTCGACGTGATAGGGCAGGATGAGGTGGCATTGCCAGTCTACGGCCAGGTTTTCCGCGCTTATGCCCAGGTCGCGCAAGCGCCCGAGCTCTTCCAGCAGGTACGCGGGGTTTACGACGCAGCCGCGGCCTACGTAGCAGCGGACGTCGGGCCTTAAAATCCCGACCGGGACCAACCGCAAGACGATTTTCGTGTCGCCGACGACGACGGTGTGGCCGGCGTTGTTGCCGCCGTTGAAGCGGGCCATAGCCGCGCACTCGCGCGACAGCACGTCCGCCACTTTGCCCTTACCCTCGTCGCCCCACTGGGCGCCTATCGTCGCGACTACCGACATAACGAACCTCCCGCGTGCGGAAACGGGCGCATAAAAACGGGCGAGGAACTCGCCCGTTACGCAATTATATCAAACGCCGCCGCGATTGCAAGCGTTAAAAAGGCCCGGCAACGTTCTCGGGGAGTATTTCTTTTTTTACGCCTTCCCAGTCGAGGTCCGGCTCGTCGGCGCGCGCTTCGACGATTTTCAGGTCCGCGATATCTTCGAGCAGTTCTTCGATCTCTCTGAAAGTCTCGAGGTCGACGACTACGACGACCGGCCTGCCGTCTTTACCCATTATTAATTGTTTCTTTATAGTGACCACGGCGATTCCCCTTTTTGGGGTAATTATAGCAGACCGGCGGCCTTGATGCAAAATAGCAAAGCCTTTCGCGTTGTAAGGCTATATTTTTGAAATAGTAACGGCTTAGCGCGACGCGCGGGGCGGCTCGGGTTCGATTATCTTCCCGTCGTCGTCGAAGCGGAGACCCGCGCTGTCGGCGAAGATGCAGTCGGCGTCCCAGGTGATCGACGTCTCCTCGCACTCGGGGCAAACGCGGCGTATGGCCTCGAGCTGGGCGGGCGTGAAGGTTATCGTGACCTCGCGGCCGCCGGTCCGGCGGTTCTCCTCGAGCTGGCCGTCGTACTCCCTCTGCTGGTTGGCGGTGAGGTCGAAGACTACCCAACGGTGTTCGGCGTCGCCGTCGTCGAGCGACGTTATGACCTCGGGTTTCGCCTGGCCTTCGGCTAGGGCGGCATCGCCGTTCCCGGCGGCCTTCTCGCCTTTCGCCTTGTCCGCGGCGCCGCCGCACCCGGCGAGGCACAACGCCGCCGTGAACGTCAACGCTATGGCCGCTTTCATAACCGCCTCCTTTGGGTCGCCGCTATTTTATCAGAACGCGTCGCCGTGTCAAACGCTCTCCGCTTGGTTTGGCGGCGGCCTTAAAGGCCGCCGTTACGTTATATATTTAGGAGCGGCCGGTTTTAAACCGGCCGCTTCATATATCCAAAGCCGTTTCTTGGCGCGGGCGTTATGGTATTATGAGGTATGGACTACTCTAAGTATAAAGGCCGGTCCTCTTTGCGTATCGAGGGAGTCGATTACGGCGAACAGGTTACGTACGCCGTTACTTTTAATACGAAAGGCCGGGCGCCCCACTTCCGGGACGCGCGGCTAGCCGCCCGGTTCTTATCGATAATAATCCGTGCAAGATTGGAAATGTGTTTTTACGTTTACGGCTACTGCATAATGCCCGACCACGTTCATCTGATGGTGCAGCCGCAGGGGGCCGCGCCGCTTCCGCGAATCGTCCGTTCTATAAAGGGGCCGATGACTGCCATGTTCCGCAAAGCCCGCGCCGGCGTTACGCTTTGGCAGCGCGGGTACGTCGATAACATTATTAATAGCGAAAAGGAGTTCGAGAACGTATTGAAATATATACTCCTAAATCCCATTAAGGGAGGGTTGAGCGAACGGGAATTCGATTATCCCTTCAGCGGTGTATTGGATTACTTTGCGCTTTAGGGAAGCCGTGGCGGCGGCCTTAAAGGCCGCCGCTACGATATATATAATATATAATATTAGAAGCGGCCGGGTTTATCCCGGCCGCTATAAGCAGCCCATATAAACTTAAAGACGGGGTGAAAGGTTTCTTATTCGCCCATCCCGGCGGCCTTAACGGCCGCCGCTTCGATGCTTCGTATTAATAGTTGCCGCCGCCGCGGCCGTTTTTTATAATAGGAGGGTAATACTTTAGAAAGAGGAGAGGATTGGTATGGCGATAGAGAGCAAGGCGCGCGTCGTCCGGGCGCCGCGGGGCAATAAAATATCTTGCAAAGGCTGGCACCAGGAGGCGGCGCTCCGGATGTTGATGAACAATCTGGACCCGGAAGTAGCCGAAATCCCGGAGGAGTTGGTGGTCTACGGCGGCGCCGGCAAGGCCGCGCGCAACTGGGAGGCCTTCGACAAGATCGTCGCGACCCTCCGGCGCCTCAGAAGCGACGAGACGCTTTTAGTTCAATCGGGTAAGCCGGTGGGCGTCTTCAAGACGACGCCGGACGCCCCCCGCGTCCTCATCGCGAACTCCCTTTTGGTGCCGGCGTGGGCCAACTGGGAGACGTTCTGGGAGCTGGAGGGCAAGGGCCTCATCATGTACGGCCAGATGACCGCGGGCTCGTGGATATACATCGGCACCCAGGGAATCCTGCAGGGGACATACGAGACCTTCGCCGAGTGCGCGCGCCAACACTTCGGCGGCTCGTTGGCCGGCAAATGGGTCCTCACCGCGGGGATGGGCGGGATGTCCGGCGCCCAGCCCCTGGCCGTCACGATGAACGACGGCGTCGTCATAGACGTCGAGGTCGACCCGGCGCGCATCCAACGTCGCGTGGGCCAGGGCTTCTGCGACCGTATGACCGACGACCTGGACGAGGCGCTGCGCTGGCGAGACGAGGCGCTGAAAAAAAAGGAGCCGCTGTCGGTCGGCCTGGTCGGCAACGCCGGCGACGTCCACGCCGAGCTCGCGCGTCGCGGCGAGGTCCCCAACGCCCTCACCGACCAAACCTCCGCCCACGACATGCTCCGCGGCTACGTCCCCGCGGGGATGACGCTCGCGGAGGCGCTCGCGCTGCGGGAGAAGGACCCGGAGGAGTACACGAAGCGGGCGTACGAGACCGTCGCTCGCCACGTCGAGGCCATGCTCGAGATGCAGAAGAGGGGCGCCGTCACGTTCGACTACGGCAACAACATACGCGCCCAGGCGCGGAAGGCCGGCGTCGCGGACGCGTTCGCGTTCCCCGGCTTCGTCCCGGCGTTCATCAGGCCCATGTTCTGCCGCGGCAAGGGCCCGTTCCGGTGGGCCGCGCTCTCCGGCGACGCCGCCGATATCGCCGCCGCCGACGAGGCCGCGCTGCAGCTTTTCCCGGAAGACGAGGCGCTCGCCCGGTGGCTCAGGCTCGCCCGCGAGAAGGTCCCGTTCCAGGGGCTTCCGGCGCGGATATGCTGGCTCGGCTACGGCGAGCGCGCCAAGATGGGCCTCGCGATGAACGAGCTCGTGAAGGCCGGCAAGGCGAAGGCGCCCTTCGTGATAGGCCGCGACCATTTGGACGCGGGCTCGGTGGCGTCGCCCTACCGCGAGACGGAGGGGATGCGCGACGGCTCGGACGCCATCGCCGATTGGCCCGTTCTCAACGCGCTGCTCAACGCCGTCTCGGGCGCGACGTGGGTGAGCGTGCACCACGGCGGCGGCGTCGGCATCGGCTACTCGCTGCACGCGGGCCAGGTGGTAATCGCGGACGGCACCGCGGAGCAGGCCGCGCGCCTCGAACGCGTCCTGACGAACGACCCGGGGACCGGCGTCATGCGCCACGCCGACGCCGGCTACGAGGAGGCGATTAAGTTCGCGAAGGAAAAGGGCGTGGACTTGCCGAGCGTGGGATAATTTAAGGATAAGAAGCGGCGGCCTTTACGGCCGCCGCGCGGCCGATGTAACGTCGGCCGCGCGCCTTGAACTAATGAAAGAGAAGGGTGCCGTTTCAAGAGGGGTTTTTAACCGGGAGTTTGTGCTTGGCGGAGGACAACTATGAGAACGGGTATGATTTTCGCGGCGCTGGCCGCTGCCGCGGGGATTGCGGGGGCGGCGGAGTTTTACGTTGGGCCCACGGTAGGCGTCGCGGCCAACGGCGGCCTGGCGCGCGAGGATTACGGCGGCAGTTTGCACAACGCGGACGGCGTGTGGTTACCTATGTTCGGCGGTGCCCGCGCGGACGCGCGCTTTTCGGCGTACGACGTGACGGCCGAGGCGGTCGTCCTGTGGCCTTTTAAGGGCGATTATTACCCGCCCGACGCGTGGTTTGACGAGCGGGCGGCCGAGTTCGCCTTGGCCGTCGCCGTAGGGAGGCGCTTCGGCCCCGGGCCGGCATCTTTTCAATTGGCGCTCGACGGCCGCTGGGTTTACGCCGACGTAGAATACGGCAACTGGCCGACCGGTTCATATACTGTAAACGACGTGCTCGCCGCGCCCGTCGCCGGCTTAGTTTACGATGCCGACTTATTACGTTTTGATATTAAGGCGGGGGTGGGCTTCGCCGGGGTTTACGAGCGCGAATATTTCGCGGAAACCGACCGGTATCTGACTTTTATCTGGGAGGCGGAAACGGGTTTCAAACTGCGGCCTTCCTTTAAGCTTAACGTTGCCCTCGTATTGCTCGAAGACGTTTACGGTTTTGACCGGGGTTGGGCCGAGCGTACGAAATTCCGTATTTCGGGCGGGCCGATGTTCGCGCTCGGCGGCTAGGCGCCGCCGCAGCCAGGGGATATAATATAGGCCGCTCCTAGGGAAAATCGATGGAATATTCTATTCACACCGACGTGAAGTACGGGCCGCTGGAGGTCGTGGAGGTAGGCCGCTTGGCCGACGGGTGCGCCGAGCGCTGGTGGAACCAGACCCTCTGCCGCGTCAACGACGCCGTCGTGCGCCTCGGCGTCCTGGAGGGCGAGTTCCACTGGCACAAGCACGACCGCGAGGACGAGTTCTTCTTCGTCCTCGACGGCAAGCTTATGATAGACTTGGAGGGGCGGACGGTGGAGCTTGGGCCGCGCCAGGGCTTAGTCGTGCCCAAAGGCGTTGCGCACAGGCCGCGGGCGCCCCGGCGCACCGTCGTCCTCATGTTCGAGAAGGAGACCGTTACGGCCACGGGCGACTGAATAACGGAAGGATAAGGAGCGGCGGCCTTTATGGCCGCCGCGGGCCGGGAGCAAGGGCTGGGGTTGGGTTCAGATAAATCGAGTCGCGTTAACGTTCCGAGGGTGTAAATAAAAAGGGGGTACGAAGATGGTTCGCGACGTTTTATTTACGGCGGCCGTTTTGGCGTTGGCGGCCGGCGCGGGCGCGCAAGTGTGGCCGCCGCGGCTTGTCGCATCGTTCCCGGCGCCGCCGGGGGCTTTGGACATAGCTCTTGGGGTATTCGAGGACTTTATTCTCGTCGACGGGAGCCCCCCGACGATTTACGAACTCAACGGCTTAGGCGGATCTATAATAAATATTTTTACCGTGCCCGTCCCGCGGGGGGCCCGGGGTTTGGGTTATACGCCGTTTAACGACCAGGCTTTGTGGATAAGTAACCGTATAAACGGCTATATCTACGAGATTCCTAGGGCAAGTTTGATAATTAGTTCTTTCGTATGCCCCGCAGGTAAGCCTTACGGGTTTACCTATTCGGACTATTCCCGCCACGGAGAGGGTTTATTCGCCGCTTGTCCGGACGAAAACTTGATAGCGAAAATCGACCCGGCGACGGGTTCGCTTTTATCAAGTTTCCGGGGCCCCGCTTCGGCGGTCATAGGATTCGACTATTGCTTAGCGATAGACCGCTATTCGCGGTTTCTCTATTGGGATTATTACGGTAGTTGGCAGGTCCTCGACAAGCTGCCCGCCCGTCCGCGCGGGGTAGCGGTTGGGGTCGAACATAGGCCTTACGACGAAGGTATCTGCGGTTTCGTTCTTTGCGCTGACGGGTTTATTTATTATTACTACGGTTATATTACGGTCGGGCCCGCCTCGCTCGGCCGCGTGAAGGCTTTATTCCGTTAGCGTGGGACTACATACCCTATAACCAGGCGCAGGGTTTCGAAGCGAAAAGGGGGTACCGAAATGTTTCGCGGGTTTCTAGGCGCGATAGTAATCGCGACGTTGGCGGCGGCCGCGGGCGCGCAAGTGTGGCCGCCGCGCCTCGTGGCCTCGTTCCCGGCGCCGCCGGGAGCGATTGACGTCGCATTCGAGGGGCGGGGGCCGTTATACGTACTAGCCGACAGTCCGCAGCGGCAGATATATCAACTTAACTACAACGGGTCCATAACGGCGAGTTTTACCGTAACGTTGCCCCAGGGCGTCCGCGGTTTAACTTATATCGAATATACGCGCGAATGGATGTTCATTAGTAACCGCCTGAACGGTTACATCTATAAAATTACTACGGCCGGGTCGCTCGCAAGTTCTTTTATATGCCCCGTCGGCAAACCTTACGCGCTGGGTTACGCATGGTTAACTCGGCACGGGGCCGGGTTGTTTGCCGCGTGCCGCGACGAGAACCAAATCGTAAGGTTTAACGTCACTACCGGTTCGGTCCTCTCGAGTTTTGAGGGGCCGTCTACGGCCGTAGTTACTTTCGACGATTTCTTCGCCGGCGACCGCTTCTCGAATAACCTCTTTTGGGATTATTACGGCGCGTGGCAAGTTATGGATAAATTGCCGGCGAGGCCGTTGGGCGTAGCGGCGGGCATCCTATGGGAAACGGACCCGGACGTTTACCTCTACGTCTTATGTAATAACGGTTACATTTACCAGTATTTCGGTTGGACCGCCGTCGCGCCGGCGTCGCTGGGCCGGGTGAAGGCGTTGTTCCATTAGCTTGGGACTCTATATAGTATAACCAGGCGCAGGGTTTCGAAGCGAAAAGGGGGTACCGAAATGTTTCGCGGGTTTCTAGGCGCGATAGTAATCGCGACGTTGGCGGCCGGCGCGGGCGCGCAAGTGTGGCCGCCGCGCCTCGTGGCCTCGTTCGCGGCGCCGCCGGGAGCTATAGACGTAGCGTACGAGAACCGCGGTTTTTACGTCTTGATAGACGCCGCGCCGCCGACCGTTTGCGAATTGACGACGAACGGTTCGCTACTGGGGAGTTTCGCCGTGTCGGTCCCGGCCCCCGCGCGGGGCATTACGTACGACGGCTACAACTGGAGTCGGTTCTTCATAAGTAACCGGACCAACGGATATATCTACAGACTCACGACGGCGGGTTCGTTGGTCGGTTCGTTCCGTTGCCCGGCGGGGGCTCCCTACGGCCTGGGTTTTACGGATGGTTATAGTCCCCACGGCCTGGGCCTGTTCGCGGCCTGCCGCGACGCGGGCTGTATCGCGCGGTTGAATGCGACTACCGGGTCTTTATTATCGACGTTCGCCGGCCCGGCCGCGGCGCCGGTGACGTACGACGACTTCTTCGCCGGCGTCCGCGACAGCAACGACGTGTATTGGGACTATAACCGCCTATGGCAAGTTTTCGACACGATGCCGGCCAGGCCGCTCGGCGTGGCCGCGGGCGTCGATTGGCCCACCTACGACCAGTGGGTAAAACTATACATCCTGTGCCAAAACGGTTATATTTACCGCTACGAAGGCTATACCGCCGTGGCGCCGGCGTCGCTGGGCCGGGTGAAGGCGTTGTATAGATGACCCGAAAGGACCGAGGCCGCGGCGCGGACGCCGCGCATAAGTACAAAGCAGGCGACGTCATATATGACGCGTATTATCGTCTTGCGTCCCGGTAGGGTAATCGGTGTCTAAATAAGAATACCCGCCCGCGCGGGCGGGTTGGCTCATAGAAAGCAGCGGCGGCCTTGAAGGCCGCCGCTTCGGCGTAAAGCCCCGAGGGGATTATTTCTTCCCTATGGTCGTCACCCAGCCGTACTTGTCCGGCGCTTCCTTGAGCATGATGGCGTTGAGCCGGTCGTAGAAGAGGCGCGAGTACTTGCCGACGCCGCCGCCGCCGATGACGACCTCTTTTCCGTCTACGTTCACGGCGCCGATGGGCGTTATGACCGCGGCGGTCCCGGCGCAGAAGCATTCGTCGGCGTCGTAGATCTCATCCAGGAAGACGTCCCGTTCGATGGTCAGGAGGTTTTCGTCCGCGGCCAGCTGCAGGACGCTCGCCCGCGTATACCCCGGGAGGATGCTCTTGTCGTCGAGCGACGGCGTCGCGAGCTCGTCGCCCTTGCGCAGGAAGAAATTGGCCGCCCCCACCTCCTCGAAGTGCTCGTTGTTGACGTCGAGGTAGAGGAGCTCGGCGTAGCCCTCCTGCTTGGCGAGGGAATGGGGGTACATCCCGGGGGCGTAGTTGCCCGCGGCTTTGACGCAGCCCACCCCTCCCGCCGGCGCCCGGTGATACTCTTTCGATATCTTCAACCGTATGGGATTGAATCCCCCTTTGAAGTACGGCCCCACCGGCGATACGAAGACGAGAAAGATATACTCGTCCGCCGGTTTGACGCCCAACACCGGGCCGGAGGCGAACATCGCGGGCCGGATGTATAACGCGCCCTGCTCCTCCGTTGGAACGTAGGCCTTGTTGGCGAGGACCGTCTGCGATACGGCGTCGACGAACTTGTCCTCGTCGTAGGCCGGCATCATCAGGCGCCGGCAGCCGTCGGCCATCCGCCGCGCGTTGTCTATTGCGCGGAAGAGGACGATCTCGCCGCCTTTGGTCAGCCGGGCCTTCGTCCCCTCGAATATCGCCTGGCCGTAATGGTAGGCGCCGGCGGCGGGGTGGGCCCAGAACTCGCCGACGGGCATAAGGCCGTGGTCGGTCCACGTGCCGCCGGCGTATTGCGCGACGAACATCTTCTTGGTGGGGATGAAAGTGAAGCCGAGGTTGTCGAAATCTATCTCGGCGGGCGGGACGTACTTTACGGGTCTTATTTCGAATCCCATCGTTTCCCTCGCTGGGGCAGAAGGTTAGAGGGCTCTCCTCCTGTTGGCGTGTTAATATAACACGGCTGGCGCCGAAACCCAAGGGGAAATCGTCGCGGCGTTGTGAAAAAGCGGCCCGGAGGCCGCTTTGGTCGTCGCGGTGGGCGCGGGATTATTTAACTACGAACGGCAGGCTCCAGCCGTCGGCGTTGTAGTCGTCCGCGGTCTCGTTCTGAAGGGTCCCGGCGTCGATGGCGCTCGCGCCGCCGTGGCGCACGCCGGGCTGGGCGGTTATCCGGTATTCGCCCTTGAAGACGTCGCCGCTTTCTTCGGACATGTCGTAACGCTTCCAGTCGTGGTGGAGGAAGCAGAACGACTTCGGCACCCACCCCTCGGCGGAGGTGTTCGTCGCCTTGACCGTCACCGTGATCGTCTCGCCCAGGTTGACCTGGGGGAGCTCGTCGAGCGGGATGAGTTCGGCGGTATCCTCGAACGTCCGGTCGTAGCCCGCGCCGGTAACGACGCGCACGCTGGTGATGGTGACCGTTTGCCGGCCCTCTTCCTGAACACTGTAGCTGGCCGGGCTTATGGCCTCAAGCTCCCAGGGGTCGTCGCTCGAGGCCCGTTCGAAGCGGGCGTGGCGCGTCCGGTATACCGCGAGGGGCTTGGTCCCCGGGTCGAGGATCTTGTTCGGCGAGCGGTCTATATACATCAGGCCGCGGATGTCGTCCCGGACGACGACGTCCGCCACGGTATACGGGGCCTCGAGGGTAACGTATACGGTTCGCTTGGCGTACGTTACCGTCCGCCACCAGTTTACCGGGAGCGTGGCCTCGCCGTCGCCGCCGCCCGGTTTCCCGCCGCCGTACGCGTCGCGGTCGTCGAAATACGCCGCGTATTTGCCGTCGACGAGGTCGCGTACGTCTTCCTCATCGCTCGGGCCGGTGGAACTGGAGCACGCGAAAAATATTAACGCCAAAAACGCCGCGGCCCCGACGCCGACTAAGAATTTTTTAGCCATAACCGTCATCCTCCTTGACGCGATAAATTACGCTACACGTTTATATATTTGACTGCCGGCGGCCGGGGCGGGTTTAAAAGCGGCTCGAGCCCCGGCGACAGGCCGTAATAAAAGCTCTTTCAATATACCATAGGTCGGCGCCGTCTTTTTACGGACCTCGCCAAAAGCGCCAGGCGGGAAATAGTTATACCCGGCGATTTCGGTCGCATCCGTGAATTTTTTCCTTGACAGCCGTTCCGCCGTATGTTAAATATCTCGTGGAATCGGCGGCGACCTCCCGTGCTCCCGAAGAAAAAGGCTGTGTGCCCACTTAGCTCAGTAGGTAGAGCACATGCATGGTAAGCATGAGGTCGCCAGTTCGATCCTGGCAGTGGGCTAATACCTGATATCCCAAAGACCCCCCCCAATACCCGTGTCGGGCGTCCTTTTGGCCGCCCGGCACACTTTTTTGTATAAAAGCCGCCCGGGGGCGGCTTTTATGATAAGTATAGTACGTACGCAGTTTGCGTTAGGTCCCGCTGGCTACGAATACGAACGGGTAGACGACGACCGTTTCGCCCGGCGAGCGGGGGAACTTCCAGCTCCCGACGCGTCTCAGGACCGCCGCGGCTAGCGCCGGGTTTCCCACCGAGTCTTCTACTATTTCGGCCGAGGTCACGTCGCCCCGGCTCGAGACGGTGAAGCGGACCGTTACTTTGCCGCCGCCGAGGTGGGGGTTGTTCTTCAGTAGGGTATTATACTCGTTCTGGATGCCGGCGCGGCGCTGGGTAATCGTTCGATTTATTTCGTCGGCGGTTAGGCCTTTCCCGGCGGCCCGAGGCGCGGCCTTCCGCGGCTTGGCGGG
>CAZLXP010000085.1:0-11209 GCA_964563535.1 uncultured bacterium | reverse complement strand
GCGGATTCGAACCGCCGGCCTGCGGCTTGCAAAGCCGCCGCTCTTCCAGCTGAGCTACGCCCCCATTAAGCTATTTAATTGTAATAAGAATTCATAACGCCGTCAATAGTTGCGGCACGGGCCCGCCTACTCGCCGCCCTGACCCTTAAGGCGGGCCGACCTGAAGGTCGGCCCCTACTTTAAGCTGGCGTATCGGCCAACCGCTTGAGCCATCGCGCCGCGGCTACGGTCCCTATTAATAACAGAAGGTACGGCGGCCACACGGCGGCGGCCCGCGCCTCGCCGTTTACCTGCGCGTATACCGGCCAGATATCCAGAAGGGCGCGGTCGTCGCCCTTAAGGCCGGGCGGCGGCCGGTCGAGCCACCGCAACTCGCCGCGGTGGACGTAGTAGTCTACGGTCCGCGCGACGGCCAGGCCGGCGTACTTGAACTGCCATAATATTTGCGAGTACCGCGGCTCGGCGCGGCCCGCCGGCAGCCAGCCGCGGTAGTTGACCTTTGCGGGGTCTCCCAATACATCTACCGCTATGTCGTTCTGCGTAAGCTGATAATCGGCGACGACGGCGACGACCGAAAGCGCTATCCCCCATCCCACGCACACGCCGAAGATTGCTTTGACCCACGGCCGCCGGCGCGGCGCCAGGACCGCGGCCGCGGCCAGGACGGCCCAGAAGACGTACGCGTAACGAAGCCCCCACGCCCAACTCGAGTACGTGGTGAAAACGACGGCCGCGGCCAGGCCGAGAGCCGGAATTATCAAAAAGAGTATCCGCCGACCGTACGCCCGCGCGAGCGACGCCGCGGCGCCGACGCCTAACGCCGCCAACGGGCAGTACAATATGACGTTGTGCATATTGGGCGAGAGAAAATAGACCCATAGGAATCGGCCGACGAAGAGCAGCGGCCCGCCGCCCCCAAGCGGCCCGAACCGCGCCTTAACGAGGTTGGTAAAGAACGGCAACGTATTGTAGGCGAAGTTGCCGGCGGCGCCTCGCGCGTACCAGTTATAGAAGGGGACCACCGCCGCCAACGCGACGAAGGCGCCGACGAAAGTTAAAAACGCCGGCCGACGCGACTTGTCGCCGACGGCGAAGACGAACCACAGGGCCGCGGCCGCGGCCGCGAAGGCAAGTATCTCGTAGCGGACCGTAAACGCGAAGCCGAGAGCAAGGCCGGCGACGAGCGAATACCTCGCCGACCTCGTGTCCCACCCGACGACGATTAAAGCCGCGGCCAAGAGGACGAAGAAGCCGGCCACCGGTTCGTTGAAGTCGTAGGTGGCGTAGGGCAAAAGGGGCGTCGCGACGCCGAAGACGGCGGCCGCGGCGGCGGCCCGCCGCGCCGGCAAGCCCAGCCGCCGCGCCAACCAGAACAACACCACGAGCGACGCCGCGGTCCAGAAAACGTTGTTAAAGGACGCGATCCCGTAGGCGACGTTCCACTCCGCCAGCGCCGGGAATATTTTCGTGGCCGCGGCGGCCGCGAGCACCGGCGGGATAAAACAGAAAAGACCGCCCAGCGGGAAGTGGATGTAGAGCTCGCCGTTGCGGCCCGGGTAAAAGTACGTGCCGATGCGCGACTCTTTGCCGATCTGGTCGCGGTCGAAGTGGAGGTGGCCGCGGTGGACGACGTTCTCCGCCCACGTGAGCTTGAAGGACGCGTCGAGGAGGTAGAAGTAGCCCGGCGCCCACAAGGCGTAGAGGCCGACGAAGGTTAAAAAAAGAGCGGCCGCGATCTTCAAATCCGCCCGCGTCATAATCCGCCACCACCGGTCGTCATTTTATTTCGACGCCCACCTCGGGCGAAAATGGGCTATACACGTTTTCCTCCCCTCCCCACGCGTCGTAAAAGGCGGCGACGCGATAAAAATACCATTCGTTCGGGATGACGTCGTAGTCGTCGAAAAACCGTTGGCTGCCCCGGGTCCAAGCGAACTCGACGAAGTTGTAGTCCGTGCCCTCGGACCTCTGGATTACGAAACGGTCCGCGGCGCCGCTTTCCCACCGTAGGGCGGCGCCCCCGTCCTCGCTCGTAGCCGTCAGGTTGTACGGCGCCGGGGGCCGGTCGTCGGCGCAGGCCCACAAGCCGGTTAACGCGATAACGAAAACAGTCGCGAGTTTCATGACTATTAGAAACGGACTTTGAAGACGACCAGGAAGAGCACCATCAACAAGAGGAACATGACGTAGATCGTGATGCGGAGCCACATATTCATCGTCCGCGCCCGACGGTTACGCCTCTCGTCGTCGACGTAACCTTCTTCGACGAGCTTGACGCGGCGCTCCAGTCCGTCGACGCGTTGCTCGAGCTCAGCTAATTTATCGTCCGCCATAATCCCTCCGCCGCTCACCGGACTTCCGGTTGAAAAGCGCAGCGGGTACGCGTGAAGACGTTAACCGTGGGGCGGGAACGCCGCGAGCGCGACGTCCACTTCCTCCGGCGTACATCGCCACAACCTCTGCAACGTTTCTTTGTATTTATCCTCGCCGGCTACGCTCCAAACGTAATCGAGGACGGCCATTATGTTCTCCGCCCCCGAAACGTAGCGCGCCCGGCGCTCGCCGGCGACTAAAACCACACCGCCTTCCAAACCCTGGTCCAACCTTTTCTTCAGTTCCCAAAAATCGGCCCCCGGCAAACCGGCACCGTAAGCCCTGATGAGAACGGCCCGTTCCCAATCGCTTTCCGGTTGCGACATCGCAACGTTTATTTTTTCGACGAGCGCGGGGTCATTGACCAACAGGAATTCCAACCCTCGCTCGTACTCCGACACCCGTCCCGCTAAGGGCCGGGGCGTAAAGAACTCTTCGTCCTCGCGGATGAGCACGGACCAGAACTCGGCCGCGCCTCGCGCGGCTTCGAGTCGGGCCGCCAGTCCGTCGTTCTCCCTCTCGAGCTCCTCCGCCCGCGTTTCGATCCTTTTAACTTCCTCCAGAATGTCGGCCGTCTCGCGCTCGATTCTTTTGGACTCCCTTTTGGCGTCGAAATAATCCTTGACCAGAAGCGTTGCCACGGCCGTCGCGCCGGCGGTCGCCGCGGCGATAATTACGGTCGTAGCGCCGTCATCCGCCCGCGCCGGGGCCGAGGCGAACGGCGCGCCTACCGCCGCGGCCGCGACCGCCACTAATTTAATAAAACGAATCTTCATCTTCCCGCTCGCCGGCGCAAACCGGACGGTTCACGCCGCGACGCCAAATAATCGTCGAGTTACGACTTAAAAAAGCCCGCCGTCGGCGGGCCCTATGGGCCTAACAGGAGTTGAACCTGTGACCTCGCGCTTATCAGGCGCGCGCTCTAACCGCAGCTGAGCTATAGGCCCTTCCCATTATTTATAACACACCCCGGCCGCGGAATCAAGCGAAAATACGCCGGCGTCCCGCCGACCGCAAACCTTCGTCAAAAAAGCCGAGGCCCGTAGCCTCGGCGCTTAATCAAAACGGAATGCCACCGCCACTACTTCTTTCTAGCTCTCCGTTTCGGCTTCCTCGCCGCGGACTTCTTCTTGGCTACCCTCTTCTTCCTGATTGGGAGTGGTTTTTCGGGCAAAGGTACCGTATCGATTTTTACCGACTTCCGCTTGCCTTTCGGCTTCGCCTTCGCGGCGCACTCCACGCACATCTTGCCCTTCGGCTTTGAACCGCGCACGGACCAGGTGGCGTTGGTCTTGACGTTCCCCGGCACCCTGGAGCAGGTCGTCCTGGTATGGTACGTCTTACTACCTTTGCATTGATAAAACGGCATTATTATACCTCCCGTACGGGTTGAACGTTGCTTGGTTCGGGAACGGTATATCGCTTCGTAAATAATTTAACCCAACGACGCCGCGATGTCAAGAAAAAAAGCGACGCGACCGCTTAGACTCTCGAGCCGAAGTCGGCGCGCGACACGACGTAATTACCCCCCGGTTTTTTATCGAGCCGTTTTTAAATAATATCGTACCATAACCGTTAAGGTTTCGGCCCCCGCGCCGCGGCGACGAACGTTTGAAATCGGGACGACGAGAACTCGCGCGGCTACGGCCTTTAAAATTTTTATTCTCGCGCTACAACGGCGCGGCCGGTTCAAACTCCTGCATCGGGACCGCCCGCCCTTTCCAGACGACGTAGTCATCCTCGACCCTGAAGCCGCCGCGCTCGTCATAAAAGCCGGGCTCGAAGGTAAAAACCATGCCGTCTTCGAACGGACGTTCCAACCACGGCAGCGGCTTGGCGACGATATAGGGATGGGGGTCGTGGGTTTCGACTCCCAGGCCGTGGCCGTAGCCGTGGCGCTCGCGGTCGCTCAAGCCCGCGTCTTTTACAATACGCGCGACCTCCCTGCCCAGCTCGAGCGGCGTCATCGCGCCGAGGTCCGCCTCGCGTACGAAGCGCGCGAGCTCGACGCTGACGTCGTAGTAGGGGTCCGCGCCGGCGTCGCCGCCGGCGACGTACGTCCGCGTAACGTCCGCCTTATAACCCCACAGGTCGACGCCATAGTCCACGATGACGCGATCGCCGGCTTCGATTTTCTTCGCCGTACGGCGCTGAGGATGAGGATGCCGGGAACGCGCGCCGGAAGCCACGACCGGCGGATAGGCCGGCGCGCCGCCGGCGTCGACGGCTCGGTGCAAAAGGAAATTTAATATCTCCTCTTCGGCTACGCCCGGACGGACCTTCTCCTCGAGGTCGGCGAAAACGGCCAACGTCGCCTCGGAGGCCTTTTTCATCAACGCGAGCTCCAAAGGCGACTTCAGCGCGCGGAACGGTATGAGGACGTCGTCTCCCGTTCGGACCTTCACCACCGACGAGACGAACTTGACGTAATAAGACGGGAGGCGGTCGAGGGCGAAAAAATCCACCGAAACTTCGGCCACGACCTCGCCGAATTTCTTCAAGCGCCTTCCGAGCTTCTCCTCCAGCTCGGCCGCGGCCCCGTACGTCGTAATATCTATCTCGTCGGATAACGCGGACAACTCGTCCGCCTCGATCTGTTGGACGAACGCCGCCGTCGCCCCCCCGGGCTCGCACAATAAGAACGTCGGCCTGGTAAAATCATCGGCCAACGTCAACGACCGAATAGTGGGCCCTTCCCACCGACCCCAATACAGGAGCAGCGGCGCCTCCAGCAACCGCTCGAGTTGAGCTCGCTTTTCGTTGAAAAGACGGCGACGGAGCGAAACTATGTCGACGGCGTCCATATCTTCTGACCTTAGTTAAAATTTTTTCTTGAGATGATTACTCTGGCCGAGCGGCGCTTGTAGTGGTAAAAGTCGACGTAGCCGTCGGCGTTCTGCGCGTACGCGTCGCGCGAAGAGTAAAGGTAAACGTTATCCTCGTCGGTTCCCCAAAAATAAGAACTGCGCCGGAGGAAGAGCCTCGACGCCTGGTTAGCCAGATAACAAATCGCCGGGTCGGCGGGGTCATCGGGAAACCCCGAAAATATCACTAGCGACTGGTGCGGGCCCACCGCCAATACCTTACGCCGGGGCAGTTCGATGGTGAAACCTTCGCCTCGGCCGTTGACGATAAAATACCCGGAGGCGTCGACGGCCTTCCCGCCGGCGTTAAAAAGCTCTATCCATTCGGCGTTAAAACGCGGCGTTCCCTGCCTTAAACGCTCGGGGGCAATTACGTCAGGATGAACGGCGACGATTCGTATCACTCTTTATTCCCCTTGGCAAGAAATTTTTAACCCATATTACAGAACGGCCGGCGAGGTGTCAAGGCCGGAAGCTGCCAGCGAGAGCTCCGCCGCCAACTCTTCCAAGGCGGCCGCGGGCCAACGACAAACGGCCGTGATGAACTGTTCCGCCGTTTCGCGCCGCCGCTCGCACCGTTTGAATAACGCGGAATCTTCGAGTCTCTTCCGTTCTTCGCCCGTCAACCGGGGCCCGTAGGCCGGCGCCGCCGCGCCGCCGCCGCGCTCCTCGACGAGCCCCAATTCGCGGAATATGTCGAAAGCGCGGCGTAAACCTACGTCGCTTTCTTCTATCAACGATGGCCCCCGTTCCCGCCACGTTCGATACACTTCCGCCAATCTATCGCGGTCGGGGTAATAACCGCCCAGAAACTTCTTAGCCGCCGACGCCTCGGCGTCGCCGAACGCCAAAACGACCTCGTCCGCCGCGACCAAAACCATCGCCATACGGTGCGCGTCAAAGGGCGGCGCCGCCAACCACAGCCGCCGCCAACGCCGCGGCTTTTCGACGTAACCCGCGTAGGGGATGAATTCGCAACCGCCGGCCAGATGCTCTTGCCCGGGCAGGCCGAAAACGGCGTCGGCCGGGCCGCGCCCTGAAACTACGACCCCGGGCCCCTCTCGGCGTTTATCGATTAACGCGGCCGCCGATATGCCGTCGGCGTACGCGCCCCGCGCGACCGGTAAAATGCATTCCAGCCGCAACTCGAGGCGCTCGCGGTCCCGCCACTTGTCTATCACCGGCGTGTAAACCAAGCCGTATTCCCCCGGCTCGAGCTTTCCGCCGTCGGGCGCGAGGTTGAAGCCGATAGCGCGGACCGTCACCGGCCCCGCCGTCGCCAGCACCTCGACGTGCGCGTCCTTAAAAACGCGTTGCGTCTCCGCGGCTACGCGCGTTTCGGTGTAGAAGGTCGGCGCGGGGTTTCCCTGCCCCGCCGGCTCGAGCAACGCGAGGTCGCCGACGAGAGCCGCATTTACGGCCGACAGCGGCATATGGCCGTCGACCCGTACGACCGGCCGCAGCGCGTCGTCGTCGAGCCGCGCGGCGGCGAAATTTTCAAAAGCCTCCGCGAAATCCGGGATGCGGTCCCTTTCTATATCAAAACCCGCCGCCAAACGGTGGCCGCCGAAGCGGCCCAAGTAATCCCGCAGCGCGTCCAGGGCCTCGTGGACGTCGAAAGCCGGTATGCTCCGACACGAGCCGCGGCCCGCGTCGCCCTCGACGGCGACGAGAACCGTGGGCCGGAAGAAGCGCTCTACCACCCGCGACGCCACGATGCCTATTACGCCCGGGTGCCACGATTCATCCCACAGGACGATCGAACGACGCCCCGAATTTACGCGCGCCGCGCCGCGTTTCAGGGCGCCGGCCGTGGCCCGTTCTTCGAAAGCGCGCCGCTGGCCGTTGAAATATTCAAGCTTCCGCGCGATGGCCCGGGCCGGTCCCTCTTCTTCCGCCAGCAAGAGTTCCAACGCGTACTCCGGGTGACCCAAACGGCCGGCGGCGTTCAACCGCGGCCCGACGATAAAAGCGAGATGCCAAGACGTCACCGGCGCCTCTATCCCCGCTTCCCTCATCACCGCGGCCAAACCCGGGAATAATTCGCCGGGGAACGCCTCCAAACCTGCGGCTACGAGGGCCCTGTTTTCCCGGTCGAGGCTGACGACGTCGCACACGGTCCCCAACGCGACGAGCGGCAAAAGAGACGCCGCTTCGAGTTCGCCGCCGCGGCCGCGGATAATCTCCTCCGCCAGCTTATACGCGACGCCTACGCCGGCAAAGCCTCGCGCCGGGTGGCCCTCCGGCAGCCGTTGCGGCGTTACGACGGCGTCCGCGGGCGGGAGAGTCTCGCCCAGGCGATGGTGGTCCGTCACGACGACGGCCAGGCCCTCACGCCGCGCCGCGGCTACCGCCTCATGCGCCCGGCTGCCGCAGTCCGCAGTAACCAAAAGCTCGGCGCCGGCGTCGACGGCGCGGCGCACCGTTTCCGTCGATAGGTCGTAGCCTTCGGCTAAGCGATTAGGAATGTAATAATCGACGGCCGCGCCCAGGCGCCGCAACACCAAGCATAAAAGCGCGGTCGCCGTCAAGCCGTCGACGTCGTAATCCCCGGCGACGAATACCTTCTTGGCGCCGCGGTTGCAAAATTGGGAGATGAGCTCCGCGGCTTCGTCTAAGCCGGGGAAGTCGGCCGGCGGCGTTAGCGACGTCAGCTCGGGGAAAAGAAAACGGGCCGCGGCCGCGCCATCCTTCAGGCCGCGCCCGTACAAGACTTGCGCCAACGCCGGGTCAACGGTAAGCTCCTCGGCGAGGCGAAGCTCCGCGGTAATATTTCGCCGGGGGATCTCTAATCTGGGTTTCAACGTCGGTGTTTTAACGTGGCGCGAATGCCGCCGAACCGTAAACGCGTAAATATAACCGACGCGCGTAAAAATGAAAAGAAAATAAACGGGGAACCTTTTATCCTTGAAAATGACGGCGGTTTTAATTATATTACCGGCGGCTCTCGGCGAAACTTTGGGTAATTTCCCGGGAATTAAAAACGAGGTGACGTTCATTATGTTGCGCACGCCGCTTGTGGCGGGAAACTGGAAGATGTACGGCGCCGTCGACGACGCCAGGAAACTCGCGCGGGCCATCCGGGAGGGCGCCGCCGGCGTCAACGACGTAGACATCGTAGTATGCCCGCCGTTTACGTCGTTAGCGGCGGTCGCGGAAGTGTTAACCGGGTCTCTAATTAAGCTCGGCGCCCAGGACGTCTTCTACGAAGAGGAGGGGGCGTTTACGGGCGAGGTTTCGCCGCCGATGTTGACGGCGCTGGGCGTCGCGTACGTCATCGTAGGCCACTCCGAGCGGCGGCAATATTTCCACGAGACGGACGCGGTAATCAATAAAAAGGTACGCGCCGCTCTCCGAGCCGGCCTAAAACCTATTCTTTGCGTGGGCGAAAAGTTGGAAGAGCGCGAAGCCGGCGCCGGTTGGAAGGACCTCGTCCGCCGCCAGATACTAGCCGGCCTGGACGGCGTCGAGGCCGGTGACGCCGCCGGCGTCGCCGTCGCGTACGAGCCGGTATGGGCCATAGGCACCGGCCGGACCGCTACGCCCAAAATTGCGGCGGAAGCGCACGCCCTGATACGCGACGCGATAAGCGGAGCATACGGCCCCGGCGCCGCCCAAGCGTTGCGCATCTTATACGGCGGCAGCGTCAAACCGGACAACGTCAAAGAACTCATGGCCGAACCCGACATTGACGGCGCGTTGGTAGGGGGCGCGAGTTTAAAAGCCGAAACGTTCGTCCCCATAATGAGGTTCGCGGAATAGTAAGACCGGTTGACGGTCGGCTTAAAATATGTTATATTGCTGATGAGGAGCGCCAAGTGGATATATTTCACCCGGTAGTAATTACGGCCCATATAATCTTCGCGGTCGCGATGATTGCGATCGTCCTCCTGCAGACCGGCAAGGGCGCCGGCCTTTCGGGCGTCTTCGGCGCGGGCGGCGCGGCTTCGGAATCCTTCTTCGGCGGCCGCGGCCCCGGGACGTTCCTGGCGAAGCTCACGACCGCCGCGGCCATTATGTTTATGGTAACGTCGCTCGTGCTCGCGAAACTATCGGCGATGCCGCGCGGCGGCAAATCCTTAATGGAGGACAAAAAAGCGAAGGCGGCCGAAAAAATACCGGCCAGGCCGTCGCGGCCGTGGAAAACCGAAGAACCGACCGGCCCGGCCAAGGCCAAAGAACCCGCCGAAAAACCGGCTTCTGCGCCCAAATAACCGAAAAGAAAATTAAAACCGCCCGCCGGGCGGTTTTTTAATAGAGGCCTCCCTTGCCCGCCGATAAATTTTTACTAGGGGTACACGTCTCCATCGCCGGCGGCGTACATCTGGCGGCTGAGCGCGCCGCCGCGTTGCGCTGCACTACTTTCCAAATATTCCCCTCTAATCCTCGCGGGTGGCGCCAAAAAGCGCACCCCGAAGATGACGTCGCGACGTTTCGCCGGGAGTTGGCGAGCCACGGCCTCGAGCCGTTCTTCGTCCATATGCCCTATCTGCCCAACCTCGCCGCCCCCGACGACGACCTTTACGAAAAGTCGGCCGCGGCGTTAGTCGAAGCGGTGGAAACGACGGCGCGGCTGGGCGGCCGCTACCTCGTAACGCACCTGGGCAGCCACCGGGGCGCGGGCCTTTCGCCGGGCAAGGAGCGCGCCGCCGGCGCGATACGCCGCGCCGTCGAGGCGACGCCTCGCGCCGCAGTCACGATCTTAATGGAAAATTCGGCGGGTAAGTCCAACCAGGTGGGAACGACGTTTACGGAGTTGGCCGCGTTGTATAAAAAACTAGGTAAAAAGGTGCAGCGCCGGGTCGCGCTGTGCGTTGACACGTGCCACGCCCACGCTATGGGCTACGACCTCGCCGCCGGCGGCGACGGCTTGGAACGTATTCTAGCCGAAGTCGACCCGTACGTCGGCGCCGACAAGATAAAACTCATTCACCTCAACGACGCCAAGGCCGGACCCGGGAGCGGCCTCGACCGCCACGAGCATATAGGCCGCGGGACGATCGGCCGGAACGGCTTTAAACAACTAATCAACCACCCGGCGTTGCGGCACCTCCCCATGGTCCTTGAAACGCCGCAAGAAGATGACTGGGATAATAAGAACCTGAGAACGGTCCGCCGACTGCGGGAACCCCACTAAGCCGCCGCGGAAACTTCGCACTTAGTTTGACCATATAAAGATGGCACGCCAGTTGAAAATAAGTTTCCCGGGCCGGAACGGCGGGTTGCGCTTCGTATCCCGAGTTACGGCATCCGCGCGACCCGCTTCACGCCGGCCCCGGCTTAGGCCACTAGCCGAGGAGAGAACGGTTTACGGAAGAAACCCGTCTGGAAATTAGCGGCGTTAAGCCCTGTGGCTATGAAATCAAAAGGCATTAATCAGCACGACCTATCTTATGTAATAAAAATCGGAGCGGGTTACGGCTTAGCCCTCGGCGCCGTCGAGACGCTGCTCCTGCTCGCGGGGCACGGCGCCGGCGCCGCGGCCGGCAGGCGGGCGGTCGTCTTCGCGGCGACGCTCGCGGCGGACCTGGCGGCAACCGTTGCGCTGGCTTTAGCGTTTTACGGCGCCGCGTTGCTGGCGGGTAGGCTAATCCCGGCGGTGAAACGACGGGCCGCGGCACTCCCCGAAATAGCCCTCGTAACCGTCATATTGACCTCGAACGCCGTTCTGATTATAAGGAAAGAGTTTTTAATACGCCTGGGTGATACGCACCCGTATAAACTAGCCGTTTTTGTAGGGTGCGGATTGGTTGCGCTCGCCGCGGCGACGGCGTGGCGTGCGTTGAGGACCAGGGTCGCGAGGAAGCCGGTCTTAATATCCGCCGCCGCCGCCTACGTCGCCGCCTCCGCCGTCGTTTACGTATTGCCCGAGTTAAAATGGGC
The DNA here is from genome assembly GCA_964563535.1 of uncultured bacterium. GTDB lineage: Bacteria > RBG-13-66-14 > B26-G2 > WVWN01 > WVWN01 > WVWN01. Next base: position 89 of record CAZLXP010000085.1, on the reverse strand, counting down.
GGCGCACCCTAAGGCACACGGCCCGGACGTCATATTCATATCCCTCGACACCGTGCGGGCCGACCACCTGGGTTGCTACGGGTACGACC
>CAZLXP010000084.1:0-11253 GCA_964563535.1 uncultured bacterium | reverse complement strand
TTCTCGAAAGACTCGATATTTTCGTCGAAGCGGTTGCGTTGCGAATCCACGACGAAGACGATGCCGTCCACGCCTTTGAGGATAAGTTTCCGCGAGGCGTCGTAGTGGACCTGGCCCGGGACGGTGTAGAGGTGGAAGCGCGTTTTGAAACCGTTGACCGTCCCCAACTCGAGCGGCAGGAAATCGAAGAAGAGGGTCCGGTCGGTATCCGTGGCCAACGAGACCATCTTCCCCTTGATGTCGTGGGGGAGTTTCTCGTGGATATACAGGAGGTTGGTCGTTTTGCCGCAGAGACCGCAACCGTAATAAACGATCTTGCAGTTTATCTCACGCGACGAATAGTTGATTAGCGACATAGCCGAACCCCCGGCCGCGGGCGAGAGTTTTTAATCCTTGAATAGGTTGTCAATTTCGCTTTCGGCGACGCTCGAGAAGGTGTCCCCCAGGAACGACGGGATCTCGGCGCCGCGCTCCGCAACTTTCTGGAAGATGCGGTTAAATATGCCCGAGAGTTCTTCTACCGCTTTTTTGACCCGGAGGCGGACGAGGCCCAACGTAGTCTTGTTGTCGAATACCACGACCAGGATAACCCTTTTAGCCACGACCGACAGGTGAATCGATTCGTTGGTGCCCTGGTGGAAGAGCACCGAGAACTCCTCTTGACCCAGGATTTTAGCCAGCTCGCTCGTCGCGGCGTAGTTGCCCGCCGAGAGCGACGCGAAGGACAGCGAATCCATGTTTTCGGTGTCGCCCTGGCTCGAGATAAGTTGTCCCGAGCGATCCACCAACAACGCGAACTTGGAATTGGTCTCGCGTACAAGGGTCGCCAGTATTTCGTTAATGCTGGTGTAATCTTCCTCGAATAGAACGAGTTCCATACCGGGCATTCGCCTCACCTCGCGTGCGGCAACGCCGATCGCGGCCGGCGCGCAGGGTTCTATATAAAAGGCGGCTTTGCTTCTATTTAAATATTATTTCTTGACGTTTCCCATTAAAATATAAAACCGTTATCAAGTCAAGATTTATTTGCCACCCGGGATTAGGCGTTTTTTCGGTTCCACCGCGTTCAGGCGGTCCTCAGGCCGGATTACGTGCCCCGGGTCTAGATTCGTCGCAGGCCGGTTTTTTCTTTAGCCTTGCGGACTAATAGGTCGGCGCCCTTGTTCTCGAATAGCCATAAGCCGCGCCGCCGGTATTTTTCCCGCTCGTTTTCGTGGGCGGCGATTCCGGCCAGGCTTAGGTAGCATTTCCCTCGAGCCAGCCACAGGTTCAACTCGCGGGCCGCGGCTGCCGCGGCGGTGAAGTACCTGCGTGCCGCCGCGGGGTCCCCCTCGGCGACATAGAGGTCGCCTACCGTAAGGTTATAATACGCGAAAAATACGTTGGATTCGCGCGCGCGGCGTTCCAACTCCGTACGGCCGAGGATTTCGTAGCAGTCCTTCAGTTCGCCCCGCGCCAATGCCGCCCAGGCGGCCAGGATTGCCGCGCCGCCGTATAAAAACGCGTTACCGGTGCGGCGGTATTCCGCGGCGGCGGCCTCGGCCAGCAGGTATGCGTCGTCGTAATCCTCGTCCGCGAAGTATGCCCCCGCCGCCTCCACCAACTTGAAATTTGCCGCCGGCGGATGCGATTCACCTTCGGCGGTCTCCCTCGCCTCAACCAGTAAACGACGGTGACCCGCCGGGTCGCCCCGGAGAAGTAAGACGGCGCTCAGGCCGAGGGCGGCTTCGGCGGCGCATAGGTCGAAACTTTCTTTTTCGGCCAGACGCAGCGCTTCGGCAAAGGCACGTTCGCTCGCCGCTAAACCCACCGTCGCCAGATCGAACGCTGCCTCGACTAAAAGCGTCCGGCATTGGCTTTTTTTGTCGCCGACGGCTTCGTACGTTCCGCGGGCATCTGCCAATAGGCCGCGGGCGTTATGGACCCGGCCGTGTTCGAAAATCAACGGCGCCAGCGATAAAGCGATCTCCGCGGCCGCTACCGGCTTTTGCGCCGCGTCGGTTAACGAAATGCTTTTTTTCGCGGCTTTTACGGCGTCGGTCACGTAGCCGGCCCTATATTTAAGGTCGGCCAGCAAACGGTAGACCTGGGCCGACGAAGCCCGCTTCGCCTTTAACGATTTCTCGAGCTCGTACGTAGCTTTGGGTACGTCCCCTTGTCGGCACAAGAGGCCCGCGAGCGCCAGCTCGATGTCCGCTATAGATTGCTCATTGTTTGAACGAGCCGCGTATTGCAAACCTTCGATAAAGGCGTTTTCGGCTTCCCGGTAGTAATGCCGGAGGAGATATACCTGGCCTTGGGCATAAAACCGCCGCGCGGCGAGGCCGCGTATATTTACGTCCGTCTTTTCCAGGTCGCTCAAGGCGGCGGCGACCATTCCCGCCTCGCGGAAGGCTTCCGCCCGGTTGAAGAATAAGTACGACAACCGGGTCCGTCTCTCGCCGTTCTCGAGTTCCGCTTTTTCGATTTCGTGGATTACGGCGGTTAGCTGGTCTGCGGCGTCGTGGGGCGAACCGAGCCACCGGGCGCGTTTTGCATTCTCTTGCGCCAGGCCGTAGGCGGCGGCGATATTCCCGGCCTCCAGTTCCAGACTTAGCCGCGCCGACGATTCCCCCGGATAGCGTTTAGCCAAGAAACCGGCCGCCGTTTGCGCCGCGGCCCGGCGGCTTTCGGCGGTGGGCGCTACGGCGGCAAGCACGGGTTCGACGAGATAAGGGCGAAAGGAAAAGCCGTCGCCGTCGCCGCCCCACGAAGGTCTTAGGAGTTGAAGCTTGTATATTTTATATCGCCACGATTCGGCTGCGGCCCCGTCGGCGCCGAATACGTCGAAGGCGAGAGCACTTATGTCTGCATCTTCTAAAGGGACCCCTATGGTCGCTAAGACCGCCGTCGCATATTGCCAGCGTTTGTCGAAATCGCGCAGCCGCCGCGCTACGAGCGGGGCCGCGTCAAGCGGGCCGTCCGCCGCCAACGATTTTATCCTTATATCTGATTTCTCCCTGGCGAGGAGCCAAATTTGTTCCAGGATTTCGGGCCGGCCTTTACTCGCGGCATAGAACGCGACGCCGAGGTCCGCGTCGCCGGCTAAGCCGGAATTCTCCGCGAAAGTGCGCACCTCTTTTTCGGTTAGGGGCCTCGTCGCGAGGACGCCGTCGGCCGCCCTATTGATAGATTCGTCAGGGGCCTCGCCGGATAGGACTAAGGCGAGGGGTACGTCGGCGTCGGCGGCTAACAACGAACCGAGCAAAGCCCGCGACGACGGGTCCGCCCACTGGAGGTCATCCAATAAGACGGCTATAGGTTTTTCCGAAGCGGCTTGCGCGATTAAATCGCGGGTAATGCGCACGAGGCGGCCGTGCCGGAATTCGGGCGATACGTCCGCTACGTGCGGATTTAATTCGACGTGGAAGCCGAGGAACTGGGCGAACAGCGGCGCCCAGATTTCCAATCGACGGTCCATTCTTTTTAACGTTTCAGCCGCCGCTTTAGCTAAAGGCGCGTCGGGTGCCAGGTTCGTAAACATCGCCCGCCAAATGGGGGCCCAGAGGCCGAAGGGTTGGTATCGGCGCCGCGCCGCGCCCGACGCCGCGTACGTCTGAAAACCTTTTTGGCGAGCCATACCGTACGCTACCGACAACCCGGTAGTTTTCCCGGTCCCCGGGCCGCCGGCGATAAATAGGGTCCGGCGTTGTTTTTTCGCGACCACCGCAGCCAATAAGTTGTCGATCGCTTCTTCGAGACCCGCGACGGCGACATAGGGCGACTGTTCGACCGGCGGCGCCGACGCCGGGTGGCGCCGGTCCTCCCGCAGTTGGTATATTTTTACTACCGGTTTGCCTCCCTTCGCTTGATAGAAGCCCACCGGTACGTATTTGAAGTCGTCGGCGGTTTGGGTGTACATGTTTTCGCCGGCGAGGATGACCCATTTGCCGGCTTTATTGCGGAGGCGTTTGGCTTTCGCGCGGGGAAGGGGGCCTTCGGCGGGAGTTTCCGAAATCGGCGGTACGGCGTCGACGCCCACAACCAAATAAGCGCTCGCGCCTAAATTTTTCGGTAGCGTCGCCAGGAGGCCGCGGGTAGCGTCCCGGAGGGTGATCCCGCACGAAGCGGCGGTCGCGGCGGGCGAGGTTATGGTGCGGGGAAATTTGATCGTAACCGCGGAGGCGTCTTCGCGAATGGCCGTTCCGCCGTGTTCTTTTGCTATTTCGTCGGCGGCGGCGAAGAATTTTTCGGTAAGTTCGCCGAGTACGTCCGGCGATACGGACGGCCCCAATACGTCGAGACCCACGAGCGTGGCCGCCACCGCGGCGGCCTCTTCTTCTCCCTCGCCGGTTTTAACGCCGCAATTCGGGCAGAATACGGCGGTGGGCGTTAAGGCGCGGCCGCAATTGGGACATATCGGCGCCATATTTTAATCGTTACCGTCGCCGTCGAGGTCGAGGGTCATGGTTTTGTCTTCGGTCGCTTTCCGCAGCGCCTCGATAAGGCGTTCTACGGCGACCGGCCCTACCTCTTCGCCGCCGTGGCGGCGCAACGCGACGGTCCCGGTTTGTTGTTCCCGTTTACCGACTACGCCCAGATAGGGTACTTTGGCCATTTCGCCCGCGCGTATCTTGGCGCTTAGTTTTCCGTCCGATTCGTCTACGTCCCCGCGCAGACCCGCGGCTTGGATTTTTCCGGCGAGTTCGGAGGCGTAAGGTATATAATCTTTGTTTACCGGAACGAGGCGGACTTGGACCGGCGCGAGCCACGGCGGAAAGACGCCGGCATAATGCTCGAGAAGCGTCCCGAAGAAGCGTTCGACGGAGCCGAGCATGGCGCGGTGTATCATGTAGCACTGGTGTTCGGCGCCGTCGGCCCCCGCGTACTTTACGCCGTATCGGGGGGGCAGGTTGAAGTCGAATTGTATCGTCGGGCCTTGCCATTTCCGGCCCAACGCGTCGTAAATCTGGAAATCTATCTTCGGGCCGTAGAAGATGGCTTCGCCTTCCACGCGAGTATAGGGTAAGTCGAGGCGGCGCAGCGTTTCGACGAGGGCGTCCTCGGCCCGGGCCCATTCCTCGGCGCTGCCGGCGTAGTCCTGAGGCCGCCTCGGGTCGTGGGCGGATAATTCCACGTCGTACGACGTGAAGCCGAAAGTGTGCAATAAAAATATGGCCAGGTCGACGCAGCCGCACAACTCGTCCACCAGTTGTTCGGGCGCGCAGAATATATGGCCGTCGTCCTGGGTGAAGCCCCGAACGCGGAGGAGGCCGTGAAGGGTTCCCGACCTCTCTTTCCGATAAACGGTCCCGAGTTCGGCGTATCGTATCGGCAACTCCCGGTATGAGTGGACGTGAGACTTATAGATGGCGACGTGCATCGGGCAATTCATGGGCTTCAAGACGTAGGGGACGCCGTCGACCTCGAAGGTATACATATTTTCGAGGAAATACTGGAAGTGGCCCGATATCTCGAATAAGCGCGCCCGGGCAATATGGGGAGTGATGACGAGTTGGTAACCGCGCCTTTTATGTTCTTCTTTCCAAAAAGTCTCTATGCGGTCGCGGACGAAGGCGCCCGCCGGGTGCCAATATACGAGGCCGGGGCCGCGTTCCTCGGCGATCGAAAACATGGCCAGGTCGCGGCCTAACTTTCGATGGTCGCGCCGTTTCGCTTCCTCGACGCGGGCGAGGTGCAGCTCGAGCTCGGCGAGTCGGCGGTAGGCGGTCCCGTAAATACGGGTCAACATGTCGTTGCGCTCGTCGCCCCGCCAATATGCGCCCGCCAACGCGGTGAGTTTCAGCGTTTTGATGTAGCCGGAAGAGGGGAGGTGGGGCCCGAGGCAAAGGTCCGCGAAGTCGCCCTGCCGATACACGGCCACCTTTTTACCCGGTATTTCTTCGATTAATTCGAGCTTATACGGGTTGTGGATAAACAGTTTGCGGGCTTTCGCTTTGGTTATTTCCTCGCGTGCGATGGGGATATCGGCCGCGGCGAGCTCCCGCATCCGCTGCTCGATAGCGGGGAGGTCGTCGTCGTTGATCGCGGTCGACGCGTCGAAGTCGTAGTAGAAGCCGTCGGCGGTCGCCGGGCCTATAGCGAGCTTTACGCCCGGGTATAATTCCGTCAGCGCGTGGGCGAGGACGTGCGAGGCCGTATGGCGGAAAACCTCCCGCGCTTTCTCGTCGTCGTACGTTAGAATCGCGACCGACTCGCCGGCCAAGGCGGGAGCCGTCAGGTCTACTAGTTGTTGGCCGCGGCGGCCGACGAGGGCGTCACCGACGCCGGCCGCTCGCGCCACGTCGAGAAGGGTCGCGCCTTCGGCCACCCGTACCGGCCCTATGCCTTCAACGTTTACTTCCATTTCGGGATGGTCACAATCCTTTCTCATTCATTTTAGCAAAGTTGGCGATTTCAAGTCAACGGGAAAGGACATCGCGCCGCCCGGGCCTTAAAAATTGACATCTCCCGCGTCGCTCCTTATAATCGTAGCCGTGGGCGCGACGCGGGGCAGACCAAAGGGCGACGGCGGCTTCGGCCGGGAATATTTAAAGCGCGCGTTCGATTTTGTAGGGGCGACGGCCGCGCTAATAACCTTGTCGCCCGCCTTCGGCCTAATGGCGTTGTTGATAAAGCTCACCAGCGCCGGGCCCGTGTTCTTTCGACAAGAACGGATCGGTTTGGCCGGCAAACCGTTCTTTATTTACAAATTCCGGACGATGGTTAAAGATGCGCCCCAGCTCGGCCCGGACTTGACCGGCGCCGGCGACCCGCGTATAACGCCGGTGGGCGATTTCCTCCGCGTTACCAAACTCGACGAGCTCCCCAACCTTCTTAACGTTATCCGCGGCGAGATGAGCCTGGTCGGGCCGCGGCCCGACCTGCCGCGTTTTATGTCGGCTCTTACGCCCGAACAACGGGAAATCCTCGAGTTCCGGCCCGGGATGACCGGCCCTACCCAGATACGTTACGTCGCCGAAGAGGAACTTCTATCCCCCGTTAACATCGACGAGAACTACGTCGAAAATATCCTTGCCGATAAGCTGGCGTCCGATTTAGCGTACGTATCCAGTTGGTCCTTCGGAGAAGATTTGTTGTTGCTCCTTTATACGCCTATAGCGCTCCTTTTCAAAATCTTCGGTCGAGCGACGAAGCTGTTTCCCTTGGCCGTAAAGCGGCGGCCCCCCAACGGCGTAAAATAAAATCGGGCCTTTGCCGGGCCCGGTTTTTTTACGGCGGGGGACGCGAGGTTACTTGTCGCCCGGCAGCCGGCGCCAAAAGCGGGCCTTCGTCAACGGACGGCCGCTGCGCCTCCACGGCAGCCGCGCGACGAGAAAGGCCGCCGCGGCCGCGAGAAGCCCCAGAAACGAACGTCTGCTAACCGCGCTTTTGCCGGCTTTAACCATTATCGTCGACGTCGGCCGTTTCCGCTTTTTCGAGAGGTATCGTAAACCAAAACGTCGACCCCCGGCCCTCGCGAGAGGTGAACGATATCTCGCCGCCGTGCAGCGCGACGATGTTTTTAGCTATGGCCAGGCCCAAACCGGTACCCGTGATATTTCGCTCCCGGACCTCCGGCGCGCGGTAAAAGCGGGTGAATACTTTGGCGAAGTCCGCTTCCGGGATGCCCATGCCGGCGTCGGCGACGGCGACGCGGAGTTTTTCGTCCCCCGCCGACAGCGTCACCGTAACGTCGCCGCCGGCCTTGTTGTATTTCACGGCGTTGGAGACCAGGTTCGCGACGGCGCGGCTTAATAGTTCCGGGTCGCATTCGACCTTTGGCATTTCGGCCTCGGGGTTGACGAGCTTTAACGTAATTTTACTAATCGTGGCGCGGGGTTCGAACTCGGCGAGTACGTCCCGGACGAGCGCCGTTACGTCGGCGGCTTGGTAGTCAAGTTCGACCTCACGCCCTTCGAGGGACGTGAGCTCGAGCATTTCGTCGAGCATTTCGTTAAGGCGGGCGAGGCTGGCATCTGCGATGTCGAAGAATTCCCGTTTTTTAGCGTCGAGATTCCGCTCGAGCTCGTGTTTCAGAATGTCGATCGCCCCCGATAACGCCGCGAGCGGGTTGCGGAATTCGTGGACCAGCGTCAGCAAGTAGTCGTAACGCCGTTCTTCTTCCTGACGGCATGCCGCGGCCTCCTCGACCGCGCTAACCATTTGCCGTTGGCATTCTTCTAATTTATCGGTCACGGTTCCGATTCCTTAGGGGGCGCGTTTTCCGGTTTGGGTATACGGAGCTTATTATAACAGAACCGCGCCGTCGTTGCAAACCTCCGGCGGCCTTATTCTACCTTCGCCCCGAATTTGGTGCCCCAGTCTATGCGGGCCGTCGCGACCATCAGCACGCCGAGCGTGATGATCGCGCCGACGGTTATAATTAGGCCGGTATACCCCGGGTAGAAGAAGGCGTACGAGAACAGCACGAGGAACATCAGCTGCGGGAAGGTCGCGTAGGCCACGGCGTACCGCGCGCCGCGCGCCAAAGCTACGTAAACGAATACCAACGCGCACGAGACAAGGCTCGATATTAAAAAGGTCAAGTGGATGGTTACGTGGTCGGCCAGGTACGCGAAGAGGAGGTGGAAGGCGAAGAACGCCGCGGCGAGGAAGAAGTAATTCATCGGGTGAAGGGGCGGGACCCGGCCGGCTTTCACGGCCGATATTATAAACAGTACGGTGAAGAAAAATAAGAGGGAGACGGGTGCGAAGAACGACATGCGGCTGGCGATCGGGCCGGGGTCTAATTTCCTGGGCATTTCGACGCCGGTTTGGTAGCCGGTAACGAGATCTTTATATCGCCATGTTAACCGCCATCCGTCCGCGGCCTTTTCCTTGGCGGTGGGGGAGACGCAACCTTTCGGGAAGTCGACGTCGTCGAAGTCGGTACGAGCGGTAAGCGTGAAGTTTCGGACGCGCGCGACGCCGTCGGCGAAGGAATATACCCATCGGTCCAGCCCGGGCGATTTATAGCCGATCGCGACGTCCGCGGTTTCGCCGGCGGCGAGGTCGACCGAGGTCGTTATATTGTCCGCGGCGGTGGGGGGGAATTCGACCTCGGCGCCTTTGACCCGGAACGTGAAGTCGTCGTAGAGCGCGTTGGTCGCGGGGAAGGCGAATTCTACGAAAATTTTTCGCGGCTCCGCGGTATCGTTCTTAACGCGATATCGCGCGCGGTAGTCCACGACGTAGGTGCTGAACCACAACAGGCCTTTCTTCCGGTGTTTCAGTTTTAAGTCGACGGCGACGTCCGCGCCCGTCGGCTCCAGGAATACGGCCTCCTCGACGACCTTTTTCTCGGTTTTCCCTTCGCCCTTTTCGGGTTCCGCGGCGACGTCGACCTCGCGGGCGATTTTGTAGTAGAACCGGGGGGCCCGCTGGCGCTGCTCCGTGCCCCAGAGCTCGCCGACGGCGTCGGCGCCCACGTCCCTCGCTTTGTCGGTACGGTGTACGACGGCGCCGCCGAGTATTATCCATGCGACGGCCGAACAGAGGAATATGAATATTATGGCGACGGTCCGGAGTGCGGTCATTGCGGGCGCCTCCTCAGGGCGGGGTATTATTTTTCGATATTAGTGGTGGGGGCGCCGCCGCCGTGACAGCCAATATCGCCGGCCAGACGCGAACAACGTCCACCCGCAGATGAGCGCGGCGGCCGCCGCGAGTAGCTGAGCGAACCAATCGCCGTGGCGGGCGTAGAACGTGAGGTATCGGCGGGGATATACGTCGTCGGTTAACTGGTTGCGGATATAAATTTTGGATTTGCGGACTACGCGGCCGTTAGGGTCGATGAAGCACGTTACGCCCGTGTTGGCCGCGCGGACGAACCACGAACGATTCTCGACGGCGCGGAAGACCGCGGAGGCCAGCGTCTGGTACGGCGCGTTCGTTTGGCCGAACCAGGCTTCGTTGGTGATGTTGACCAGGAAGTCGGCGCCGCGGGCCGCGTACGCCCGGGATATATTGGGGAAGACCGCCTCATAACAGATCAGACAGCCAAAGTCGTAGCCCGCCGCCCGGATGACGTCCCAACCCGGGCCGGGAGTGAAGTCGCCCGAGTCGGCGAACAGCGTCTCGGTGATTACCGGTAAGTTGGCTTCCCAGGGGATGTGTTCGCCGAACGGCACGAGGCGGACTTTGGCGTAGCGGCCGGCGACCACGCGCGCCGGGCTTATAAGGGCCGCGGCGTTATAACGGTAATGGTCTTGGCCGCGGACTATATTCGGCCTGGCCTTTCGCTCGACGGTCCCGGTGAGGAGGTATACGTCCATATCCGCGGCGACGTCGTCAACCATCTCGCGGTAATACGCGTCTTCGAAGAGGTAGAACGGCGTCGCCGTTTCGGGCCAGATTATTAAATTCGCCCCCTCGCGCTTGGCCTCGTAGCTCAGGTCGACCAGTATGCGCATCGTTTCGTCGCGGTAGGCCGGGTCCCATTTGACGTCCTGGTCGATATTGGGTTGGAGGACCGAGACGCGGATGGAACGGCCCCCGTCGGGCGCAACGCGAGCCAACGCGCCGTAAAGGCAAAGTACCGCCACCATCGCGGCCGCGGCGCCGCCGGCGCGCAACCACGTCGCGACGCGCCCGCGGTTTTTCAATACGTAATACAGGAGGACGTTGACGGCGACGACGACGAGCGAAATCGGCCAGGTGCCGGCGACGTCGGCTACCTGTATGAGCAGGTTCCATTTATATTGCGTATGGGCCAGCAGGCCCCAGGGGAAGGCGAGATAACCGATGGACCGCAGCCATTCGACCGCGACCCAGAGGACGGGCGCGCACACTATGGCGGGCAAACGGCCGTGGCGCGTCGCGGCGACGTATAAAAAGCCGAAGAGCGCGCCGTAAACGCTGAGGTATATGACGGCGCAGATGAACCCGGGCGTCGTCGCCGGCGACAGCCAGTATAACAGGAAAACGTTCCAGTGGAAGCCGAAGACGTAGCCGAGCCCCGCGCCCTGGCGTGCGTTTAAGCCTTCGAAGGCGACGAGGAGCGGAACGAGGGCTACGAACGCCAACGGTTCGACGTCGAAGCGCGGAAACGCGAGCGTTAAAACAATGGCGGCGAAGATCGCCAGAAGAAAGTCGCGGCTCGAGAGTTTTCGGCTTGGTAGGTTCATGGCGACGTTTTCTTTGGGTACGTTTATATATACCAGAAAAAAGCTGTTTCGTAAACCTTTGTTATCGCGATTCGCGCGCGATACGGTTACTGTAGAATAAAGGGACATGGTAACCACTCGGATATGGTAAAGTTGAGTTGGTTAA
>CAZLXP010000083.1:0-11295 GCA_964563535.1 uncultured bacterium | reverse complement strand
CCTCGTCGAATTTTACGCGAGCCACTTCCTCTCCCGACAGGGAGTCGTAAAATAGCGCGTCGTCGCCGCGGCCTACGGCCACGACGCCGTCACCGGCCGCGGGGCAAACGACCCCCGGGCCGGCCCGTGCCCGCCACGCTACTTTGCCGTCCGCAACGCGCAGCGCGTATAAGTACCCTTCGGGGTACGGAACGTACTGATAAACCAACTCGTCTTCTAAAACCGGCGTTACCGGCAACGGCGCCCTAAAGCGCCGCGACCATAATTCTTTGCCGTCGTCCAACCGCACGACGTATATCTTCTTATCGGCGACGGCGTAGAAAACGCGGCCCTCGGCGACGAGGGGCGGCGCGTCGGCCGGGGCCCCGGCCTTAAAGGACCAAACGAGCACGGCTAGCTGGGCCGCGATTTCCACGCCGCGATTATAACCCAAAGACGGCGCGGCGACAATCTGATTTGTCCCGAGCCGACGTCGCCGGAGCCCGCGGCAATTCGCTATTTTTTAGTTGCGTATCGGATTAGGTTATGATAAAAAGAGTAGCAAGAAACGAACCCGCTTTCAGCGAGGGCGGATATGGCGAACGAAGAGAAGAAAAAAAATATTGAAATATTCAAATACCTGACGCCCGAGGAATCGCAGCAGGTCTTAAGCGACGCGGCGGAAATGCGGCTCAAGAGCGGCGAAATCGTTTTCGAAGCGGGTACCGCCGGGAACGAGATGTACATCATAAAAAGCGGCCGCGTCAAGGTTTATCGGATTTTCGACGACAACGAAATAACCTTCGCGGAGTTCGGCCCGGGCGACGCTTTCGGGGAGATGTCCCTTATTGACGAATACCCCCGCTCGGCCTCGGCGACCGCGCTGGACGACTGCGTCTTACTGTCGCTGCCGCGGGTCACCTTTAAACAAATAGTCGAGAAGTATCCGCCGGTGGGGGTAAAGTTATTGCTGGCGGTAGCGGAAGTATTCTCCAAGCGGATGCGCAAAACGGACAAGCTGCTGGAAACGTACCACCTCGTTAACAAAGCCCTGATAACCAACGAGGAGTTCCGGCAGCTGTATACCGCCATACACTCGTAACGCCCCGGCGGGTGAGTGCGATGACAAAAAAGGATATCGCCGCGAAAGTCGCCCTGCGCACCGGCATCACGCACAAGCGCGCCGTAGCGGTCATAGACGAACTTTTAATGGAAATAAAATCGGCTCTCGTCGCCGGCGAAAAAACGGAAATACGCGGTTTCGGGGTATTTAAAGCGCGCCGAACTAAGAAAAAAGTGGCGCGCGACCTCGCTACCAATACCGAGATCGTAATAGCCCCCACGCGCCGCGTAAAATTCATACCCGGTAAGCAGATGAAAGAAAAATTGAGTCGCGCCTTAGCCCGCGCCGATTAACGACCCCCCAAATACGAAAGGCCGCGCTCCCCCGGGGCGCGGCTTTTTCGTTCGCCGACGCAGGATGTATCAGACCTTCGGCCCGGCGGCCTTTACCCCCTCGCTCGCCGTATCCGCGAACTGCCGGAAGTTTTCGGCGAAGCGCTTCGCGAGTTCCGACGCTTGGGCGTCGTAGGCCGCTTTGTCCTTCCACGTATTCTTGGGCCGCAATACCTCCGTCGGTACGCCGGGGCATTCCCGCGGAACCAGGACCCGGAATACCGGGTCGGGCTCGAACTGCTGCCGCTCGAGCGAACCCTCGAGGGCCGCGGAGAGCAACCCTCGCGTCACGCCGATCGACATCCGCTGGCCCACGCCGTACGGGCCGCCGCTCCACCCGGTATTGACCAGCCAACAGTTGGCCTTGTGCTTCGCGAGGCGCTCGCCTATAAGCTTCGCGTAGACGGTAGGATGCCGCGGGAGGAACGGCGCGCCGAAGGCCGCGCTGAAAGTAGGCTGCGGTTCGTCAATGCCCGACTCGGTGCCGGCCAGTTTCGCCGTAAAACCCGAAAGATAATGGTACATCGCCATTTCGGGGGTAAGCTTCGAGATCGGCGGGAGGACGCCAAAGGCGTCCGCGGCCAGGAAAAAGACGTTCCGGGGATGACCGGCTACCCCTTCCGTTATGCAATTCGGGATGTGCTCGACGGGGTAAGTCGCCCGGGTGTTTTCCGTGATGCTGCCGTCGTCGTAATCGATGACCCGCGTCGCCGGGTCCACGACAACGTTTTCCAACAGCGAACCGAACATAATAGCATCGTAAATCTGCGGCTCGTCTTTCCCCGAAAGCCGAATGACTTTGGCGTAACACCCGCCCTCCAAATTAAAACACCCGTCGTCGCTCCACCCGGTCTCGTCGTCGCCCACGAGGCGGCGCTTGGGGTCGGCCGAGAGAGTGGTCTTCCCGGTCCCGGAGAGGCCGAAGAAAAGGGCCGCGTCGCCGTCGGCGCCGACGTTGCACGAGCAATGCATGGGGCAAACCCCCCGCGCCGGGAGGAGGTAATTCATGATGGTAAAAATGCTCTTCTTCATCTCGCCGCCGTAGTGGGACCCCGTAATAAGTATGACATTATTCCGCAAGTCGACCGCAACGACGACGTAAGACCGGACGCCATCCCTTTCCGGCAAGGCGTGGAAGTCGCAAGCGTTGATTACGGTGAAATGGATTTTGTGTTTCGCGAGTTGCTCGGGCGAAGGGCGGCGGAAAAGGGTCCGGGCGAAAAGGGAGTGCCAAGCTTTCTCCGTGACTATCCGAACGCCGTGCGAGTAGCGGGGGTTGGCGCCGACGAAGCCGTCGAATATAAAAAGGTCCTTGCGCCCGAGGTACTCGACGACTTTCGCCAATAGGGCGTCGAACGCCGCCGGTTCCATCCCGACGTTTACCTTCCCCCACCAGATATCTTTTTCCGTGGAGGGTTCCCGGACTATATATTTGTCGTTCGGCGACCGGCCCGTGCGGTCCGGCGTCGTCCGGACGACGAGGGCGCCGTTATCGGCGAGCTCCCCCTCGCACCGCCGGAGCGCCATTTCGACCAATACCGGCGTCGATAAATTGCGGTATACGTTCCGTTGCGGCTTTATGCCGAGAGCGTTTAAACCGTAGTCGTCGGCCATAACCTACTCCTCTCATATCGTAAATCCAAGCGAGGCGGCGAAAAGACCCTTTTAAATCTTAAGATAGGCCGGCCCGTTCCGCAAGCCGTTATTCGACCGGCAATACCTCGTAAACGTCGTTCGCCGGATCTCTGTATAGGGGCCTACAGTATTTTTCGATGAACTCGTAGAAAACGCCCCTCGTTCGTCCCGCGTACGAAAGCCACGCCTTTTTCTCAAACATATGAAATACGTGGACGTGCGTTATACCCCAGCGCCGCGCGAGGGCGTAAAGGCCGGCCGCGTCCGCGCCCCCTTCGGCCGCCAATAAAAACGCCGACGCCTCGAAGAAAGAGTCGTAGACCGCGTCGCGCTCGAGGTAAAGGGTATGGTTGGTAAAGACCATTAGTACCTTCGACGCCGGAGGCGTTTTCTCGTTTATAAATTTCTGCGCCATATAAAAGCCGCATTTCGTTTCCAGGAACTGCTCGCGGCTTTCGCCCGCGAGGTAGTCGAACCCCTCGAGGGTATGGAAAACGCCGCCGACGTTATACGCCAGGGCGGTAAATATGATAAGGGCCGCGACGGCGAAACGCCACGCGGCCCGGGCCGCCGCCCCCAAAGCACCCTCCACAAAGGCCAACGAACCGGAAGCCGCGACGGCCAGGGGCGCCAGGCCGCCGTCCAAAAAACGGAGCTGCTGCGGCCCCAGCGACCAACAGGCGACAAAAGCCCAGGCGAAGGCCACGAGCCGACCGGCCCGCCGGAAAACCAACGCCGCCGCCAACGCCAACGGCAAAAGATAAGGCAAGTAGATCCCGGCGAAAAACCCGTAGTCGAAATCCGCCCTAACCGATATGCGATAAGGCAACAATAGATAATCGAGCCAACCCCTCCCCGCCCCCATGCCGCGCTGCCACGAGATAAGACGTTCCGCCTGCAACGGCGAGAAATCGCGGCCGCCAAAAATGTCGTATAAGAGGGGAAAGACGGGATTGCCCCTCTCGACGTACGCCTTGACGAGCCACGGCGCTACGAACGCAAAAGCTACCGCCCATATGCTGACCACGTCGCGCCGGCTTAGCCGTCGCCGCACGAGGTCGTAAACCATAATCGGCGCGAACGCCGCCAGGACGTAAATCGACGTATACTTGACCGCCAGCGCCGCGCCCAAGAACAACCCGAAGGCCAAAGGGCGGCGCCGCGTCCCATAGTCGCGCGCGGCTTCCGGTAAAAAATAAATATACAAAGCGGCGACGACGTACAACATTAAAAAATGGTCTACGTGCGCCCCCGGCATAACGACGAAAAATACGGGCGTAAAGAAGACCAGGAAAGCGGCCGCGGCGGCGTAAAATTGCGCGAGCCAAAACCGCGCTAACCGGTACACGAGCGCGACCGTCAGAAGCGACGCCACAAAATACGAGCCGTTGGCGCACGTTAGGCCGTCCCACAGCGTTCCCCACAGATAGAACATCGTCGCCCCCAACGGCATCGACGAATAAATATTGTAGGGCAGACATACGAACCCGTGGGCGGCCGCGTATTTATAGGGCACCGCCAAATGGTACGTGAGGGCGTCCCAATATATCGGGGGTTGCGCCGCCGCCAAAGCGAGCGGGAAAGCCAATATGCCGCCGAAAAAGAGCCAGGCCGCGGGCCCGGCTTCCAGTTCCTGGAACCACCGGCGAACGCGCATCGCCCCACCCTTAAGGCGACGCACCCAAGGATAGAACCCGATTACTAAAACGGTTACCGTTATTATTTTAATTATAAAACCGTAGGCCGAATGGGTCGCTGCCAGCGCCAAAGCCATCAGGCTGAAAACCATTACGCCGGCGGCCGTCGCGAGCTCCGGCGGCACGCCGACGCGGTACCCCAACGCCCCGAGGACCGCCCTCCCGAGAAAATACGCCGCCAGCCACATCGCGCCGAAAAGGACCAGGTGCCACAATTTCGGCAAAAACGGCCCGACCATGTTGCGGTAAATGTGGGGTACGACGGCGTTGAGGGCTAAAAACGCGGCAGCCGCGATTATTATCACGACGGTCCAAAAGTATTTCTTCACCGGTCCCCCCCCGCCAACTCGTAAACCTCGTTCAACCGGTCCTGATATACCACGACGCCGTACCGCCGTACGAAATCGTAGAATACTTGTCGCGCGTGCGGCGTGTAATAAGGCCATACCTTAGGCTCGTACGAGTGATAGATGTGTACGTAATCGCATCCCCAACCCCGCACCAGCGCATTCAGTTCGTCGCCGTTCTCGGCTTTTTCCGCGGCGAGAAGCAACGGCGACGCCTCGAGAAAAGAATCGTATACCGCGTCGCGTTCCAAATACAGCGTATGATTGGTGAATACCATCAATATCCTGGCGTCGGTCGGGAGTTCTTTGTTGATGAAATCCTGGGCCGCGAAAAAACCGACGCGGGACTTTAAAAATTGGTCCCGGTCAGGCCTGAATAGATACCTATAGTCCGAGGTCGCGTTCAAAAGGGCCCCGGCGAAATACGGGACGCTCACCAAAAACAAACCGATTATCACGACCGACCGCCAAAGCCGCCGCGGCCAAACGCCCCAACGTACGTCCACCGCGGCAACGACGGCCGCCGCGGCCGTCGCCAACGCCGGCAACGCCCCGTCCAGAAAGCGCAGTTGCTGCGCCCCGAAAAACCACGCCAAAAGGTATAACCAACCGTACGCAATCAAGCGGCCCGGGCGCCTGAAGGAAGCTGCCGCTAACGCCGCCAACGGCAATAAAAACGGCAGATAGATACCGGAGAATTCTTCGTAGCTTACGTCCGCCTTTACCGAGATGCGGTAGGGCAACAGCAAGAGGTCCCCCATCCCCCGCCCTTTGCCCATGCTCAGTTGCCACGCCATCAGGCGGTCCGCCTGTTCCGCGGTAAAACCGCGGCCGTCGAATACGCCGTAGAGAAATGGAAAAACGGGGTTGCCGCGTTCCACGTACGCCTTAACGAGCCAAGGTAGAACGAGCGCCGCCGCGACGGCTACGGCCTTCGCGACCCAGGACAACCGGACCCGTCGCTTTATCACGTCGTAAACCCATATCGGCACGAACGCCGCGACGACAGCGTACGCGGAGTACTTAACGGCCAGCGCCGCCCCCACGAAGGTCCCCAACGCCAGCCAACTCCGCCTCGTCGTCAATTCGCCGTAATCGCCCCGCTTAAAATAAACGTAAAGCGCCGCCACGGCGAATAACATTTGGAAGTGATCGCTATGCGCGTCACCGATCGTCACTATAACCGGCGACGTGAGTATAACGAAAGCGCTCGCCAACGCGGCGTAAAATTGACCTACCCAGATACGGGCGAGCCGGTACGTCAGCGACAACGCCAATATGGTAACGACGACGTACGAGCCCTTGGCCGCGATTAAGCCGTCCCACAAATAGGGCGGCAAGTAAAAGAGCGAGCCCCCCATCGGCATCGACGCGTAAACGTTGTAAGGCAAATAAATGAAGCCGTGAGCCGCGGCGTAAGCCTTCGGCACCGCGAGATGGTAAGTGAGCGGGTCCCAATAAAAAGGCGGTTCGGCGGCGGTGAGCACGAAAGGGAGCGCCACCGCGACGGTCCCAACTAAAAGTAGCGCCGACGACGTCTCCAACTCCCCCAACCATCGCCTAAGCCGGCCGGGAGCGCGCGCTAAATCGCGCCTAAAAAATATCGCCGCGGCGGCCGCGGCACCGACGATGAGAGCTTTAACTAACCAACCGTACGCTAAACCCAACGCGCATGTCGCGAACGTTAATACGACGACGGCCGCTACCCCCAACGCCGCGGCGAGGTCCGGCGGCCACGGCGAGCGGCCGAACAACAACCTCCTGATGCCGCGCCCCAAGGAGTATACGGCTAACCAAAAAACCAAGAAGAGGCCGAGGTGCCACAACTTCCCGGCAAGTTCGCCGAGGGGGTTAAGGCCCTCGCGGGGCGTATTGGCGCTAAGCGCGGCGAAGAGCGCCGCCACGCCCAATACGATTACGGCCCAACCCGCTCGTTTAACGTTAAATCCCGACATATGGCCGTCCGTAGGGCGACCTCGCTATATCAACTCGTAGACCTTACTATAAGGGTCTTCGTATAAAACGACGCCGTAGCGAGAGAGGAACGACCGTATTCGCGCGAGGGCATCCTTGGAGTAGAAACCCTCGGCCCGCGGTTCGCCGTGTAAGTAAAGGTGAACGTGAGTGACGCCCCAACCGCGAACCAACTCGTAAAGGTCGACCTCGTCCCGGGCCTTCTCCGCGGCGATTAATATGGCCGACGCGCTCAGAAATGAATCGTATACCGCCGGCCGCTCGAGGTAGAGCGTCTCATTGTAGTATAACAACAAAACTTTAGCGTCGCCCGGCAGCTCGCGGTTCATAAATTCTTGGGCCGGGTAAAACGCCGCCCACCGACGCAGGAACTCCTGTTGCGGCATGCCGCCTAAGTATAACTGCCGCGGCAGCGTCGCCAGGTCCGCCGGGACGACCGCGGCCCCGGCTACGACGACAAACGCCAACGCGACCAACGCCCGCCAAATCCGCGCGAGCTGCGCGCCCCAGCCGGCATCCGCGGCCGCCAACGCGCCGGCCGCGGCCACGGCGAACGCCGGTAGCGCGCCGTCGAGAAAACGCAGTTGCTGGGGCCCGAATGCCCAGGCCGCGAGGTAGACCCACCCGAACGCGACGACGCGGCCGCCTTTTCGAAAGAAAACCGCGCCCAGCGCGGCGAGCGGCAGTAGAAACGGTAAATATTTCCCGGCGAAATCCTCGTACATAACGCCGCTCGCGACTGAGATCCGATACGGCAAGAGTACATAATCCCAAAAGCCGCGGCCGCGCCCCATCCCCATTTGCCACGACGTAACCCGGCGCGCTTGTTCCGCGGTGAAGTCGCGGCCGCCGAAGACGTCGTAGCAAAGCGGAAACACCGGGTTGCCGCGCTCGACGTAGGCCTTCACCAGCCAGGGTAATAAAAGCGCCGCGCCTACGCCGGCGATAATCGCGACTTCCCGGAGTCGAACGCGCTTCCGTATCAAGTCGTAAATGAAAACGGCGACGAACGCCGCCAACGCGGCGAAGGCGGTGTACTTCACGGCGAGCGCGGCCCCGACGAAGATTCCGACCGACACCGACCGCCGCCCCCTCTCGCCCGCTTGAGCTTTTTCCGGGTTAAGATATTCGTAAATCGCCGCCGCGACGAACAAGACCAGAAAGTGGTCGTTGTGGGCGCCACCCAGCGAGATAAATATTACCGGCGACAAAATAACAAAAGCACCGGCTAATGCGGCATAGAATTGGCTCAGCCAACGGCGCGCGACGCGATAGGTCAAAGAGGCCGCGAGCACCGTCGCGACCAGGTGCGACGCGTTGGCCGCGATAAGGCCGTCCCACAAATACGGCCACAAATAGAACAGCGACCCCCCCATCGGCGTCGACGCGTAAACGTTGTACGGCAAGTATACAAAGCCGTGGGCGGCGGCGTACGCCTTCGGAACGGCGAGGTGATACACCAACGCGTCTATATACGTGGGCGGGTGCGCCGCGGAGAGCGCCACCGGCGCCGCGAGCGCCGCCGTGCCGGCCAGGAGCGCCGCCGTCGGCAACCCCAACTCGGCTAGCCACCGCCTTATCCTTGACGGAACGCGCCCGAATTCTCCCCTTAGAACTACCATCCCCGCGAGCGCCGCGGATATTACGGACACCCTCGCGACCCAGACGTACGCCAAGCCGACGGCGCACAACGCAAACGCCCATAAGACGAAGGCGACGATGCCGAAGGCCACGGCGACGTCGGGCGGCGCGGACGCGCGGCCGAATATGAGTTTTTCGACGCCGCGGCCGACGGCGTATACCGCCACCCAGAAAAAGAGGAATAACCCCAGGTGCCACAACTTCCCCAAAACGTTTCCAAGGGGATTAAACCCTTCCGGAAAAGTTCGCGCCTGCAATAAGACAAACGCCGCGGCCACGGCGACGACGGCCGCGACGACGAGAACCCTTATCACGGCTTCCCGCATCGCCGAATATATTAAAATAGAAAACGCTAAGCCGCTACAAAAAAGCCGGCCCGAAGGCCGGCTTACGGCGGTTACGTCGCTTCTAAAAACCGACGGTGAAACCCGCGCTGACCGCCCGGCCCGGCATCGGGTAATCGTAAATCGTTTGGTACGTCTTATCGGCCAAGTTTTTCCCGGCGACGTAAATTTCGGCGTAATAGACTTGAAAAGCCAGCCGCGCGTTCAACAGCTCGTACGCGTCGAGCCAACGTTTAAACGGGCCGTCGGTATATTGTTGCCGGCCGACGATTTCCGTCGACACCGACGGCGTCACCGCGAACGCGCCGACGACGACGTCGCGGCGGTAGCGGAGCTCGGCGAACTCCGTATGCACCGGCCGGTAGTCGAGCTGTTCCCCCGTTTCCCGGTCGCGCGTTTGGAGGTACGTACCGCTCGCGTCAAATACCAAGCCGCTAAGAAACGGCAACGGCGCGGCCGTAAAACCGAATTCGGCGCCGCGGATAAAAGCCCTGTCGACGTTGGCCGGCGGCCAACCGCTTATCAGGTCTTCGTAACTCGAATAAAAATAAGTCGCCTCGATTTTCAAGTGCGAAAGCCACCGAAACGTTGGCCCGACCTCATAGGACCAGCTGTACTCGGGCTTGAGGTTCGGGTTTCCGCCGCCGCCCCACTGGTCCCGCGGCCAGAAAAGCTCGTCGAAGGTGGGCGCCCGGAAGCCGCGCCCGGCCGAGGCGCGGCCGCTCACGTAGTCGCTAAAACGATACCTGACGCCCGCGCGCGGCGACACGGCGTCGCCGTATATCCCCGATGAGTCATAGCGGACGCCCAGCACCGTCGTGAGCTCGCCGAAACGCAAATCCTCCTGCGTAAACGCGGCCCACGTGTTGCCGTCACGTTTACCTATCGTCGTGCTGTCGGTTTTATTTTTTTCGTATTCGCCGCCTACCGCCAGCCGGTTCCACTTTAGGAGCTGATAAAAGAGGGCCGCGCGGCCGCCGCCGGCGTCGTTCTTATGGGTGTCGTCGGTGGGATATAGGGGATTGCGGTCGACGTAATGCCGCTCTTGCCTTTTGTAATAGAGGCGGGCGTTCGCCGACGACGCTTCGCTCAGCGGGCCTTCGAAACCCGCGTTAACGCCGCGTAAATCGTCCTGCTGTCGCGCCAGCGGCGACGGGTAAGAAAGCCGCCCCGGAACGCCGAGCCCCGACGTTTGGTACTGGCCCCGAACCGAAAACGCGGCCTCTTCGCTCACGGCGTACGATAACTTGACGTGGGCCCCTTCGCCCTCGTAATCGTCATTTTCGCGGAAGCCGTCAGAACGACGGTAATTACCGCCGCCGGTCACGCCGGTCTTGCCGAAAGGCACCCCCGCCTCGACCGCAGTCCCGGCGTCGTTGTACGTACCGTACTCGCCGCGAAACGTAACCCCGGGCTCCGCCGGAACCCCCCGGGTGATAACGTTAACGACGCCGGCCGTCGCGTTGGCGCCGTAAAGGGCCGACGAAGCGCCCGCCATTACCTCCACGCGCTCGACATCCTCCAAGGCGATGGCGTTGAAGTCCACGTCGCCGCCCTGATGGTTATTTATGGGTTGGCCGTCTACCATAACGAGCGTTTGTTTCGCGAACGCGCCGCGCACGGCCACCGTTTTGTTCGCCCCCGGCCCGCCGTACTCGCGCACGTACACCCCCTCGGAGCGTGCCAGGCCGTCGGCCAAATTCTCGGCCGCCAGCAACCGTAAGTCTTCCGCCGTCAAGGCGGTTACCCCGAACGGAACCTCCGACTCGCGCGCCGGCTCGCCGATCGCCGTTATTACGATAGGGTCGCCAGGAAAAACCTCTATGTCTTCCACTTTGACTTCGTCCGCGTTAACCGCGAGCGCCACCGCAAGTAACGTCATACCTAACGCAACGCTGAGAATTTTTACCATTCCGCTCCTCCTGGTTTTAGGATAACATTTCGGGGAATATAAATCTCCTACCTTCCGCCGTATACGTTTTAACGGCGCAACCGTAAACTGCCGACAACAGACCTTCGGCGAATACGTCCGCCGGGCCGCCGTCGGCCGCGAGCCGACCCTCCGCCATAAGGAGCACGCGGGGAAAATAAGCCGCCGCCGTATTGAGGTCGTGAAGTACGGCCACGACGGTCAAACCCTCGCGCGCGTTCAGGCGTGTCAGGAGCGAAAAAATTTGAATCTGGTGCGAGATGTCGAGGTGGGCGGTAGGTTCGTCTAAAAAA
>CAZLXP010000082.1:0-11420 GCA_964563535.1 uncultured bacterium | reverse complement strand
CGGTTTTGCCTTGGCGGCGTCGTCGTTCGACGGCGGCACGAACGTGGAGTTCAACGCCGAGGATAACGCTACCTTCGCCTACGTCGCCAACCCCGCGAGGCTCGTCTATTACGAGCGCTCGACCGTACTTGTGGACGTCGGCGGCGACTGGTCGATGGGCACGTTGAAGTATACCGAGAACGGCGGGAAGGTCAAACCGGGCGAACCGCCCGGACCCGGCGAATCCTCGTCCGAGCTGAAGGTCAACACGTCGGTAGGAGGTTCCGGCCTCGCGGCTTTCAGGATGGGTTCGGTGGTTTTCGGCGTCGACGCCGGCTACAGCTGGGACCAACTCTCCATCGGCTCCGTCGGCCCGGCGTTCCCGGAGTTGAATTATTACGAAGGCGAGGTTATATCGTTCAGCATCCCGGCGCAGCGTGTAACGGGCGTAGTCGCTTTCGACAGTAAGCCCTGGGCCTTCGGCTTCGCCGGGAAGTACGCGCGCACCGCTCACGTCCTGGAAGACGAGGTAGAAGATGTCGAGAGGACCGAGCTCGCGTTATCCAATATCGAGTTCCTGGGCGGCGCCTTCTACCGGACCAACGGCACGCGGCTCCACGTCGGCGCCGGCGCCCAAATGCTTAAAAATAGGTTCGAGTTCGACGAAGCGAACGCGGCGACGGTGGGCGCTGAAGTTAAGGCGATGAGGATATTGGCGCGCGCGGGCTACCGCTTTATGCCCTGGTCGAAATTCGCCTTAGGCGTGAACTTCGACGGTAAAATTACGCCGAGCATGACCGTCACCGACGACGACCTCGATTACGACATCGCCGACGGGTCGGAATTCGACGTCCGGGCGCTGCCGGGCTTTGCGTTCTATCCCGACGACCAAACCACGCTAGCGTTCGACTACAACGTTAACTTCGTCAAGATCGGCGTGGACACCCTCGACGAGAGCGGCACGGTGACCGGAGAGCACGACTTGAGCGAAATCTGGACCAATACCCAAGTAGGTTTGGAGCGCTGGCTTACCGAGGATGTTTCCATCAAGGCCGGGTGGCGCCAAAACATTTTCGTGTACCCGCGCAACACCATGTTCGCCGGCGCGTACTATCGCCCCAACGAGAATTGGTCTCTAAACTACGACTACAGCGAAGGCCTAATCGGCATCGACAAGCTTTCGGCATTCATCGTTTTAAAAGACGTCATCCGTCCCGGCGGCCACCGGATTACGATCGGTTACGGCTTTTAAGCTTTCTAAGCCGCGGCTCTTTCGACCTCCGAAACGTAACGCCCCGCCTATATGCGGGGCGTTTTTTAAGGCTCCGGGTACGGCGTCATTTCCCCGGGGTCGCCGCGCCGTTTGCGCTAGTTTTATAACCGCCGGAAGTTCTCCCTTCGGCGCGGGGCGGTCGTATTCAAACGACGCCGGGCTTTCGGCCGGCCGTTAAATCGGGCCCCCGCGGGGAACGGGGCGCCGGCTCCTTTTCGCCGCGGCTATGAGGTCGCGAAACCATTCGGCGCTTCGGTAACGCGCCATATCCGGGTCGTTGGGAGCGTGTTTGGTCGCCCGACCGTCGTCGTGTTGTAGCGCGCGCGAGAGATATTCGCGGCAGTTTTCTTCGTCGCCGATTTCCGCCCAGAAACAAGCGAAATTGTATAATACCGTAGGGTCGTCGGGCGCGAGTTCGACCGCTCGTTCGTACGCCGCCTCCGCTTCGGCCCGGCGTCGGAGCCGGTGTAGACAGCTTGCCTCGGCCGAATAACCGCGTACGTAATCGGGGTTCAGGCGAATCACTTCCTGCGCCGCCGCCAGACCTTCGTCGGCGCGGCCGAGTTGGGCTAAGGCGAGGCTGCGACCCACGTGCGCCCGGACGTGCCGATGATTGATGCTGAGTATGCGTTCGAACGCGGCCAAGGCCGCGTCGTAGCGACCTGCCAGGAAGTCTTCTACGCCCTCCTCCAGCGTCTTAGCCGCGGCGTGAAGTTCGGCGAACCAGTCCGTGCCGATATAAGGCGCCAGGTCCCCGTCTTTTTTAGAGCGGTCGACGACGTCGCTTTCCCAGTACTGGAATGCCCGCGTTAGAAATTCGCGGCACTTCTCTTCGTCCCCGAGTTGGGCTTGGTAGCAGGCGACGTTATATAGAACGCGCGGGTTTTCCGGCGCCATAGTCAGCGCCGTTTCGTACGCCAGCCGGGCCTCTTCGCCCCGGCCCAGCCGGTGGAGGCAAAGGCCCACTACCGTATAACCGAGGGCGTCGTAAGGGTCGAGCCTTATGGCCTTTTGGGCCGAGGCCAATCCTTCCGCCGGCCGCTCGAGCTGCACCAGCGACGAGGCGCGGCCGATATAGGCGCGGACGGCGGCGGGGTCTCGTGCTATGGCTTGGTCGAGAAACGTTAGCGCTTCGGCGTAGCGACCCGCGGAAGAGAAGTGGGACGCCCTTTCGATTAACGCTTCCGTACTTTCCCCTTTTTTACCTTTGGCTTCGGGCATGGGACATCGCTATTAATTATAACTTTATAAGTCCGGGATGTCAAAAAGTTGAGCTAATTTTAAGTCATAATTTTACGCGGGATGCTATTTTGTCGGCTATATGAAGCTGGATTTCCTTTTTATGTTGTATCATTTCGGGTGTTGATTTATATTTAATGAGGGTGATAGCGAAATGAGGACCGTAAGATTAGCGCTAGGCTTGTCGCTGGCAGTCGCGGCCGGCGCCTTGGCCGTCGAGGCGACAATAATATCTTTCGCAGAAGGCGAGCTTAACTTCTCTTTGAAAGGGACCGGCACCGTTACCGTGGTCGGGCAAGTTGATTTTAAATATATCTCGGATAAGACGGGCGCTGAGTCGCTCGCCCGGGCAACGTCGGAACCGATGAAAGTTAAATTGACGGGCGAGGATACTCCCGCCACCATTCTCGTCGTACCGCCCGAAGGTTCCGTCGTCGAAGTCGAAGTAGTGCTCTTCGTAAATGGGGACGAGAAAGCGCGGCAGACGTTCTATTATTAAGCTACGCCTGGGGGCGCCTTTTGCCCCCGTCGTGATTTATAATCGTATCTCGCAGGCGTTTTGTCTCAGGTCCGGAGGTCGTTAGTGGGATTCGACGTCGTTCGCGTGGGCTCGTGGGCTGCGGTTTTCGCTTTAGTGGGGACCGCCGCGGCCGATATCAAGGTGCAAAGCCCGAACGCCGCGGTCGTAGCGTATATAAGAGCCGACGGCCGGGTGGAGGACGCGTCTTTCCGAACGCTCGGCTATATCCGGCCGGAGGGACGCGTCGAAGATACGGGGTTCCGGGCGTTGGGTTACGTGGGAGACGACGGCCGCATCGAGGATAAGAAGTACTGGGCCATCGGGTATTTCCGGGCCGGCGGCCGCTTGGAGGATTCGTCGTTTAGGACCGTCGGGTACGTTCGGGAAGGGGTCATACAAGACGCCGATTTTAAAACCATCGGCTTTTACGAAGCGGGCCGTTTCGACGGGGACGTTAACGCCGCGCTGGCCGCGTACGTCTTTTTCTTCTCGCCCGTTCTATTTCCGCAACCGCCTTGGGACACGGCCTATAAGCCGTGAATCCTTGCCGCTGATTTCGTCTCCCGGTTAAAATGCCTACGATGGTTAAAGAAAACGCCGGCCTTTAGGCCGGCGTTGCGTTTCATTTCGGCTCGATTACCTGAATAACGCTTTGACCCTTCCGACGCTGGCGGGGGAGACGCCGACGTTGGGGTCGTACGCGATGAATTGGAAGGCGTACATATCCTGGCCCATGTAGTTTTGGGACGCCCACAGGTACGTGCCGTCCCAGGCGAGGCCGATAATGTTGCCGGTGAACGGGGGGCCGTCGAACGACCTGATAACGGACCCGGTCGACGGGTTTATTTGGTGGAGGGTGTGTTTAGCGTTCGCCTCGCACGCGAAGAGGAACGGGCCGCCGGTGGAATCGCCGTCCCAGGCGAGCCCTTTAATGCCGAAGACCCCCGGGTTTATGCTGGCGGCCACGGACCCCGCGGTCGTCGTTTTGAGGATGCGACTTTGGTTCATATCGGCGATGTAGAGGTAGCCGCCGCCGAACGTTAGACCCTGCGGCACCGTGAACGGCGCCGGGACGACGAAGGAGTTTACGATAGAGCCCGACGTAGGATTTATGCCCAATATCCCATACACGCTTGACACCTTGTTAATGACGTAAAGGCGGTCGGCGCCCCGGTCGTACGCCGCGTCGTAGTTTACGCCGGCGTTAATATAATGCATGTTTTTTCGACTGCCGGTCAGGGTCCACTCCGCGGCATATAGGGAATGGCCGGTCCAGAGGTCGGCGCCGTCGTACGCTAAGCCCAAGGGGTAGTACCGCGACGAGCCGACCTGGACGGTGGCGTTAAATGAGCCGACGATGCTCCCCAGGTATGACGTGCCTTGTCCGGCGACGACGGACGTTAATACAACCGCGGCAACTAAAACCGTTTTATTCATCTTGAGACCCTCCTTAGTCGGATTCGCGAAGCTGTTCGCGCTTTGGCCGAAGGTTAATATAGACCCGCGGAGTTGTCAACGTTTTGTTGGCTTCGCGGCCCGGGGCGAAATTTGCCTCGACTCTTCGGCGCGGCGAGGTTATACTTTATATAATAAATATAATAACGTAATCATGGAAAGGGTTCGATGCGCGGCGTTCGGTGCCGTATGGGCCGCGGCGTGTTAAAACCCCTGAGGGCCGGCTTAGGCCGCCGGCCCGGCGGAAGAAGGTTTCGTTTAACCGGCCCGCGTTCGCCGTTTTCCCGGGAGTCGGTGGTTATGGATCGAGACGACGCCCTCAACTTAGTTCGCGAGAAAGTACGTAACCGCAACATCGTAAAGCACATGATCGCGGTGGAGGCCGCGATGCGCGCCGTCGCCCGGCGGCTGGGCGAGGACGAAGAGGTTTGGGGGCTCGCGGGTTTATTGCACGACCTCGATTACGACCTCACTAAAGACGAACCCGAACGCCACGGCCCCACCACGGTCGAGATGCTGGGCGACGTCGATTTGCCTCCCGGCGTTGCCGACGCCATCCTGGCCCATAACAAACATAAAGCGGCCGAAACCGCCCTCGAAAAAGCCCTTTGGGCCGCGGACCCGGCTACGGGTTTCGTAGTGGCCGCGGCGTTGATGCACCCGGAGAAGTCTCTGGCGGCCTGTGACGTTGACTTCCTAATGCGGCGATTCCGGGAAAAGAGGTTCGCCGCGGGCGCCGACCGGAGCCAAATAGCGGCGTGTACGGCCTTGGGCTTGACGCTCGAGGAGTTCGTGGCGTTGTGTCTGGAGGGTATGCAAAACGTGCGCGACGAGTTGGGGTTATGACCGTGCCCATTTAAGCGATTCATTCTGGATACAATATGAAAGGGCGCCTTAGCGAGATTTCTTTGGTCGGCTTAGTCAAGATGTTTTACGACGGCCGCCAGTCGGGCCGGCTTAAATTGTCCACCGCCGACAGCGAAGCGGAACTTTATTTCGTAAACGGGGAATTACTGAACTTGGCGGTGGACGGGATTTTGTCCGCCGACGGCCCGTACGATATTTTCCTCTGGAGCGACGGCGAGTTCGAATTCGACCTCGGCGCCGCGGCGCCGGCGCGTAACGTCGACCTCCCGACGGCGCGCTTTATTGAGAGGGGCGAGGAATACGAACGGCAGTGGCGCTCGTTTGCCAAATTCGCGTTCGGGACGACGACGTTGGTTGTGGCGGCCGAGACGGAACCGACCGGCGTCGACTTGGGGCGCGAGGCGACGGCGATAATGGCGGCGTTGCGACAGGAGAAGTCGGGTCTACCGCTAATTTCGTTGGCTCGGCGCTCGGCCTTGGGTTTGTTGGCGACGGCCGAGGTCCTCGAACGACTTTACAAGGGCGGTTTCGTAACCTTCGAGAGTCAAAGAGGCCGATACGTGCGCGCGGCCGTCCAGGAATTATTGAACGCCCTTTTGCGGAATTACGAAATCTTAGCCGGGAAGGTACTCACTAAGAAACTTATAAGCCGGATGCTGGGATACGCAACGCAACTGGGTTTACCGGTAACTTACGACGCCCGGGGCCTCGCCGTCGAGGCGACGGCGGCCGCGGAACCGGCGGCCGGCTTGTGGCGTTCGCTACTCGCGTTTACGATTAAGGAAATGTCGGGGCCCGTCGGCGGCGAAATAGCGGGACGGCTGTGGGAAAAAACGCTGTCTTCGGTGGAACCCGCTACCGCGAGCATAATCGGCGGCTACGGCTTGGAGGTTATAGGCCGCGGGGCGGGCGGTGACGTACGTGAGGAGCGGTAAGAAGGCTTTCGTCTACGGCGGCGCGGGAGCGGCGGCGTTGTTGTTCCTGGTCGCTCTGTATATCGCCGAGCTGAGGTCGGACGTGGGGGCGGCCGAGGTTAACCGGTTGCTGAACGTCGCAGCTGCATGGCTCGCGTTCGCGAGTCTATTTTCGACCGCCGCGGCGACGGCCAGGGCGGCGAGGTTGCCGTGGAATATTCTCGCCCTTGGCCTGGTTCTACTCGCGGGCGCGGAAACCGTCGTTACGTATTCCCTGGTGGTTAAAGACCGAATGGTCCCCCGGTTGTGGTTATTAAATTTCGCGATGCTTGCCGCGTACGTAGTAATAGTCGCCGCCCTGGCCGTGAAGGCGAGGTCGTTGCCCCGGTTCGTATTCCCGCGGTCGAAGTCGATATTAATGTTGCTCGTAAGCGCGGCGTTCGTCTTCGTTTTTTACCAGGCCGTGCAGCTGGTGCTTAGCCAGGCCGCGATGCCCTGGATAGTAAAGGCGTTGGTGCTGGCGTTCCCGGTGGCGGATTTAGGTATGCTGGCCCTTGCCGTATACGTATCGACCACGTACGGGCGGGGCGTCGCCGGCCGGCCTTGGGCGGGGGTAGCCGTCGGCGTTTCGTTTCTGGCGTTGTCGGACGTCGGCGCCGGCTTAGCCCGGGCGTTCGCGGGCGAGGCGGTTTTTTACGTCGCGTTGGCTTTAACCGCCCAATTCGTCGGATACGGCTCCATCGCGTGGGGGGCGTGGTACCAGCGGGCGTTACGGGCCGAGGTTTAGCTCGGGCGCGGCGTTTGGTTTTTTGAGATGGCTTTACCCAAATTCGTAGACGTTCTTACGCTCGCCGCGGTCCAGGGGTTGGGCCTGCGCGCGCGCTTAGTGGTCGAAGGCTTTTTCGCCGGCCTCCACCGCAGTCCCTTCAAAGGTTTCTCGGTCGAATTCTCGGAATATCGCCGTTATCAGCCCGGCGACGACCTCCGCCTCGTCGATTGGCGCGCTTTTGCCCGCAGCGACCGCTATTACGTGAAGGAATTCGAGGAGGAGACGAACCTCCGTTTCTACCTGTGCGTAGATTCCTCGGCGAGCATGGGATATCCGGCCGACGCGCCTTTCACTAAATTCGATTACGCGGCGACGTTGGCCGCGGCGTTGGCGTACCTCGCCCTCGGCCAACACGACGCCGTCGGGTTGGCGACTTTTTCCGCCGGTGTGCGAGAGGTGGTGCCGCCTCGCTCGAGCCGGCAACACTTTCGCGCCATATTGGACGTTTTAGAGAAAACCGAGACCTCGGGCACAACGGACCTATACGCGGCCCTCGCGACCCTCGCCGAACGCGCGCCCCGGCGGGGCCTCTTCGCGATTTTCACGGACCTGTGGGACTTACGCGGGCGCGTACTTGATGGTCTGCGGGCGTTGCGCGGCGGGAAACACGAGATAATTTTATTCCACGTCCTCGACGCCGCGGAAGAGAGGTTCCCGTTCCGGGACGCGGCTTCGTTCGTAGATATGGAGTCGTCGGAACGGATAGACCTCGACAGCGCGCGCTTCAGAGACAGCTACGTCGACGCCCTGACGAAACTGAAACGCGATTACCGCTTGGAATTGGGCGCCCATGACATAGAATACGTGCCCGTGATTACGGACCAGCCGCCCGCCGCGGTACTCGTCTCCTATCTCGGTAAGCGCCGGGCGTTGATGTAAGGGTCCGACCCCGCTAATGATATCGTTCGCCCATTCCCTTTATCTCTTGCTTCTACCCCTGGCGGCGCTGCCGATTCTATTGCATCTCGTCAAACGGCGCGTCCGCTTACGTTTTCAATTCCCGTCGATACAACTATTAAAAACCATTGAAGAGCGGCGCGCGCGCCGGCGGCCGAGGTGGCAAGAGTTACTATTACTAATAATCCGCGTCGCCGTCGCGGCCTTGCTCGTTTTTACTTTGGCCGGGCCCCGCTTCACGCCCCGCGGCGGCTCGCCGCCTCGGGCGTTGGTCGTCGTCCTGGACAATTCGCCCTCTATGACGTACGCGGAGGAAGGGGAGACGCGTCTCGCCCGGGCGGCCCGTTACGTCCGGGGGTTGGGCAATGCCGAGAGCGGCGACGACCTGGCCGCGGTCATTTGGACCGGTTCGGCCGCCCCGGCCGAGTGGGGTGGTCTTAGGGATAGCGCCGCGGCGGCAGCCGTTCCCGCGGCGGCGGGAGGCGGCGTTTCCGACGCGCTGGCTATGGCGCGCGAATTGTGGCGCGACCCGCGTGCCCGCGGCCGCGCGCGCGAAATCGCCGTTTTTACCGATATGCAACGTGTAGCCTTTGAGAACCTGGGCCCGGGCGCTTCGTATTTGCCGGCGGATGCCCGCGTCACCTTTTACGACGTGCGGTCGGAAGCTACGCCCGCGTGGAACGTCGAGCTCGCGGGTTTCAATTTAACTCCCGCGGCGGCCGGTTTTTTTAACCTGAACGTGGACGTACGCCAATATGGTAAACCTCGGCCCGTTTCGCTTGAAGGCGCGGATGGCAGGGTCGTGGGCGACGTCCCGGCTGCGGCCCGGGCCGCGGCGCGTATTCCTTTGTCGGCCGGCGGCCGTTACGAGTTTCGGTGCCGCGGCGGCTACCCTTTCGACGACCGGCTAAGCGTTTTCGTTCCGGAAAAAGCGGGCGTGGCATACGCCGTCGCGCCGGCGACGCCCGGGGCCCGTTTATGGGAAGCGGCGTTGGCGTCCGTGGGTGCCGAGCCGGCGCCCGGGGGTTTGAAATCGCCGCCGGGTATATACGTTTTACCTTTATCGGCCTGGCGCGAGTCTTCCCGCGGCCGTTCGTTAGCGGAGGGCGGTTTCGTCGTCGTCGTAGCGCCCGATGACGAGCGGGGCGGCCGATTCGACCGTGATGCGACGCTGAAACCTTACGCCGCCGGGCCGGCGCGGGTCGTCGCGGACGCGGCGGCGATTCCCAACGCCGCGTCGGCCGGCGGTTTCGATACGGCCGGTTTTATGGAGTTGGAAACGTCGGCGCCGTGGACGGCGGCGTTCGCGGGAGCCGGTTCGCCCTTTATTGCGACCCGCCGGATGGCGGAGGGGGAAGTGTTCCTGATCTGTGCGCCCCCCGGTCCGCAATACGCGAATTTTTTTACCTCGGCGGCGTTCGTCGGCTTCGCGTTGGATTTGAAGTTAAGGGCGTTGGCGCGGGCGAATCCCGACTTCGCGGCGCGTCGTACGTTCGCGACGGCCGAATCGGACCCGGGGGTTATCGGCTACGACGAGCTATACCGGTTGTTCCCGAACGCCGTCGTGACGCGCCACCCGCCGCAACGCCCCGGCCGCGCGAGCGTGCCGCTTCGAGCGCCGTTCGCGGCCGCGGCCCTTTTGTTGCTCGCCGTTGAAGCGGTCCTGGCGTCGCACCAGGCGCGGACGAAGCCGCCGCCGGCAACGCCATAGCGCCGGTCGCGCGGGAATTAGATTGACATCGGTTCGGGTTTGATTTATTTTTGGGGCGGCGAAAGGCAGGGTCCGTTATGTGGCGCGAGAGAGTAACGTTGCTAGCCGCGATTTTTGTAATAGGGTTGGCGGCGAATTGCGGCGACGAGGAAGAACCGACGCCGCCGCTTTCGGGCGGCAGGTTTTGGGTTATCGACCAGCCGAACAACGAGGTTTACGTCTATGATTACGGCGGCCAAAGGCTCCTCACCGTAGGCCAATTTCCTTTCTTTATGAAGCCGAATTGCGTCGACGTGGACCGGCGCGACGGCTCGGCCTGGGTGCTCGATTATTACGTCAATAAGCTCCGGAAATTCGACGCCGGCGGGAAATTGGTTTTCGAGACGCCGGCGCCCGGGGGCAAGGAACCCCTTATCCGGCGCGGTACGTCGATAGCGGTGGACCAGGCCTCGGGGGCGTGTTGGGTCGCGGACCGTTCGCACGGCCGCGTTTTAAAGCTGGCCGAGGGCGGTAAAGTTTTGGCCACCGTCACCGGCTTCGGCTCGCCGCGGGCACTATCTTTGGTGCCGGGGACGGGCGATTGCTGGGTGGCGGACGAATTACAACGGCGCGTCGTGAAGTTGCGGGGCGACGCCTCCGGGACCGTCGCGGTCGGCGCGGTAACGTTGGTCGCCTGCGGCGGCTTCGACGTGCCGTGGGCCGTCGCGGCCGACCCGGGCGGCGGCGTATGGGTTCTGGATAAAGGCGGCCAAGCCGTCATAAAGGTTGACGCCGCGGCCGCGCGCGTGACGGAAGTAACCGGTTTTAGTTACCCGTATGCCGCCGCCGTCTCCGGCGCCGCGGACGCCGTCTTCGTCGTCGATTACGATAGGGGGCTTTTGGCCGCGTTTTCCCGGCGCCTGGTCGGCCGCCACACGGTGGACGGCGCCGCGAAGCTGAAGTTGACCGGCATGCCGTATCCGACGGACGTAGAGCTGGACGAAGAGGGAGGCTACGTTTTCGTGGCCTCCAGCGACGTCGTCCGGCGCTATACGACGGCGGGCGAGCTTTTGTATAAATACGAGGGCTTGACGCTCCCGCTGGCCGCGGCCGTCGACCCGGCCCGGTAGGGCCGGTAATAAGTTCTAGCGGTAGAAACGATTGCCACGTAAAAGTAGCGTGTTGGCGTTTTAGCGTATATATGTTATAATTAATCAGGTTTATCCGAAAATTTAATCCGCGTCGGGATGCCGGCGTGCGACAAGAAGGTGACGTATGAAGCTAACGATGACGGTCCTGGCGGTTCTAGCGGCGGCGGCCGTGGCGTACGCGGTGCAACCGCCGATGTGGGCCAGGGTATATTACGATTCTACGGCCGCGATGGAGCGGGACATTCTGGTCCCGGGGATGGACGTCTGTTCGGGCGGCGCGGGGTACGTCGACGTTATCGCGTCGGCTCGAGAGCTTAACGACCTGCAGGAGTTGGGATACCGGATTGAAGTATTGGCCGAGGATGCCGGCGCCGGCATAGCGTTATTGCCGCCCGACCTCGGGCTTTACCACACGTACCAGGAGATGGTGGACGAGCTAAAGGCGCGAGAGACCAAGTACCCCGCCCTCTGTAAGCTCTACGACGTAGGCGACACGTGGGAGAGCCGCGACATGTGGTGTTTGAAGATCTCCGACAACCCGACGCAGGAAGAGCAGGAACCCAGGCTCTTCATCGTTGGCGACCACCACGCCCGCGAGCTTATGAC
>CAZLXP010000081.1:0-11496 GCA_964563535.1 uncultured bacterium | reverse complement strand
ACCCTGCCCGAAGAAGGTATGGGCGGCTGCGGCAAAGGAGGCCAGTCGCCGCTCCCCGTAACCAGCGGCGGCCCGCATACGCTGATCAAAAACGTCCAAATAGGAGGAAGATAGGGGTGGTCGTCGAAGGACTGTTGGAACGCGCCGGTCGAAAAACCGATAAGGCGGAAGTAATTTACGCCGAATACGAAACGACTCGCGTCAGCTTCAAGGCGGGCGAGCTTCACCAGGCGGCGGTAGTCAACGGCCGGGGCGTGGGGTTGCGCGCCTTCGTGGGGGGCCGCGTCGGGTACGCCAGCACCACCGACCCGGATAAAATCGACGACGTCCTGGAAGCCGCGCTCGCTTCCGCCAAATACGGCCGGGCCGCCGAATACGAACTCCCGGACGGTACCGCCGCCTACGCCGACGTCAAGACCTACGACGCCGCCGCGGCGAAAATTACGCCCGAGGCCATGGTGGTTTTGGGCGAACAAGCGGTGGAGATGTTGACGGCCGCCGACGAGCGCTACGTCGTAACCGTCGAAATCGACCGGACCGTAGGCCGGACCCGACTCGCGAACACCGCCGGCCTCGACCGCGCCGTCGAGCGGACCTCCTACGACTTCGCCGTCGTGGTCCAACGCACCGCGGAAGAGGACTTATTTTACCATTACGACTACGACGCCTCGCCGGCGCGCGACTTCGACGAAATGGCCGTGGTGCGGCGGCTGCTGGACGGCTTGCGATGGGCGGACCGGATAGTCGACATCCGAACGGGTAAAATGGACCTGATGTTCGGCGCCGCGGAGGTACCTACGCTACTTTACCCGGTAGTCACCTGCGTGAACGGCGCCTATATCGTCGACCACTCGTCGGCGCTCGCCGGGCGCCTGGGCGAGGAGGTCGCGGACCCGCGCCTTACGGTAATCGACGACGCCACGGACGGCTTCGGCCTGATGGCGGGCGCTTTCGACGGCGAGGGTACGCCCTCGCGCCGCACCGCCCTCATCGAACGGGGCGTCCTCGCGTCGTACCTAACGGACCTCGCGACGGCGTCGCGGTTGGGCTCGAGCTCGAGCGGCCACGCCCGGCGGACGGTGACGCAACCGCCCGGCCCGGGCGTCTCAAACGTCATAGTGGAACCGGGCGAGAAATCCGCGGCCCAACTCGTGGCGGACACTAAAAAAGGCATCCTGGTGCTGCATACCGCCGGGGGCTCCATGGGCAATACGCGGGGCGGCGAACTGAGCGCCGCGGCCGCGTACGCGCTCAAAATTGAAAACGGCGAGGTCGTAGGCCGGGTCAAGGATTGCATCTTCGCCGGCAACGTATTCGAGATGTTAGGGCCGCGGCTGCGGGCGATCTCCAGCGATAGGCGCCGTTCCCAGGGGCATTACCTGACGCCCGCCATCGTCGTCGCCGACCAAACGATCACGGCGAAAGGCTAAGCCGGCGCTCGAGCCGTACGTGCCACCCTAACGGGTGGCGCTTTTATAATACCGAACGATGGATGCAATAGAGGAAAACGGCGCCGGCGGGAGCCGGGTAGCAGCGAACGCGGTATACCTGCTGGCTACGAACGTATACCGCGTTCTCCTCAACATGGCGATATTCTTCGTCATCGCCCGCCTCCTCGGCACCGAGGAGTTGGGCCGGTACGCCTTCGCGCTTTCGTACGCTACCCTCTTCTCCGTCGCGGCCGACCTGGGCCTTAACGACCTCATCATTCGCCAGGTCGCGGTCAATAAAGAAGAAGGGCCCCTATACTTTACCGTCGCCGTGGCGGTCAAACTCGTCATGGGCGTCGTGGTCACGGCCGCGACGGCCGTAACCATAGGGGTAAGCGGCAAACCCACCGCGGTACAGGAGCTCGTGCTCGCGGCGGCGTTGACAACGAGCCTCGTCGCCGGGGTGGAGACGGTAGTCGTAGCGTTCTTCTACGCGTACGAGCGGATGTCGTACGTGTTAATACTGGGCGTCATGCGGGTGACGTTGAACGCCGTGGTGGGCATCGGCGCCGCGGTCGCGGGTTTCGGCGCGCGCGGTATATTGTGGGGGTTCCTGGCCGTGGAAGCGCTGGTGGCGGCGTTCGCTTTCTATTGGGCGCGGCGGCGCCTGGGCATCCGCTTCGTGCGGCCGCCGGCCCGAGTTTTCCCTTCCATCTTGTGGCGGAGCCTCCCCTTCGGCCTAAACGGCATCTTCATTACGGTCTACATGCAACTCCACTACTCGCTGTTGTCCTTCTTCGCCGGCGACGCCGCGACCGGCGTGTACGCCGCCGCGGCCAAGCTCGTCACCTTCCTGGGTTTCATCCCCTCGGCGTTGACGCAAGCCCTCTACCCGTACCTGTCGCGGCTCGCCGCCGACGGCACCGGCCCTCGCGGCCCGGCGGCGGGGTCGATTCGCTATCTGGCGTTAATCTCCTTCCCGGCGGCGCTATACTTATTCTTACGCGCCGGGGCCGTCGTCGACTTAGCCTACGGCGCCGGCTATGGCGGGGCCTCGCAGCTCCTCGCCGTTCTGGCGTTGACGCTGCCCTTTGTCTTCGCCTCCTACCCGGCGGCGGTAGCGCTCAACGCCGTGCGGCGGGAGCGCGCCAACACCGTCGTGGCGGGCGGCGGCGCCGCGGTCAACGTCGCCGTTAACCTTATACTGATCCCGCTGTGGGGCCCGGTGGGTGCCGCGGTAGCTTTCCTCGTTACGGAGTCCTCCCAGAGCGTAGCCCGCCAAATAATGTTCCGCGTTTGGGTCGGCCCGCTGGAATTAATCCGCAACCTCGGGCCGATCGTACTGGCCACGGCGGTTATGGCGTTGGCGATGTACTTTACGCGGTCGCTACCGTTATACGCCGAGCTGCCGATACTCGCAGTCGTCTACGCCGGCGCGGCATTGGCGACGGGCGCCGTTCGCCGCCGCGACGTCGCGGCCGTCCTTCGCCGGGTGCCCCGGCTCCCGAAATAATTTACCAACTTATAGAAAGGGAACCGCAAGCCGCCGGGCCGCCGCGACGACGTCGGCGCCGAGGTAAGCCAGCGTCTGTCTCGAGCGGGGATGGAGGGCAAGGCCGGCGGCGCGAACCATCTCGGCCTTAAGGGTCACCCAAAAGGCTACCGCGAGCTCAAGCGAGTCCGCCAACGCGCGGCGCGCGGTCGGCGCCCATCGGTACCGACGCGTCTCCTCCGCGGCGTCCGCGGCCATGACGATCATATCCGCGAGCGTAAGGCCCGGGCGGCCCGTGACGTGGTAGCGGACCGCGGCCGCCCCTTCCGCCGTTAAACCCAACGCCGTCCCCGCCGCCGCTCCCGCGGGGCCGTGGAGTAAACCGGCGCCCCCGGCCCATTCGTCGTCGTCCGGCGGCCAACCGTGCCAGTCGGCGATACTCGCCCACGCGGACGCTCTCAACGTTCGGCCGACGTCGTGGAGAAGGGCGGCCCGCCGTACCTCCGCCGCCTCCGGGTGGCCGTATTCGGCGGCGAGCGAGGCCGCGAGGCGGGAAGCGGCTTCGCTATGGCGCCACCTGGCCGGAGGCATAATAAGGCGCAGGGCCGAAATTAAATCCTCGGCCCCGCTTAGCGCCGCCACGAGCTCGTCGAAACCGTACGCGGCCTTCATCGGTAAAGCTGAGACGCCAGCATGAAATCAAAAACGGCCGGCGGCACGAGGTAACGGAAAGGTTCGCCGGCGCGGGCGCGGGCGCGGACCAGCGTCGAAGAAATCGGGATGGGCGTGACTCGGAGCGGTTCGAATCGACCGGCAAGCTCAGCGGGCGCGTCGGCGAGGTCGTACCCCGGGCGCGTTAACGCCACAAGACGCACCTCGTCCAGCAACCGCCGCCAGTCCTTCCAGGTGGGTACTTCGACGAGGTTGTCGGCGCCGACCGCGACGACGACGCTGGGAAAACCGGCGGCCCGTAAAGCGGCGACGGTATCTACGGTGTAAGAGACGCCGCCGCGGTCGACCTCCAACGACGAGGGCACGAAGCGCCGGTCGCCGGCCACGGCCAACCGCACCATATGCAGCCGGACCTCGGCCGGGGTACGAGGTTCGCCCTGTTTGTGGGGAGGCGTCGCCGCGGGGACGAATAACACCGCCGCCGGCCTCAGACGATAATAAACGTCGTCGGCCACGATGAGGTGACCGACGTGAGGCGGGTCGAAGGTCCCGCCGAAGATGACGACCGCTTTATTACGGTCGAGTCTGGCTAAACTATCCTCCACGAGATCGGCGACCGCGTCTTCGTTAACCTCCCAGCGCGGTTAGTCGGGAGGCCGCGGCGGCGGCGAACCGGCTTTCCGGAAAGCGGGTCAACAAGTGGCGATAGTTCCGCGCGGCCGCCTCGGTATCCCCCAGGCCACCGTAACATTCGGCCGTGAGGAAAGCGGCCTCGTCCAAATGCTCGTATTCCGGGTAATCGGCGGCCAGGTTCTCGAAATATACCACCGCGGCGCGGCGTTCGCCCGCCTTCTTATAAAACTTCCCAATAGCGAGCAGCTTCGAGGCCTTAAGGCGGCGCGCCCGGGCAATTCCTTCTTGAGCCTTCGGCACGAGGGGCGAGTTCTCATAATCTTCGAGGAGGGTCGTAAATTCGTCCAGGGCTTCGTCGACTGCGGTTTGGTCCTTGTCCAAGGGCAACGCCGAAGCCAGCCGCGCCTCGGCCTTCATGTATTGAGCGTCGTCGCACCACTCGCTCGCCGGGTAGCGGTCGATGATCTGCTCGAAACGTACGAACGCTTCCTCGTATAGCGCCTGCTTGTAATAGGAAAGGGCGATGTAGTATAACCCTTCGGCCGCGGCCGCGCTCGAGCGGGCTATCATATTTTCAAAAAATTCGCGCGCCGCCGGTTCGTCCCGCGCCTCGAGCTTGGCAAGGCCGGCTTCGCGCAGTTGTTCCACGCTCAGCTCCGGGGCTACTTTAGGGCGCCCGCAGGCGGCGAGGGCCAACGCTACGGCCACCGTACTAAATATGGCCAGACGGCGATTCATAGACCATTACTCGGCGGAGGCGGAGATGGCGAACAAGTAAATCAAAGCCCCGGTGATTCCGGTGACGAGCAGCGGTTCCACGAACGGATTCTGGCCGGCCTCCGGCCGCTGGGGGCCTATTTGTTCTATGCGCTCGTCCTTGAGCTCACTTAATACGTTCTTGGGGACGACGTTATCGAATTCGCCCGCGTACTCGCCGGCCCAAAAGAGCTCGCCCCCGGCGCCGTAGATGCGAATGTGGGCTATAGTTCGCCCTATCCTCTTCACCCTGCCGCCTTCCGCTTTGGCGTTCACGATGCGCGACTCGATGAGGCGGTACTTTATAACCGTCGCCTCGCCGCCCGCCTCCGGCAATACTTCCAGCCCGCGGCCCGAGAGCTCGGCCGCCACCTCGTCCTCAAAACGGCTGTATAACCAAGCGGACTCGTCTTCCCCCCCCAGGCTCTCGAGGACGAACGGCCCATTTTCAGGGGCGAGGGCGCGATTTTCGCCCAGCTGGTCGGCGGCCGCCGCCATCGAAGCGGCCAGCAACTCGCCGTCGCTCAAAAATTCGTCCGGGGTTTTATAGGCCACCTTACCGCACGCCGCCGTCAAGAAGGCCAACGCCGCCAGCGTCGATATCGTTGCCAGGTTACGCCTTAACATTTCCATCGCGCATTACCTCCGGTTTGGTGCCACGCCTCGTCAGCCACCGCAAGCTGTTAATCCGACCGCATGAGCCGGCCGTAACCGGGGACGGTCGAGGCGTCGAGCTCGAAGTCGCCGTCGCCGTCGTCATCTACGAAAACAAACAGTATATATTGGTTGTCGACGCCGCCGGTGCTAAAATACTCCCACGCCTCGAAAGGTTTCGATTGCCACGTCGACGTATCGATATTTACCTCGGACCGCATGCCCATAGGCGACCTCAGGATTTCATCCGGCTCGCCGTACTTCAAGTAAACCCGGCCCATGTCGGTGTCCACACCCTCCCGGAAAGGCGTAGTATAACGCTCCTGAACGTGATAATACCGCTGGTAAAAAGCGTTCTTGAACTCGTTAGTCTGGGTATTCTTATCCGGGTCGCGCCGGGCCCAGAAATTATCGACGAATATGGGTTTCTCCTCCGCCGGGAGGGCGTCGAACGCCGCCAGTTCCGCGTCGCTCGCGACCAACGAGAGTTCCCGGCGGACCTGCCTTTCCTCTTCCTGGGAGTACGGTATAAATTTACCCTTGATCTCGGCCAGCTCGTCGCGCGAATACTGGTGGAGAACCATAAATTTTTTCGTGGTCCGCAATATCTCGGTACCGTCGCGGGTTTCGAGCAGCACCGACAACTCGTAACTTCCGGGCGGGACGCCCTTCAAATCCAACGTCTCGGCACGCACCACATCAGGCGAGGCGGCCTCCAGCGCCCGCTCCACCCTAACGAAACGGCGGCCGTTGAGCTGGGAAACGTCGTACCGGATCACGAAATTCCCTTTCTCGCCTTCCCGCACCGGCAGGCCGTACAGTTCGTAATATATTGGTAACGACCCGTTGCTATCGCTTACAAGTTTTGTGGGGTTGGGAACGACGCTCAAGCCGCCCTTGGCGAATTCGCCCGCCACATCCGGGTCGACGGGCGCTATGGAACTGGCCAGCTCGATGCCGGAGACGAAGGGGCCGTCGGCAGCCGCCGGGACCGTCAGTTCCAGCGCGCTCACGCGCGACCCGCCGCCGGCGAGGTCGCCCACCCCCACCGTAAAACGGTACTGCCCCGGCGGGACGGCGACATCTATCTGGCTCACGGACAGCGGCGCTACTATTTCGCTGGCCTCGGCGATGCGCGCCTTTTTGGTGGTGAACCGGTTGGCAACCACCGAGCCATCGGAAGGCCGGGTTACTTGGACACCCACGTTAAAGTTATACGTCGCGCCTTCCCCCGACTCGGCCGCCGTCAACACCTCGAGCGGGACCGCCACGTAAAATTCGACGACGACGCTATCGCCCGTCGCGGGGTAGAAGAACGCGTAATCGAAATAGAAACCGTCGTCCGCCGCCGCCGGCTGCGCCGCGGCTAGTACAGGCGTTAAGGCCGCGACCCAACGCCAAGTCTTTTTCGACACGTGGCCGCCCATAAATCGAAGATAATTATAAAATAACGCGGCGGCCTCCGCAAGCCGTAAGTGCCGGCCTCGACGGCACTTCTCGCCCAAAAAATAACCCCGGGCCACAAGGGCCCGGGGTTTTTACTTGCGCTTAGCGGCTTTTAGAAGTCGTAGTTGAGGGTGGCCTTGAGGGCGTACCCCAACCGGCCCATGCCGGTATACGAAAGGTCGGGACGGAAACCGGTGAATTTGAACCCCACGCCGCCCGTATACGCCGCCTCGTCGTAGTTGACTTTGTACCCGCCGCGGATGGCCACCATCTTAAGCGGCCACCACTCGCCGCCGAAGTCGAGCGTCTCGTCGGCGTCGTTGGGGTGCGCGGCGTTAACGGACAGCGTCATGTTCTCCACCGGGTCGTAGGCCACGCCCAGGCGGACGACGACAGGCAAGCTGAAGGATTCGAATTCTTCCGGCTGGCGCCCCAGGCGGGTGCGCTGCAGCTCGCCGTAGGTACCGCCGTATTGCATTTCCGGGCCGAGGTTTTGCAGCGCGATCGCCATCCGGAGGGTGCGGAAGCCGGTCATATACTGGGTCCCGACGTCGAAAGCGACGCCCATCGCCGGGTCGACGCCCTCCACGTCACTGAACGCCAGCCGTACGAATTTGACGGTCCCGCCCACGGAGAAGCGGTCGGTCAGCCGCCGTCCCAAAGCGACGCCGGCGGCCGTATCCATAGCGCTGAAGGTCCTGCCGGTGCCGTTGGGTTCCCCGACGGTGGTCTCATCCATCGTGCCATACATCAAGGATTCGACCATGAAGCCG
The DNA here is from genome assembly GCA_964563535.1 of uncultured bacterium. Classification (GTDB taxonomy): domain Bacteria; phylum RBG-13-66-14; class B26-G2; order WVWN01; family WVWN01; genus WVWN01. The sequence continues at coordinate 3,640 of CAZLXP010000081.1, read as the reverse complement.
ACCGTGCCGAAGCCGAACCTGCGGGCGTAGGCGGCGGCGACCATACGGGTATCGGCTATCCACTCGTTGTCGCTTACCGAAACGCCCTGGTTTTCGACGTTGACCAGGCCGGCGGAGTTCCAGAATATAGCTTCCGGCCCTGACGCGATCGAGTCGTACGCGCTGGCCATCGCCTCCGGGCGAGCGCCTACCCCGACGTTGAGGAACTTGGCGCCCGACGTACCTTCTTTCCCGGCGGCGAAAGCGCAAGACGCGTAAACCATCGCCAAAGCCGCAAACGCTATTAGGATCTTACGCATCGGTCTTTACCTCCCTTATTGGCTTTGGCGGCCGACTAGTACGGCGAATTTTCCTATCTTTTCGCCGTAAGCGGGCGCGTCAACGTGATAGACGTAGATGCCGCTCGCCACTTGCACGCCTGCTTCGCCGGTGAGGTCCCAGCCTAAGGCGCCGAAAGTGACGTCGTTATGTTCCATCGTGCGGACGAGGTCGCCCGCGATGGTGTAGATCCGGACGGTGCACTTTTCGGGCAGGTTCATGAAGTAAATCTTGCCCAGGCGCACGCCGGAGCCGGTCCACTCTTCCCAGTCCGCGCTGCCCTTATACGGGTTGGGTACGACCCTAATGTCGTCCATTACGTCGCGTTTCAGGGGCAAGGGGATAACCTGCAGCGCGTTGACGTTCCTTCCGCCCGACGTGGGCAAGCTTACCTTACCGACCGTGCGATTCCCGAAATCGTACGCCACGACCGCGTAATAGTAGCGCGTGCCGTTGTCGAGGGCGCCGGTGACGACGCCGCTGCCGTCCACGCCGTCCACCAGCTCGTAGTACCCGGAGACTTCACGCAGGCGTACGGACCCGCCCAGGCGCGTATTCGTCGGGAACGTCGCTTTTATCGACTCCAACGCTACCGCCGGGGCATGTCTTAAATCAGGCTCGGTGCTGCTTTGACCGAGTTCCGGTTTACCCTTGGGCGGACCCTTCGGGATCCTTTCTCGGTCCTTAAGGTCGCCCTGGTTCAACCGCCAACCCCAGGCAAAGTACCTTTTGTCGGCGTCCGGGTTAGAGGCGCCTTTCTGGCTTAGCTTATCCACCCACAGGATGGGTTCCCAGCCGGAGTCGAAGCCGATGTTGGACCGCCATACGATGTAGCCGTCGAAGTCCCGGAGGCTGGAACGCGGGTCCTTGTCCGTTTCGGTATTTTTGCCGGGTTTGTAGTTCGGGTTCCAACGCAGCGTGACCTGGTTGTCGCCGCGCACCGCCACCAGCCGGGGCGACGTCGGCGGCGACACTACCTGCCAGTCGTCTGGCGTCCCCGGCAAGCCGTCCGTCCCCAGGAAGTCGGCGTATAACGCGTCGGAATTTTTACGCAGGCCGTTGAGGTCGGGGCCCATAATGACGCCGGTCCACCAATGGACTACCGCGTCGGGGTTTATTTCGAACGGCCCGAAGACCGGGTCGACGCGCCAGTCGTAGGCGGTGTTTATCTCCTCGTACGTCCCCACGTCAATCATGTAGCCGTATTTGTAGGCGTCGGTGTCGGGGTCGTTCATGATGTCCCAGGAGTGCTGGCTCGAGATCTCGATGAGGGTTTCCACCTTTTTCGTGTCGTCCATCCAGCCCATAACGCGGAGGCCGCAGTAGCCCGGCGTGTCGCGGGCCTCGCCGCCCTCGTCGTACATGTAGGCCATCATGCGCGGCCAGCCGTTGAGCCCTTTATCGAGCGGCTTAGAGGGGTCGGAGGTGGACTTGAAGTTAACGGCGTCGTACTCGTCCGCGATGGTGTCGGTCCCGAGTACCCAATCCTGACCGACCTTCGTCGGGTTGATGTAGGCGTCGTAGACGTCGTTGCCCTCGTAGCCGACGAGGTCGTCGATGTAGTCCAGCGAGCCGCCGATGTCGAGGTCGTACGCCAGCGAGACATAGCAGTCCGTCAATCGACTCGCGTTTTTATTGGTAAGCCAACACTCGAGGACGATCCAGTCGTCGTGGCCCGGGGCGGACCAGCAGATGTCGTGCATCTCGAGCTCGCACGGGATAGGGCCGTTCTCGGTCGCGTGGGCGTCGTTGCATTTGGCGTAAGAATCCAGGTCGCCGACGGTTTTAACGTACTCCTTTGGCCTTTGGTCCCAATTGGCCTTGTCGCTCATCAGCAGCTCATTCTCGGAGACGAAACCCGTTTCGCTCCATTCCGGGTCCCCGCCGCCGCCGATGAAGAAGTCGCCGCTGACGTAGATCTTGCCGCCTATTAAGGTACCGAACCACACGTAGCCGGCATAGACGTAACTGACGCCGGAACCGCCGGGCCACTCGCCGTTGGTATCGTTATTGGCGTCGCCGATCATCTGGCGGTTCCAGATTTTCATCCAGAAGTTATTGACGTCCAGATAGTCGAACGCGGCCTTGTCCATTTCGCCGGGCCCGGCGCGTACGCCTTTCTTCACGGCCGCGGTCAAAAGCCCCACCGCAGCCACCGCCACCACGCCCGCCAAAACGAGTCGTGGTATCGGCCCGATTCGTCTTATTGTCCTCAACGCTCCTCTCTCCTTTCTCGCGAGAGATACGGAAAGGGGGGCCGCCAGCCGAGGCGGCCCCCTCCCGGTTCGCTTTTAGAGGAACCCTATGTCTAACCCCACGCGCAGCCGCAAGGGGTCGCCATAGCATTCGATATCGTCATACGGGCCGTTCGGGTCGCCGTAGAAGTAATACCACGGCAACCAGTCGGCGCCCGCGCCGTCGCCTTCGGCCTCGCCGAAGTTAAACACGTTGTCGCGGTTGAGGAGGTTGATGACTTCGCAGAAGAGGGTATAGGTCAGACCCCAGTACGTTACCGCGTATTCGCCCTTCACGTTCCAGTCCAACGTCCAGGGCATACGCTCGGAGTTGATGTCGGGCTGCCCCGTTCCGGAAGGCGGTTTGGAGTAGGGCATGCCGGAGCCGTAGGAGACGGTGGTGTTGGCGCGGAAGTTGTGGATGCCGAAGCCGGTCTGATAGTCGAAGGTGATGTCGAGCTTGTGGGTCTGGTCCCAGTCGAGCAAGTTCTCGCGGTTGGGCACGTCCCAGCCGCGGTACGCGTAGTTGTAGCCCTGGTAGTAGGAGGACGCGAGGCCTTTGGCCACGGCGAAGGTATATCCCAGGTTGCCGGAGAAATGCCTCGTCATCCGCTTATCGATGGTGACCTCCATGCCGCGCACGGAACCGAAATCGGCGTTCACGATCTTGGTGTAGTTCCAACCCTGCTCGTAGTTAATGCGCTCGGTGTCGATGAGGTCCTTGATATCCTTGAAATAGGCGGACACCTTGGCCTTGAGGTCGTCGGTGAAGAGGTGCTCGACGCCGATTTCGTATTGCACCGTTTTTTGCGGATCGAGGTCCGGGTTACCCATAATGGGGTAGGCGCCGGCCAGTTGCTCCTGGGTGCTGCGGTACAGGTAAATTAGCGGCGGCACCTGGAAGAAGTGGCCATACGAGAAATGGAGTTTATCGCGGTCCGAGATGGGGTAGGAGACGCCCACCCGCGGGCTCACCTGGTAAGTCTTCTTCCCCTCGACCCGCGGCATATCCCAATAACTGCGATACGGCGACTCGTTATTGACCAGCACGGGTTCAAATTTCTCGGTGAGCGCGGAGAGCATTATAT
>CAZLXP010000080.1:8872-11605 GCA_964563535.1 uncultured bacterium | reverse complement strand
ACCTAGTGCCCATCGTTTACGGCCAGGACTACCGGGGTATCTAATCCCGTTCGCTACCCTGGCTTTCGTGTCTCAGCGTCAGTATCGGGCCAGAGAGCCGCCTACGCCACCGGTGTTCCTCACGATATCTACGCATTTTACCGCTACACCGTGAGTTCCGCTCTCCTATCCCGTACTCGAGGTCGGCAGTATCGAGCGCAGTTCCACGGTTGAGCCGTAGGATTTCACGCCCGACTTACCGTCCCGCCTACACACCCTTTACGCCCAGTAATTCCGGACAACGCTTGCCTCCTACGTGTTACCGCGGCTGCTGGCACGTAGTTAGCCGAGGCTTCCTTGGGAGATAACGTCAGCTTGGGCGGGTATTAGCCGTCCGCCGTTCTTCTCTCCCGGCAGAGGTTTACAACCCGAAAGCCTTCATCCCTCACGCGGCGTCGCGTCATCAGGCTTGCGCCCATTGTGAACAATTCCCGCCTGCGCCTCCCGTAGGGGACAGGGCCTTGTCTCAGTCCCTGTGTGGCCGAACGCCCTCTCAGGCCGGCTAGCCATCATCGCCTTGGTAGGCCGTTACCCCACCAACAAGCTAATAGCCCGCGGGCCCATCCGTCGGCGCCAGCGTGCAAGCAGAGGCCGACTTTCTTCCCCAGCCGATGCCGTCTGGGGACCGTATGCGGTATTAGCCCGCCTTTCGGCGGGTTATCCCATACCGACGGGCAGGTTGCCCACGTGTTACTCACCCGTTCGCCGCTTTATACACTCCCCGAAGGGAGCTTTAATCGCACGACTTGCATAAGCTTAAGCGCGCCGCCAGCGTTCGTCCTGAGCCAGGATCAAACTCTCCATGGCAACTTTACTCCTCCCCCGCAGGGGAGGGGAATTAGCAAGATTCGTCTCGGCCGCCGGAAATGAAAATACCACCCCGACGACCGCTTAGGGCTTTTAGCGGAGCTTGGGTAATCGCACGCCTTCAGTTGTCAAAGATCGTTGCGCCCTCTTCGGGCAACTATATATATAACATAGCGGGGTAGGGATGTCAAGCAAAATCGTCGGAATTCGGGGGCGCAATACTTTGGGGCGCCCCTGCGGCCCCTCCACCATTTTATCTCCTCCGCCGGGCGGAGCGGCTTGAATCAGACCTCGCGGCTCAAAACCCAATATTTCTTGCCGGGGCCGCGGTGGAAATATATCTCAAAAACCTGGCCGGTGTCCACCGCGACGCGGTAGAGGTCCCGATGTTTACGCCGCCACCACGGCCGCCGGAAGTCAACGGTCGACGTCGCCGCCAGCACTTCCACTATTTTATATTCCCTGAGGCGCCATACGAAGTTAATCGGGCGGCTACCGTCCGGCGCCAAACGGACCTCTATCACCTCGGCGATTAATTTCATGGGCGGCGCGGGATTTCGTAGGGCGCGACTTTCAGGCCGTGCCTCCAAACCCGACATATCGTTTAAACCTCAAGGCGGGCCGGTCTGAAGGCCGTCCCCTACGGCAGGCCGCATAATTCGTAGACCAGCGCGTCGACCTTTTTATCGGTGGCGGCGACGGCGCGTTGTGGGGGCGACCGGCCGGTCGCCCCTACGGCCCCTACGGCCCCGATGAACCCTCCACGATTTTTATCTCCTCAGCCGTCAGGCCGTTGGTAGGGGCGCAACGCGTTGCGCCCGTACAACCGGCGTCGATTTTGCGGTTGGTGGCGGCGACGGCGCGTGTTTCGTTGGGGCGACCGGCCGGTCGGAGGCCCGACGTTTCCGACTCGGCGGCGACGGACGGCAACCGGTTAACCGCCGCGCACACGTAATAGGTAATACCGCCCATTATTACGATATAGATAACCTCGTGGAATAAGGTGGCGCCGATAGGCATCTCCATGCCGCCGGAGAAGCCTAAAAATAATAATACGAATCTGATATAGACGGATGCGATCGAGGCCGCGAATAAGAGACTAAATATGAAAAAAACGGGCCCTTTGACCGGCGGCAACGCGAGGCGCCGTTCCCGCAAGTATTCGTTGTATCGCTTAGCCCATCCGCAGAACACCGGGAAGCACCAATATATATGATAAATAGGTATTAATAATTTCAATATTCGGGCCGCGGGCGTAAACCCGACGCCGGGCGAATACACGGCCTTCCAGGCGCGGTACCAAAAGAAAAAGAGGACCGCCAGGAACGCGGCCTGGAGGACCATGCTGGCGGGAAAGAGAAGAGGAGCGACGGTTTCGCCGGGCACGAGGCCGAACAACGCCTCCGCGAGGGCCGCGACGCCGGCGTGCAGGCCCAACAACGCGCCGAGGTAGAACGGTTTGGATAATCGTACGGGGTCGGACATCGTATCTCTCCCGGGTAATGGGGTGGTTGGGTGGGGGCGCAAGGCCTTACGCCCCTACGACCCCGAACCTTCCACTATTTTTATCTCCTCAGCCGTCAGGCCGTTGGTAGGGGCGCACAGCTGTGCGCCCGTACAACCGGCGTCGATCTTGCGGTCGGTGGCGGCGACGGCGCGTTGTAGGGGCGCATAGCTGTGCGCCCCTACCGCCCCCTACGGCGCCGATGAACCCTCTACGACCTTTATCTCCTCAGCCGTCAGGCCGTTGGTAGGGGCGCAACGCGTTGCGCCCGTACAACCGGCGTCGATTTTGCGGTCCGTCGCGGCGACGGCGCGTTGTGGGGGCGCACAGCTGTGCGCCCCTACCGCCCCCTACGGCGCCGATGAACCCTCTACGACCTTTAT
>CAZLXP010000080.1:8704-8772 GCA_964563535.1 uncultured bacterium | reverse complement strand
TATCTCCTCAGCCGTCAGGCCGTTGGTAGGGGCGCAACGCGTTGCGCCCGTACAAACGGCGTCGATTT
>CAZLXP010000080.1:0-8604 GCA_964563535.1 uncultured bacterium | reverse complement strand
TGCGGTCGGTGGCGGCGACGGCGCGTTGTGGGGGCGCACAGCTGTGCGCCCCTACCGGCCCCTACGGCCCCGATGAACCCTCCACGACCTTTATCTCCTCGGCCGTCAGGCCGTATAATTCGTATACCAGCGCATCTATCTTGCGGTCGGTGGCGGCGACGGCGCGTTGTGGGGGCGCACAGCTGTGCGCCCCTACGGCCCCGACGCCCCCTCTACGATTTTTATCTCCTCAGCCGTCAGGCCGTACAATTCGTAGACCAGCGCGTCGATTTTTTTATCCGTAACGGCGATGGCGCGCTGGAGGCGCTGCTTGTCGGCGTCGGATTTGGCGGCGGCGAGGCGCTTGTGCAGCTCCAGCATCTCCTCCACCAACGCCACCATCTTGTCGTGGCGCGCGACGTCAGCGGGGTCGGAGAAGTCTATTAGCCTAATGGGTAATTGCTTGATCTTTGAAAGTTTAACTTGCGCGAAAACGCGGCCCTTTTCTTTTGTTAGGTTATCGTATAAGGTACCTAAGAATTTAGAGTTAAGTAACCCTAAAAGGTATTCGAGGCTATGGCTTATTTTGGTAACATATATTACCGCAATAATACTACGGCCAAACCATACCCCTTTATAATCTATGGTCGCTATAATATTATCCGCCGTTTGCCTTATAAGTATTTTTGGTACCGTATTGAATACCTCAACGTTCAAATGAACTACTTCGTTCTTTTTAATGAATTTTTTAAAATACGGCCTACAATACCTGTCGGTAGAATCCGCTATCCAATACCGCCCTATGTCGGCTCCTTTCCAAAACATCTTATCTTCATCGGTTTCTTTCTTTCCTTCATATAGCAACCGGTTCCCTAAATCTGATTTTCCTTTCTCTTCCATTCCGACTTTAACCCTTTGGTAATTAATACCGGCATCTTTTATCCGGAATTCCGCGGAATTACCCAAACCAGCTACGTTACCCCGGACTTTCGGAGTTCGGGCGGAAAAAGGGAAGTCGTCTTCTAGGAGTATCTCCGATTGTTTTAATTCCCCAGAAATCACGGAAGGGATATTTATAATAACTGCCTTTTCCTTAGGGCTTTTATCCCTAACGTCTATCAACCTAAATTTACTTTGAATGCCAGGTTCGGCTTTCGTAACTACGAAAATAGCTGAAGGGACTACGGCCCCGTCAAAAACGCCTTCGCCTAGGTCGACTACTTCGTTTACTAGGTAACCCAATAATAAAGCCCTAACATCTTTGATCCTATTCTGATTCAATAAAGAATTCGGTGTTATTAACGATACCCGGCCGTTATATTTCGCTAATTGTAGGGCCCTATCTACGAATAATTTAAAACTGTCTGTATATTCTTGCGTACTTCGTGGATAATAACCGTGAAAATAACTCATCGCGTAATCGATATCCCCACCCCACGGCGGGTTGCCGATCACCGCGTCGAAGCCGCCCGCCTTCATTATCTCCGCGAACTCCACCTCCCAATCGAACGGGTTGACGCGGCGCCGTTCCTCCTCGTCCGGTGGGACCGACATTAATGTCTCTCCTACCTCCCAATAATCCGAGCCGATGAGCGAGTTGCCGCATTTTATATTATTGTCGAGCGGTGGCAGGAGCGCCGTCTTCATCAGGTATTGCGCGTTCACGTCCTCCAAGACCTTGAGGTACAAAGACATCCGCGTGACCTCGCACGCCTGCGGGTCGATGTCCACGCCGAATAAGTTGTTGACGAGGATTTGGCCTTTGAACTTCGCGCCGAGGCGCCAACGCCCGGCCTCCGCGTCCCACCAGCACTCCGCCGCCGGGCCCTTGCTTATCTTTTCCGGGTTGGCGTTGAACCAATCCTCGTGCCAGTCGATGAGGCGCCGGAAGGCCCCCAGCAGGAAGGAGCCGGAGCCGCAGGCCGGGTCCAATATCTTGAGTTTGGCCGCGGCCGCCGGCGTCTTGCATTTCTTGAGCAGCTCGCCGACGGTGTTCTCCACTATATAGTCGACGATATACTTGGGCGTGTAGTAGACGCCGCCGGCCTTGCGGACCTCCGGCTTATCCTCGACGACGGCGCGGTGCTTCTCCGTAAGGCGAATCGTCGAGCCGAGGAAACGCTCGTAGATGGTGCCGAGCATCTCGACGCCGACGACGTTGAACTGATAAGGGCACGTGGGGTAGTAGAGCGATTCGATAAACTCTTTGAGCGGCTTGTCGTCTACTATTAAGTCCTCGGAGAAATGGGGCTCGAACAGTTCGCCGTTGTATTGCGGCTCGAGGTAGCGGAACTTGTCGACTATGTACCGGTAGAGCGGCTTCTCTTTCTCGCGCGTCCACCGGTTCAGCGCGTCGAGCAGAAGCTCCATCGCCTCTATTTCGCGGTCCTCGATAACCCGCATGAATATCGCGCGGTCGAGGATGCGCTGGACGGCCTCGTTGATGTCGTGGACGCCGACGTCCGGGTTGCGAAGCGCGACGACGCGGGCGAGCTCGGCCCGCCACCCGTTGAGGCCCTCGAAGAACTTGCGGTCGAGCGCTTCCTTGTTGCGCTCGCGGCGGGCCTTGGGGAGCAGCGCCCGGAGGGCGCCGGTGGCGACGGCCTCCCGCGAGAACGCCGCGGCCAGCTCATCCCACCTCGCCTCGTATTCGGTATATGGGAGTTGGTACGGTTTGAACAGGCCGCGCGCCTTATTCTCATATAGCGGCTGGAGGCCGGTGTCGTAAAGGCGGAACTCGGCGAAGTTCGTAAGGACGCCGAAGTCCACCGGCAGGTTGTAACCGTAGCGTTTGGTCTGGAAGATGAAGTCCGCGTCGTCGAGGCGCTTGCGGTAGTCTTTCGCCTCTAAGATGAACTGCGGCTTTCCCTTGAGTTGGAAACAGTAGTCGGCGTGCTTGGTCGAGGCGCGGAGGTGAACGCGCTTCTCCTTGACGACCTCGCGCGGGTCGCGCACGTTCCACCCCAGCGCCTCCCAGAACGGCTCGACGTAGCTCGTGCAGAGCTGGGCCTCGTCGAAGCTATCGAGCGGGGGCCCTCCCTTTAACCGTTCGAACTCCTCGAGCAGTTTCTTTACGCTATCGGGTGCCGGCATTGCTCCCCTTTCTTATATCGCCGTCTATACATCGTCGACCAATTACCCAATAAAAGCCAACCGGAACCGTCGATGTCTTTTAATCCTTCAATAAGCATATGCCAAATTTCGCTGAACGGTTCTGTTTCATCGCCGTATTCTATGCGGTAGCAAACCGAAAAATCGCTATTATTTAAGACATAAAGAGCGTCAAAATCTAACCCCGAGTTATCGAATGCACGCTTTAGGTCGAATAAAATATGCCAAGGAAATTCTTCAGCCCTTTTTAAAACAGTAGGCCCTATTTTTTCAACCATATTAATAGAGGAAACGTCAAAACGTATATTCCCAGCAAAAGTAGAAATAACGGTTGGGAAATCTTGAAAATTTAGAGAAAATTCGGATAACCCTTTCGAAAGGTTTATATACTTGACCGGTATCCGTAATTCGCCATCCGTCGCGCAAAACAATCCCCTATAAGTTACGCCATTTATTACCCTTTCCTCGACATCGAATAATACTTGGACGTTCGGGACAAATTCGGCACGGTTAAATTCCATAATTTTATATGTAGCTTCGGCTTGTTTTCGCGTCTCTTCTACATATCGGTAAATAAGTAACGCGTTAACCGCCAATAATACGAGAGACCCCAACGCCGCCGCGGCCGTTAGTAATTCTATTACCGGTTTTATAGACACGAGGGTCTCTATCATATTTATTCCCTATATGGTGTCCTTAGGACTTTATTGCCCCCCAGAATGCCCTTCTAACCCCTAAATCATATTCCGGCGCGGGGCCGTTGTCAACGCATAAAAAAGGGCGAACCTCGCGGCTCGCCCTTTTTCGTTTAAAACCCGGATAACTTACTCGCGGGCCGCCTTCACGCCCCGGCTCGAGCAGGCCTAGGCCCTTCCGCCGGCGGCTTCCGGTATTTCTTCTTAACTTCAAACACGCGCAAGCGGCTTTGAGAATGAACGCGCTTATAATATTTCCGCAGCTTCTTGGCGACGGGTTGTCGGACCGGTAACTCCCAGGTTATGACGTAGTCCACCGCAGGTGCGAATTTCCGTACGCGGTACTTTTCGGGCGGCCATAAATCCTCCCGTTGCGGCCGGAAGCCGGGGTAGTCGAAATTCACCGGGAACGTCTTTTGGTAGCCTTCGTAATTGTTGAAGTCCAGGACGTCGCGGTCCAACGCGTAGTAGCTACTCGTACCGGCGAAGACGCCGATGCGGTATTGCCATCCTGAGAAGTAGAGGTACGCGATTTTAGAACCGTCCTCCACGTGCTCGATTCCGGAGCAAAAATCCCGTAGCTCGCGGTTGAATTTCCGGTAGTGGTATAGGGTATCGCCCCAAACGGCGAGGCCGAACGTCGTCGCCGCGGCTAATATTACCCACCGGCCCGCCCGGGTGAGGTCGTCGCCCGCCCAAATCAGGAAAAGCGGCCAGGGGAGTATAAGCAACCGTCCCGAAACGACGCTGAAACCGTTGCCCGCGTCCGGGGTTAGGAAGTATAGCGCCAACGTTCCGAGGGCCAAAAGTAAAAAGCCGTTGTGCGGAGCTAGCCAAAATTGTTTATCCCGTTTGCGCGCAACGAAGTGAAACGCGACCGCCGCCAGGACGATGCCGAGTGACGCGAGGCCCAGGTACAGCTGCTTCGCGCTGTAGAAGCGGAACGACGAGCCTGTGACCAAGGAAAGGGCGAGGTCGCGCCAGGGCGCCCAGTGGCGCCACGTCGAATGGTAAGTCGTTATATAGTATCCCGGGAGGACGCAAGCGGGTAATAGAGCGGCGAAGGCGGCCAGGCGTTTCTTCAACGTTTTACGCCCCCCTGGCCGGTCGCTTATGGTCAGCCAGGTATTTAACGCGAAGAAACCGGCTAAGAGTATGACGGCGGGGACGACGTGGGCGAGATAAGCTAATATACCGGCGGCGTTCAAAATAACGAAATCTCGAACCCGGGGGTTGTCGCGGCGGCGCCAGAAATAGGCCCAGGCCGCGTAGGCAATAACTAAGCCTACGCAGTAATTAAAGAAACCCATGTGGAAAGGGAAAGTTAGCGCGTAGGGGAGAACCGCGAGGGCGGCTAGGGGCGTACGGTAGCCCGCGCTCCGGCTGAGGCCGTACGTCGCTGCGGCAAACCCTACTAGGTAGATGGAGAGGAAAAGCCGTTCAGCCGCCAAAGGGGGTAGGACGGTGGCGAACGCGGCGACGGTTATATGGTATAAAAGGTTAGTGCCCGTTGTCCAGTTGAGTCGATAGTACTGTTCAACGCCGGTCTCACCCGGGAGACATAAATCGCGTAGCCGCAACGCGTTTTCGAGGTGGCACGGGCCGTCCTGGGTCGGTACGAATTGGTTGAACCAAAACAGGCCTAGGTTCAGGACGATCAACAGGAGAAACGCTACCCACGCCGTCTTTCTTATATCCATCGTGGCGGTTCACCTTTTTCCCTGTTCGGGAAGGAGACGCGCCCTAGGGCTGTCAGAGTTCCGGCGAACCGCGACCTGGGTGAGTCCCCTCGATTTTTCCGGTATACGCGCCGTCGGCGCTTATATATTCCCTCCCGGCTTATTCCTTAACCGGGGCCGTTTTAAAAGGGCGATCTTCGCGCTCGCCCCGTTACGCGCGCACGTAACTAGCAGGTTATTCGAACAACGCCTTCACGCGGCCGAGGGATGTCGGCGAACTCTATTTTAATTCGCTAAACTGTTTTACGGTTATTCCGGCTTGCCGTAGGATATTACGGAGCGTACCCGCCTTCAAATCTTTATGGTTAGGAACAGAGAGCGTAACCGGTGGCTCGCCCCCGCGTAACATTAGGTGACTGCCTATCTGGCGCACGAATACGAACCCCCCCCTCTCGAGCCGGCGAACCGTTTCCCTTCCCGAGACCAGCGGCAACTTCATTATAACTCTACGGTAACGAGTTCAACCGCTACGTCCCCCGACGGGATGTCGTCGCCGTACTCGCGCGATACTTCTATCCAAGCCGCGATGGCTTCCTTGACGTTCGCTAGCGCTTCTGCGTACGTATCGCCTTCAGAGATGCACCCCGGGAGGGAAGGTACCGTTACGGTGAAGCCGCCGTCCTCCTGGGGCTCGAAGACACACTCGTAAACTGCTTTCATTCCGCCACCTGCCATTATTATTTTAACCGCCCGTATAATATAGCATAATTAGTCGGCGCTTAGTAGAAGATTTGGATACGTATAAAGGGCGAGCCGGAAGGGCTCGCCCCGTTACGTGCGCACGTAACTGTTATGTTATTCGAACAACGCCTTCACGCGGCCGAGGGATGTCGGCGCGACGGCCACCGAATACGGCTTAGCGCCCATGTCCTTGCCACCCTCGCCGGTGTTGCGGCAGGGTGAACTCTGCGACAGGTAGAAATTGTTTTGCGGATAGTTGACGAAGAGCGGGTCGGCGTGAATCTCGCCGGTGGCGGGGGTTGGTACGAAACTGTACCAGGTGCCGCCGCCTCAACCCGGGCAGAAGTACATGTAGTTTCCGCCCTTGTTGTTGTCTACGTCGTTGTAGAGGATGCTCAAGGTGCCGGTATACTCGTGTTTCGCGACGCCGTAGGTGGCGTTGCCCCAAATGATGTTGTTCTTGAGCGTGGCCGTGGAGTATTCCCATACCCGGATGCCCGCCAGGCCGTTGCTCTTACAAATGGTATTGCCGTTTATCAGCGCGTTCCCGCCGTCGAGGACGTTTACCGCGCCGTAGTAACCGGCGTTGACGAGGCAGCAGCCGGAGATTTCGAGTTGCGTTCCGGTCCCGCCGGCCTGGACGCTGTTGCCGTCCAAGTTGACGACCGCGCCGCTTCCGCGTATGCAGGATTTCTTCCCGATAAGAACGCCGCAACCGCCCGTGTAGGTCACCTTGCGGTCAAGGACGAGGAGTTTATCGTAACCCTCGCCCGCGCCGGCTTTGTCGTAAGCGTCTTGCAGTTTAACGGCGTACGCGGCCGATACGGCCAAGAGGAAACAGGCCGCAATAAGAAGCAATTTCTTCATTGGTCCACCTCCTTTCGTTATTATTATAACATCCTGCTTTTCGGTGTCAATACTTTTTTTGCGTCACCATAACAAAAATAAAATTATATTACTTATTCGGTCATCTTTAATTCGCGTCGTGCGACCAGGTAGATTCATACCGCGGCCGGCCGCGGACGACGACTAAGGCCGTACCCGGGCCGCCCGCGACGTTGCAAGCTATCGCCCGGGTGTGACTAGGCGGCGTGCGGAGCGTTTAACCGGCGGAAATCTGTTCGGCGCTAATTCGCATAACCCAGCGCCCGCAGCGCTTCCGCAAGGTCTCCGCCGACGCGGCCGCCGGCGGCTAACGCCCCTTCGTCGATATGGCGCGCTAAGTCACGGCGATATTGTTCGTACGCCGCGCAGTCGACGTGCCCCACGAGGTTGCGGGTCTCGGCGACGTCGGCCGCGAGGTCGTAATATTCGTAACGTCTGGCGGCGACGTCGAATATGAGTTTTTTATCGGCGGTCCGCACGCAATACTTTCGGCTCACGGTGGAGCCGTCGGCCAGCGTCGTTCGGTCGTTGGTCTGCGAAAACCCCACCGCGGCCGGTGCCGCCGGGTCGTCCCGTACGGCAAGAAGGTCGACGCGTTTGCCGCGGTATGCTTCCGCCGGGGCGCCGGTCGCCGCGAGTACGGTATAAGTTAAGCACAGCGTTTCGACTTGGGTCCGGACGCGCCGGCTCCGTACGCCGCCGGCCGCGGGTTTTATCAATAAACATACCCGCGTTTCGGGGTCGTATACCGTCCCGCCGTGGTATTTGCGGCCGTGTTCGCCGAAGGACTCGCCGTGGTCGCTCGCGACGACGACGAGCGTCTCGGCGTAACTGTCGCGGCGCCGCAACCGCGCCAACAGGTCGCCCACGGCCCGGTCGGTGTAGAAGATCTCGTCGTCGTATAGGGCCTCGACCGCCGCGACGAACGGCGGCCGGGGCGCGCCTGCTTTGTATTTATGCCACCGGCGGTTCAACTCGAGCTCGCGCCCTTCAAAGTCCACCGGTTCGGCCCCGCCGTAAAAGCGTTCCGCGGCGCCGTGGTATCGGTACGGGTGATGGGGGTCGAAATAATGGACGAAGAGGAAGAGAGGTCGGTCCCGTCGCCGGTCAAGGATGTCGAGGGCCGCCGTCGTTACCGCCGGCGCCGGCCGCAACGTGCCGTATAATTTTTTATCGATAGCTACCGCCAAACCGTAAACGAGGGTGTGTCGGAAGTAAGACCACCGGTTAATGTAGTCGTCGTAATATCGGAACCCGGGCCCGAGGTTCGAAAGGCGGCGGTCCAACGGGAAGCCCCCCGTAACGGCGGCGGTCTCGTAACCGTGGGCCGCCAGCAGTTGGGGGAGGGTGGGCGCGTCCGACCGCATCGGAATAAAATTGGAAACGACGCCGTGTTCGGCGGGGTATAACCCGGTAAGCATGCTCACGTGTGAAGGGTTGGTAGTAGGTTGAACGCAGATGGCGTTGGCGTAAAAGACGGCTTCGCGCGCGAACGCGTCTGCGTTGGGGGACGC
>CAZLXP010000079.1:0-11615 GCA_964563535.1 uncultured bacterium | reverse complement strand
TGCGGGGGCTGGATTCGAACCAGCGACCTTTGGGTTATGAGCCCAACGAGCTACCTGACTGCTCCACCCCGCGCGCGGATAATACCATAACGGCCGGGGGGCGTCAAGGATTGTTCTCGAATCGAATACCTAGAGAAACGAGGCCAAGGCCGCGGCGACGCGCGCGCTCGGCGCCGGCTCGCCCACCAACTCGAGGCGAGGCGAACGGCTTTTCGCCCGTCGCCGGGCCCGCGTCACGCCCGCCGCCACAGCCGCCGCATCCACGTCGACCAGGCGGTTGACGGCGGCCGCGACCGTCTCCGGCCACTCGGTGCGGTCGCGCAAGGTCAGCGTCGGCACGTCGTAGAGATACGCCTCCCGCTGAACGCCGCCGGAGTCGGTAATCACCACCGCGGCATAGCGGATAAGGGCCAGGCTCGTAAAATAGGTCGCAGGTTCCGCCAGTATCACGGCCGGCGCCGCCTCCAACCTACCCCACAGGCCCGCGGCCCGCAGCGCCTTGGCCGTCCGCGGGTGCGCCGGGAAATAAACCGGAAAATTCAAACCGGCAAGCGCGTCGGCCACGGCGGCAAGCCGTTCCGGGACGTCGACGTTCTCCTGGCGGTGGCACGTCGCGTACGCGTAACCGCCGGCCTTAAGACCCAAAGGCTCAATATATTTTACGGCGTCGAGCTTCGGGTAGACGGCCGCCGCCACCTCGTACGTCACGTCGCCCACCACCTGGACGCCCTCGGCCAAACCCTCTCGGGCGAGGTTGGCCGCCGCGGCCTCGTGCGGGCACAGCCGCAGCGCCGCCAATCGGTCCGCCAAAACGCGGTTGCGCTCCTCGGGCATCGCCCAATCGTACGAGCGCATGCCGGCCTCGACGTGCGCCAACGGCACGCCCGAGAGCGATGCCGCCAGCGCCCCCGCCAACGTCGAGGTCGTATCTCCCACGACCACCGTCGCCGCCGGCTTCTCTTTCTCAATTACGTCCGCCAGCCCCCCCGTCATCGCCGCCAGTTGCGCCGCGGGAGCCAGCGGCCCCACGTCAAGGTTGTAAGCGGGTTCCGGTATCGCGAGCTCGGCGAAGAACGCCGCCGACATCTCGTAGTCGTAATGTTGGCCGGTATGGACCAACAGCCACGCCGCGCCCTCGGGCGGCCGCGCCAGCAAAGGCGCGGCCTTGACGAACTGCGGCCGCGCCCCCACCACCAGCATTACGCGTCTAACGTCGCCCATAGAACTTCGCCGCGGCGGCGCAAACCTCCTCCACTTGCTCGTTCGTCATTTCGGGCCAAAGGGGCAGCGACACCACGTCCCCCGCGGCCTTCTCCGCCTCCGGGAACGAGCCGGCGCCGTACCCCAGGTATTCAAAGGCCGGCGTCAGGTGAACGGCGGTCGGGTAATATACGGCCGACGCGATCCCGCGTTCGCTCAGGAAGGCCCGCAGCTCGTCGCGCCGGGCCGCCCGCACCGTGAACTGTTGATACGCGGCCCGGCAACCAACCGGCTCGGCCAAAAGCGTCACGCCGTCGACCGCGGCTAACCGCTCGCGGTATAACCTGACGAGCTCGCGCGTCCGCCCGACCCATCCGTCGAGGTGCTTGAGCTTAATCGAAAGTACCGTGGCCTGGAGGCCGTCGAGGCGGCTCTTATAACCGATCTCTAAAGGGTAATCCTTTTTTGTAGCGCCGTGGACGCGGAGGCGCCGCGCTCTAACGGCCAAAGCCTCGTCGTTGGTCGCGATAAGGCCGCCGTCGCCGAAAGCGCCCAGATTCTTGGTGGGGAAGAACGAGAAGGCGGCCGCGGCGCCCAGGTTGCCTGCTTTACGCGCCGCCAACTCGGCGCCCATCGCCTGGGCCGCGTCTTCCAGAATGGGGACGCCCGGGGCGGCGGCGGCGACGGCCGGCACGTCCGCCGGCACGCCGTAAAGGTGCACCGGCATCACGACTTTCGTTCGCCCGGTAACCGCCGCGGCCACCGCCGCCGGCGATATATTGAGGGTCGCGGGGTCGACGTCCGCGAACACCGGCCGCGCGCGCAACCGGACGACGACGTCCGCGCTGGCGACGAAGGTGAAGGGCGTCGTCACGACCTCGTCGCCCGCGCCGACGCCCAACGCCCGCAGCGCGATGAGGAGCGCGTCGGTCCCGGACCCCACGCCGACGCCGTAGTCGACGCCGAGGTACGCCGCCGCTTGGCGCTCGAATCTTTCCACCGGGGGGCCGAGTATATATTTCCCCGCGGCGAGGAACTCCCTGAGCGCCGGCTCGAGCTCGGCCTCCAGCGCCCGATACTGCGCCGCGAGGTCCTTAAGCGGTATCCTGATTTCGGCCATAGGGTTAAACCCTTAAGGCGCGGGCCGTAAGCCGCGGGGGTCGCACGCGTACTCCCGGCCGCAGCGGCCGCACCGCCCCCGGTCGCCCGACGCCAGCTTCCCCAGCCGTTCGCCGCACGCGCACGCGTACCCCAGAACGCGCGCCGGCACGCCCCCCACCAGCGCATACGCCGGCACGTCCTTTGTGACGACGGCGCCCGCCGCCACGAAGGCGTGCTCGCCGACGACGACGCCGCATAATATCGTGCAATTGGCCCCGAGGGAGGCGCCCCGCCGCACCAGCGTCTTCTCGTACTCGCCGCTCGAGCCCCGCGGAAACGCCGACCGCGGGTCCCGCACGTTGGTGAAGACCATGGAGGGCCCGCAGAAGACGTCGTCCTCCAACGTCACGCCCTCGTAAACGCTGACGTTGTTCTGGAGGTGGACGTTGTCGCCTATCGCGACGTTCGCGGCCACGAAGACGTTCTGCCCCAAGACGCACCGCTCGCCTATCACGGCCGTGCTCATGACGTGGCAGAAGTGCCATATCTTCGTGCCGGCGCCTATGACGGCGCCGTCGTCGACGACGGCCGTGGGATGGATGAAACTATCGCCCGCTATGCTCATATCGCCTTATCCTTAACGCCGAGGGTCAGCTCTCGAGCCGCACCGGCGCGCCGGCGGCCGCGGCGGACTTCTGCGCCGCCGCCAACACCTTTACCACGGAAAGCCCCTGGCGGCCGTCCGCCCGCGGCGTCGCCCTCGTCTCGAGGCACGACAGAAAGTGCCTAAGCTCCGCCTCCACCAAGTCCACCTTCGTTGTATCCGCGACCCTCGAGCCGTCGTCGTAAACCTCGGGCCCGCCTTCGCCGAGCCGCGCGCCCATACGGTAGAGCGTGAGTTCGCCGCGACCCTTTTCCTCCTGCATCACCGCGGCCATCGCCCTGTCGCCCACCACGACGAAACGCCGCGTCTCTAGCGGATACAACCACGACGCCCACAAGTGCGCGGACGCGCCCCCCTTAAACGAAAGGTTGACGAACGCCGCGTCGGCGACGCCCGCGCCGCGCACGTCCACCGCCACCGCCGACGCCGACGCCGGCTCGTCCTCCAACAGCCAGAGCACCAACGCGACATCATGCGCCGCCAGGCTGAACGTCACGTCCTCTTCGACGCGGATGGTGCCGAGCTTGGCCCGGGCGGCGGTAATATATTTAATGTCGCCCAACTCCCCCGCGGCGGCCATATCCTTTAACGCCTCGAACGCCGGGTCGAAGAGCAAAATGTGGCCCACCATGAGGACCGCTTTTCTCTCTTCCGCCAGCCGCACGAGGGACGCGGCCTCCGCCGGCTTGAGCGCGAGCGGCTTCTCCACCAACAAATCTTTACCGGCGGCCAGGGCGGCTTGGGCCAGCTCGGCGTGGCGCGCCGCCGGCGCGGCTATCACCGCGGCCTTATAATCGCCGCCGAGGAACTCCTCCCACGAACCCAGCGCGGCGACCTCGGGATAACGTTCGTGGGCGGCCCGCCCCTTCGCCGCGTCGACGTCGTAGAAGGCCACGCGCGCGGGCCCCAATAGCGCGACGAGCTTCGCGAGGTGGCGGAGACCCCAGCGGCCGACGCCGACGACCGCTACCTTGACCTCGCCGCCGCGGGTCAAGCGCCGGCCCCCTTAGGCCGCAACAGCTCTTCGTATAATTGCGCGTAGCGGTCCGCCATCTTGTCGGCGGTGAACTCGAGCATGACGCGCGACCGCGCCGCGCGCCCCATGGCCTTGCGCCTGGCGGGGTCGCGGGCGAGAACCCGTATAGCTTCCGCCAGCGCGCCGACGTCGCCCGCCGGAACCAGGTAACCCGTTTTACCCGGTTCGACCAGCTCCGCGTTGCCGCCCACCGCCGTCGCGACGACCGGGAGCGCCGCGGCCATAGCCTCCATAATGGCGACGGAAAGCCCTTCCGAGGGCGTCGGCAACACGAACATATCGGAGCCGGCAAGCACCCGCGGCACGTCGTCGCGGAAACCCAGCACGTGGACGCGGTCGGCGATACCCAGCGCGGCTGCGGCTTGGCCAATCATCGGTCGACCCCATTGGCCTTCGCCTACCACCGCTAAGCGGAGGTCGACGCCGTCGGCGACTACCGCCGCCGCGGCCGCCAAAAGGTCGTCGTGCCCTTTGGAATCGAGCGACGCCACCACCGTCGCGACCGGCGCCCAACGCGGCGCCCCGATCTCGTAGCGGAAGGAAAGGCGTTCGCCGGCGGCTTCGACGAAAGGCGCCGCCTCCAGGCCGTTCGGTATATGGGTAACCTTGGCGGCGGAGATGCGACACCTCGTCCGGAGCTCGTCGGCGATCTCGGCCGATACCGCCACGTGCCGGTCGAAAAAATTATTCAGGCAGAAACAATAAAAACGCGCCGGGAGGTCCCGCTTCTCCTCCAGCGTGTGGCGGTCGAGGTTGATCTGGCCGTGCTGCGTGGATACGGTGAGGGCGCCCGCCAGCCTTCCGCCGAGGGCGGCGACGAAGTCGGCCCGCCGCGTATGGGTGTGCACGACGTCGAAGCCTTCCCTCTTGACCAGGGCCGCGTACTGGCGGCAAGCGGGCACGTCGTATTTGGTTTTTATCTCGACGTCGAAGGTGGCGACGCCGGCCTTTTGAAACCTCGCCACGTACGGCTGGCCGCGGGGGGCCGCGAGCGCGACGTCGAAACCGCGGCCGGGCAAACGCTCGCACAGCCCCAATACCGTCGCGAGGTTGCCGCCCCACGACGAGTAGTTGTGAACCATCAAAACCTTGGCCCGGGCGACCACGGCCCCTCGCTCGACCCCGATTGCGTTAAAGGCACGGCATAATCATTACCGTGCCGGAGAACCGAGAGCGGACGCGCGGCCCCGCTTCCTTAGTCGGCGGGGCCCCGCTTCGCCGAACCGTGAAAGAGGCGATACCAGAAGCTCTTCTGCTTTTCGGCGCGGATCTCCGCCAACCGGTCGACGAAGTACACCCGATAATAATCCACCATGTCCTCGGGAGAAAAGACCGGCGTGAGCTCCTCGTCCTGGAGCGCCTCGTAACGTTTTTTGAAACCCGCGTCGGCCTCGAGCCGCTCCGCAATCATCTTGGCGCAGGCGGCGTCCCGGCCGGCGTCGAATTCGGCGCGGATATCGCCGGGGAGCATCTCGCGCCACCGGGCTAGCCGTTGGGCGAGGTTTTCCTCCTCGGTCTCCTTGAGGGCGCCGAGGACCAGGATAAGGACCGACGCCGCGACCATTATCGGCAGTACGATCTTCTCTACTCTCCAAGCGGACATAACTCCAACCCCTCAGGCGAAAGCCACCGCCGCGTAGCCGACGACGTGAGCGTAGTCGCCGGATGCCTCACCCGAATTGGCGTAACGGATAAGCGTCCCGGCCGAAGCGCCCAGGGCGCGAAACGCCACCAGCGCCACCGCCGCCGGCCAGACCCCGCACATCGAGATGTCGTGCGAACCGACGACCGCCAGCAGGCCCTCGGCGTCCAACTCCCGCAGGCGCTCGAGGGCGAGGGCGTCCTTGCGCTCGGCCGAGGCCGCCGACTCGTAATGGGTCATGTCACTCGAGATGACGATCGTTACGTCGTCGCCGAGAGGCTCGAGGGCGGCCGCCAGGCCTTCGCCGGTTTCGCGCACGTCCGCCAACGACATCGGCCCCAGCGCCACCGGGACCACCGCGGCCCCGGGATTTACGTATTGTACGAAAGGTACGATTACCTCGAGCGAGTGCTCGGGACGGTGGGCCCCCTCGTCGGCCTCGAGCAGCGGACACGTTTGCAGTACCGCGGCCGCCACCTCCGCGTTGACCGGCGCGTCGCCCAGCGGCGTCCGCCAGGCCCCGGCGGGCCAAACGGCATAGGGCGCCCCCGCGGCGTGATGTTTGGGGCCCAAGAGCACGACGACGGCCGGGACCTCTAAACGCGCGAACAATTCTCCGGCCGTCGGCCCGGAATAGACGTAACCGGCGTGGGGGCACAGGCCGCCCACGTACCGCTTCCGTTCGGCGGGGACGACGTACGTCGCCAGCTCGCGGCGGAGCGACGCCGCGTCGGCGGGGTAAAACTGCCCCGCCACGACCGGTAACCTAAGGCTTGGCGTTGCCATCGCGCGCGGACCGATAACTATAATCGCGGATAACGGCTAGCTCGTCGTCCGTTATCCGGCCGTCTTCCATCGCCGAACGTATAAGGGTGGCCAACTTTTGCTTCTCCCCCTCCGACAAGCGCGGCAACTCCGCCGAAATAGGGCCCAGCTCGCGTTTGAGCGCCGCGACCTCGCCGGGCGGGACGCCGGCTTTTCTCGCCAGCCGGTCGACGACGGCCTCGGTAACCCACTCCTCCGCCGGTTTCTGGCCGCGGATAACTTGAAGCAGCTGATAGCCGGTGCTGGCCGGGTCGCCCGCGGCGCGGCCGAACCATATTAACGCCGCCGCCGCCGAGGCCGCGACCGCGCCCGCAAAGACCAACCCGGCGACGAAGCACCCCCGCAGGCGCCCCGACCGGCGAGCGTTATCTTCTATGGCCATAGAGGTGGGTCGCCCCTGGCGAACATTATAAGAGGACGGCGCGAACCCGTCAAGCGGAAAGGGAAACCGCTCATTGCAGCGCCGAAAGGTTGTCCTCGACGCGGGCCAGCGTCGCCCTGAGGCCCTCGAGGCGTTCCGCGTCCGCGGCCACGACGTCCGCGGGCGCCTTCGTGACGAAGTCCTCGTCGCTCAGTTTGCGGCCGAGCGTCGCGACTTCGCCCTCCAACTTCTCCTTGGCGCGGCTAAGGCGCTTCATCTCGACGTCGAAATCGATCACGCCTTCGAGGGGGACGAAGGCCATCAAGGGCCCGGCGACCGCGGCCGCGGCGTGGGCCGGCCTTTTACCCGCCGCCACCGCCGACGCGCTCGAGATGCGGGCCAAGGCGAAGAAGGGCTTCAACTCCTCGGCCGCGCCGGCCGCAAGGGCCGCGTCCTCGGACGACAACACGACGTCGACCTCGCCGGCCGGCGGGACGTTCATCTCGGCGCGCACGTTGCGCACGGCGCGGATGACGTCGAACAACAGGCCGAGCCGGCCCTCCGCCTCCTCGTCCACGGCGGCGACGTCGGCGTCGGGCCAGGGCGCCCGGGCGCAGAACCCCCGCCCCGGCGCCACCATATGATAAAGCTCCTCCGTAATATACGGCATCACCGGGTGGAAAAGGCGGAGCAAAACGTCGAAGACGTGGCGGGCGACGCGGGCCGCGCCGTCGCCGCCCGGCGCCTTGCCGTATAGGCGGGGCTTTATGGCCTCCAGGTACCAGTCGCAGTATTCGCCCCAGAAGAACTGGTAAAGGGTGTGGGCGTAGTCGTTGAACCTCATACCGTCGAACTCTTGCTGGGCCTCGGCGCGCGCCCGGGCGAGCCGGGACAAAATCCAGCGGTCGGCCAACTCGCGCTCGGCCGGGGGCGGAGGCGCCGCGTCCCCCGCCGGCTCGAGGTAAGGCAACAGAAATCGCGCCGCGTTCCACATCTTGTTCGTCAGGTTGCGGCCCAGGTCGAAACGCTCCTCCCACAGCCGGAACGATTGCGACTGGGTGCAGAGCGCGGTCAGCGTATAGCGCGTAGCGTCGGCGCCGTGGCGGTTGACCAGCGACAACGGGTCCACCCCCGTGCCCAACGACTTCGACATGCGCTTTCCCTCCGCCGTCTGGATCATGGGGTGGAAGTAGACCGTGTGGAAGGGCACGCGGCCGGTGAACTTGAGCGCCGAGAAGATCATCCGGGCTACCCACAGGAAGATGATGTCCGCCGCGGTGCACAGGAGGTCGGTAGGATAGTAAACCCTCATGTCGGGCGTGTCGGCGGGCCAACCCATGGTGGAGAAAGGCCACAGCGCCGAGCTGAACCAGGTGTCCAGCACGTCCTCGTCCCGGCGGAGGTTGCTCGAGCCGCAGGCGCACCGCGTCGGCTCCTCCCGGGCGACGACGACCTCGTCGCAGTCGTCGCAGTACCAGGCCGGGATGCGATGCCCCCACCACAGCTGCCGCGAGACGCACCAATCGTGGACGTTGTCCATCCAATCGTAATAGACTTTGACCCAACGTTCCGGCACGAACGCGACGTCGCCGCGGGCGACGGCGTCGCGCGCCGGCCTCGCGAGCTCCGCCTGTTTTACGAACCACTGCCGCGAAAGGTACGGCTCGACGACCGTCTTGCAGCGGTCGCATATCGCTAACGGGACCTGGTAGGGTTTCGTCGCTTCCAACAGACCATCGAGCTGGAGGTCCTTGAGGACCGCCTCCCGGCACTCCTCTCGCGTCAGGCCGCGGTACTTCGCCGGGACCTCAGCTGTCATGCGGCCTTCCTCGTCGATAGCCACGACCATAGGCAGGCCGTGGCGCTGCGCCACGTCGTAGTCGTCGGCGTCGTGGGCCGGCGTAATTTTAACCGCCCCCGTCCCGAAGGAGGGGTCTACGGCGTCGTCGGCCACGACGGGTATCTCGCGCCCCACCAGCGGCAATATGACGGCCGCGCCCACCAGTGCCTTGTATCGTTCGTCCTTGGGGTTCACGGCCACCGCGGTGTCGCCGAGCATGGTCTCGGGGCGGGTGGTCGCGACGACGACGGCCGCGCCGCCGCCGGCGCCCGGGTAACGAATATACCACAGCATGCCGTCCGTCTCCTCGCGGCGCACCTCGAGGTCGGAGAGGGCGGTCCGGCAGCGGGGACACCACGTGACCATGCGCCGGCCGCGATAAAGCAAGCCGTCTTCCCAATACCGCACGAACGCCTCCGCTACCGCGCGCGAGAGCATCGGGTCCATCGTAAAGCGGAGCCGCGTCCAATCGCAGCTGCAGCCGAGCCTCTTGAGTTGGTTGACGATGGTCCCGCCGTATTCCTCTCTCCAGGCCCAGGCCCGGCGCAGGAACTCGTCGCGGCCGAGGTCGCGGCGGCTCAACCCCTGCTTGGCCAACTCGCGCTCGATGACGGTGTGCGTCGCGATCGACGCGTGGTCGGTCCCCGGCAGCCAAAGGGTATCGAAGCCCGCCATCCGCCGCTGGCGTACGACGATATCCTGGATGGTGTTGTTTAGCGCGTGCCCCATGTGGAGCGAGCCCGTCACGTTGGGCGGGGGGATGACTACGACGAAGGTCCCGCGCGGCGATGTCGGCTCGGGCGGCGGCGTAAATACGCCCGCCGCCTCCCACTCGCGATACCACCGTTCCTCGAGTTCGGATGCTTCGTAACGGGGGAGGAGTTGCTTTGCCACGCTGACCACCTCGCTCTTAGCCGCGACGGCCTTTAGCGATTACACGCCCGCCCGCGCAACGCCGACTCAAAAGACTAATAATAAAGCCGGCTCTCCGGCCGGCCCGCGCGAGCGTAAGAAACGCGCCTCAGCAAGGGCGGGCCGGCGCCCCGCTTACAGCTACGACTACGGCTACTTTTAATAACTCGACCATGACGCCCGATTCTCTCCTGCGCCTAATTATAAATAAAAAAAATTAAAAGTCAAGGGCGAGCACGGCCCGGCCCCCCGGCGGCCGTTAACCCTTCGGCCTAGTTGACGTACCCCAACGCCCGCAGCGACTTCTCCAGCCGCGGCGGGACGAAGCCGCGCGACGGCGTAAGCGCTCGCGCCCGGGCCTCGGCTCTCAGCCGCGCCATCGCATCGCGCCGCTGCGCCAGGAAGAGGTCAAGGCCGGCCCCCCCCCGCGCCGCCAAGTCGTTTTCTTGCCGCGGGTCCAACTCCTGGTCGTACAAATATTCCACCCCCGCGTTCTCGTCTTTAAGGTAATAACAACCTCCGGTTAATAAACCGTTCAACTCGATGCGTCGCCGCGGCGGGTTCAGGCCGGGAAAGTGGAATTCCTGAACGCCCTCCAAGAGAAGTTCCCGCGGCGGAACGGCCTCCCCGCCGGCCAGGTACGGCCTCAAGTCCCGCCCCTCCCACCCCGGCGGAATCGTTCCGCCGACGAGCGAGACGATAGTCGGCGCGAGGTCCAACAAGTTCACCGGGCCGTCGACTACCGCCGGGCGGTAGCCGGGGACCTTGAACATCAACGGGATTCTGGTTATTTCGCGGTGCAAGGCGGCGCCGTGGAGCCACCGGCCGTGCTCCAGAAACTCTTCGCCGTGGTCGGCCAAGATTATTATTATCGGCTCCGGTTCGCGGCCCGAGGCGGGGACGACGTTTTCAAGCAAGTCCTTTATGACGACGTCCATCCGCCGGATATCCGCGTCGTAGAGCGCCTTCCCGAGGGCGATTTCGTCGTCGTCGTAATCCGGTCGGAAAGAAGGGTTTCTAATGAGGGCGGGGAAGAAATAGTTGCCGTCCTCGAGCTCGCGCGCCCGGCGCCGGTCGACCTTATCGAGGTAAGGCTTCAACTCGGCCATATACTCCGGGCGCGGCGGGTTAGGCGTATGGGGCTCCCAATAATGCACGTATAAGAACCGGCCGGGCCCACGCGTAAACCGCATCCAGAACTTGAGCCTCTTATTGGCGTCCAGGCCATCCAAGGTCGGCCGCCACAACGTCCCTAAAAAACCCAGCGAGAAGTTGGGCGTCGTCATAAAGCGGGCCACGGACGTCGGCGGCCCCGCCGCCTCCAGGATACTCCCCCCGGTGGGATTGTCCAACACGTCGAACCCGTCGGCCATACCCGCGGCGCGGTTAATATTGGGATTGACCGCCACCCCCAGCGTCCGATACCCGGCCCGGCGCAGGGCCTCCGCCAGAGTTAACGCCGCCGCGGGTAGGCCGGTGTAACGCGAGATAACGCCGTGAGTGCTGGGGTAGGTAGAGGTGAAGGCCGACGCCAGCGCGGGTTTGGTCCACGACGAGACCGAGTAGGCTTCCCGGAAAAGGACGCTCTCGCCGGCAAAGGCCTCGATACTGGGCGCCAGGCGACGCGCGGCGCCGTAAGGGCCGAGGCGGTCCGCGCGGAACGCGTCCATCACCACGAAAAATATGTCGGGCTTGCGGGGCCTCGGCGCTTGCGCGCCCGCTAAGGCCCAAAGTTCAACTCCGATGAAAGGCGCGAGCAGCGCCAGCGCGAACAAGCGCAACGCCGCCACGCCCAGCGGCGCCCTCAGCCACGTCCGCCGGCGGATTTTTCGAAGGAGGCGATATGCCCCGGCGGCCGCGCCGACCCAAGCCGCGGCCGTGCCGACGAATACCCCCGCGATTATCAGCCGCGGCCAAACCCCGGGGCCGTGGAACGCCGGGTGGTCGACGGTGGCCCAAAAGCGCGAGGCGCCGACGCCGCCCGCCGCGGCCAAAAAGATAAAAAGCGCCGGCGACGTCAACGCCACCGGCCCC
>CAZLXP010000078.1:0-11667 GCA_964563535.1 uncultured bacterium | reverse complement strand
CGGCGTTGGGCGCGACGCGACGTGGTCTACCGCATCCTCGAGTTGCGCGGCATGCCGCTCGGCGTCGTCGGCCTGGGCAACATAGGCCGCGTCGTCGCGAGCCTCGGCCGGGCCTTCGGGATGCACGTTATCGGCGTGAGCCGCCACGGCGGCCCCGTCGAGAACGTCGACGAGGCGTTCCCCCCCGACGGCCTTCCCAAACTCCTAAGCCGCGCCGACTTCGTCGTGCTGTGCGTGCCCTTGACCGCCGAAACCCGGGGCATGATCGGCGTCGACGAGTTCCGGCTGATGAAGGAATCGGCGTATCTTATAAACGTAGGCCGCGGGTCGCTGGTGCGGGAGGACACGCTGCTGGAGGCCCTCCGCCACCGGTGGATCGCCGGCGCCGGCCTCGACGTCTTCGAAAAGGAACCGCTGCTCCCCGACCACCCCCTCTACAACCTCGACAACGTCATCATCTCGCCCCACGTCGCCGGCGTCACGCCCCATTATTGGGAACGGATGGCCAAGCTCTTCGTCGACAACTTCCAAAAGTTCCTGGCCGGCGAAGAGCTGCCCACCAAAGTCGACAAGGAGCGGGGGTACTGACGACCAGGCGGCAAGGGGGCGGACGTTGCGGCGGCGGATTAATAGCGCGGCGCGGGCGTTGACGGCGCTCGCCGCCCTGGGCGCCGCGCCCCCGGCGGCGTGGCCCCCCGCAAAAGTGCCCACGCTGGAGGAAGCCATCGCCCAAGCGCCCAACATCGTCCGCGTCAAGATAATAGAGGTCCCGGCTGAGGGGCCGATTCCCGTGGAGGTACGCGAGGTATACTGGGGCGACTTCGAGAACCGGGGGTGGCTCGACGCGACGTACGAGGTCCCGGCCGAGGAGGGCGAAGGGAGCCACGACGTCGTTTTCGAGTTCAAGGTCGGCGAGCAATACGTCATCTTCGGCCGGCGCGACTTCGGCGGCCTGTATCGCCCCTTCCTCTTTTGGAACACCCGCTGGGGCGTCGCGGACGTGGTGGAGGACGAAATAGACCTGGCGCGCTTCGCCGAGGGGCCGCGGCGCATCCCGCTCGCGGAGTTTCGCGAGCTGGTAAAAGAGATCAAGTGGGGGATGTGAGATTAACCCTAAAGGAGCCGACGTTATGAAACTTCTCATAACGATATATCAAGACGAAGACGGCGTATTCATAGCCGAATGCCCCGCTATCCCGGGCTGCGTGAGCCAGGGGGCTACGGAAGAAGAAGCAGAAAAAAACATCCGCGAGGCCATCAAGGAGTGTCTGGAGGTACGCGCCGAAAAGGGAATGCCGCTCACCGTCGCAGTCCGTGAGCTCGAGGTCAAGGTTTAGTGCCGGAATTACCTATACTGAAACCGGCCGACGGCGTAAAAACCTTCGGGAAGTTGGGGTGGGAAGTAGCGCGGCGTAGCGAAAGTCACATAATTTTAACGAAAACCGGTCATATCGCTACGCTGTCCGTACCGAAACACCGGGAAGTCGCCCGCGGCACGTTGAGGAGTTTAATTAAAAAAGCGGGCGTATCGCCGGGAGAATTTCTGGGGGTTTTAAAAAAATAAAGCCGAAGCGTCGGCGGGAGTACGGCCCCCTCGCCGAGTTCCGCGAGCTCGTGCGCGAGATCAAGTGGGGGATGTGAAAGGAGTGATATGAAATTCAAAGTCCATATCGAACCGGATGAGGACGGCGTCTTTGTCGCGACGGTCCCGGCGCTGCCCGGGTGTATCTCCCAGGGAAAGACGGAAGAGGAAGCGGGCGCGAACATTCAGTAAGCGATAGCCCTTCATCTCGAGTGTATGGCCGAGGACGGCGTATCGATTACCTAGTAACTTCTAATACCCACGCGCCGAGTTCCGCGAGCTGGTAAAAGAGATCAAGTGAGGGATGTGAAAGCCCCCGGAGCGGGGCAACGGTATGGAACTCTTAGTAACCATATACCAAGATGAAGACGGCGTCTATATCGCGGATTGTCTGGCCGTCCCCGGATGCGTATCGCAAGGAACGACGAAAGAAGAGGCGTTGGCGAATTTGCAGAAAGCCTTTCGGGAATGTATCGAAACGCGAGAGAAGAAAGGTTTACCCTTAGTCGTTGACTGTTTGGAAGTAGAGTTCCCGGTAGATGAAGTTTTCGAAAAGGCGATCTTAGGAATGAACCGGAAACCGCCGCGATCGAAACCTCGCAAGCGAAAAGGCCGAACGAGGTGATACATAGAATTCATATCGAACCGGACGAGGACGGCGTCTTCGTCGCGACGGTCCCGGCGCTCCCCGGGTGTATCTCCCAAGGTAAGACGGAAGAAGAAGCGGTCGCGAACATTCAGGAAGCGATAGCCCTTCATCTCGAGTGTATGGCCGAGGATGGCGTATCAATAATAAACCAACCCGGGAAAGACGTATTAGTGGAAGTAGCGTTGTGACGAAGCTAACGGTTATCTAAGCCCGTGTAGTTATACTAAGCGGATTTACGCGCCAAAGGGGTGGAGCACCATGGGAATAATTCTGATTGTAGCGTTGGTTGTAACGGGAGCCGTTATAGCGTTCCTTATAATTAGCCTAAACAAGAGGAATAGGGAATACAATGCAATACGTACGAAGTACAAAGACGTAATAGACTTAGACGAATATAAGGATAAATTAAAACAAGAAAGCGCGACGATAGTCGCCGAAAAAACCGAAGCGGTATCCGGGTTAGAAACACAGATTTCCGAACTAAGGGTAGACTATTCGACGAAGCGAGTATATTTCGATAAACTAATCAAAGAAATTTCGTTATATGAAGAGCAACAAGATATGTTGAGTTATGGATTATATAAACCTCATTTCGATTTCGATACTTCTGAGAAATACCAAAACGCGCTCATAAAAGTAAGAGATAAAGAAAAGGAGTTAATTAAAAATGGTAACGCTGCTTTATGCACTATTACGTGGACCTTAGACGGCAGCGTAACAGAGGGAAGAAAACAAACGAAACACTATATTAAACTTATGCTACGAGCTTTCAACGGCGAATGTGAAGGGTTTATAGCGGACGTAAGATGGAACAATATCCAGAAAATGGAAGAGCGCGTAGAAAAGGCTTACGAAGCTATCAATAAACTTGGAGAAACTCATAAGATCTATATAACTCAAAATTATTACCAATTAAAGCTAGACGAGTTAAGGCTAGCTTTCGAATACGAAGATAAAAAACACCAAGAAAAAGAAGAGCAAAAAAGGATACGGGAACAGATAAGAGAAGAAGAACGGGTCCAGAAAGAAATCGAAAAAACTTTGAAAGACTCGGAAGAAGAAGAAGCTACGTATAATAAAGCATTAGAGCAAGCGCGTAAAGAATTGGATAAAGCTACGGGTGAACGTCTTAGTAAACAACAAGAAAAAATCGCCCAACTGGAAAAAGCACTAGAAGAAACACAACAAAGAAAACAACGCGCCCTTTCCATGGCGCAGCAGACAAAAGCAGGCCACGTTTATGTTATATCTAATATCGGTTCTTTCGGCCAAAATATTTTCAAAATCGGAATGACGAGGCGATTAGAGCCGATGGAACGCATACACGAATTAGGCGACTCATCTGTACCTTTCGGATTCGACGTACACGCTATAATATATAGCGAAGACGCACCAAACCTTGAAAACCTCTTACAACGGGAATTCGATTATAAAAAAGTTAACTTAGTCAATAATCGAAAGGAGTTTTTCTACGTTACCCTTGAAGAAATCGAACGTATTGTAAAAAGCTATGACGCTACTATTGAATTGACGAAAATAGCCGAGGCCCGAGAATACAAAGAATCTAATGCAATCCGTGAAAGCCGAGAGAAAAAAGCGCGCCCAGTAAGCAAACCCGAAATAGAAGGGATACCAGAGAGTATTTAGATAAATAGTATTATAGAGGTTGAGTATATAAATGAACTCCAACGCCCTACGCCAATCGTTCCTCGACTTCTTCGCCCAGCGCGGCCATAATATCGTCGCGCCGGCGCCGCTCGTTCCCCACGACGACCCGACGCTTTTGTTCACTACCGCCGGCATGGTCCAGTTCAAGCCCCTCTTCGCCGGGACCGTCGCGCTTACGTTCAGGCGCGCGGCCTCGTGCCAACCGTGCCTCCGCGCCGGCGGCAAGGACTCGGACCTCGCACTCGTCGGCCACACCCTCCGCCACCATACCTTCTTCGAGATGCTGGGCAACTTCTCCTTCGGCGACTACTTCAAGCGCGAGGCGGTCCTCTGGGGTTGGGAGTATCTGACC
This sequence comes from uncultured bacterium, assembly GCA_964563535.1. Lineage (GTDB taxonomy): Bacteria > RBG-13-66-14 > B26-G2 > WVWN01 > WVWN01 > WVWN01. Next base: position 7,416 of record CAZLXP010000078.1, on the reverse strand, counting down.
GAGGTTTTGAAACTCGACGCCGAGCGGCTCTTCGCGACGGTTCACGTCGGCGACGACGAGGCCGCGGCCATCTGGCTCGACGAGGTCGGCATCCCCGCGGAACGGCTCAGCCGCTACGACAAGGAAAACTTCTGGGGGCCGGCGGGGGGCCTCGGCGCCTGCGGCCCGGCGTCCGAAATCCACTACTACGCCGGCGAGGATTACGGCTGCGGCCGCCCGGGCTGCCATATCAATTGCGACTGCGACCGCTTCCTCGAGCTCTGGAACCTCGTCTTCCCGCAATACGACCAGCAGGCCGACGGCTCGCGGCCGCCGCTCAAGAACCGCGGCATCGATACCGGCATGGGGCTGGAGCGGCTGGCCTTCGCGGTCCAGGGGGTGGCGTCGAACTTCCACACCGACCTTTTCCTGCCGATTATCAAACGGGCGGAGGAGGTCCTGAAGAAAGACTACGGCGCCGACGCCCGGACGCGCTCGTCGATGAACATCGTCGCCGACCACGCCCGGGCGCTCACCTTCGCGGTGGCCGAGAACGTCCTGCCCTCGAACGAGGGCCGCGGCTACGTCGTCCGGAAGCTCTTGCGGCGCGCGCTCCTCCACGCGTACCTTTTGGGGCTGGAGGAGCCGGCGCTTTATCGGCTGGTAGAGCCGGCCGTCGCCGTGATGGGCGGCGTCTACACGTACTTGCCTAAACAACGCGCGTTCGTGGAGGGCGTCATCCGCGGCGAGGAGGAGAACTACCTCGCGACGCTCTCCCGCGGCATGGACCGCCTGCGCGCCAAACTCGCGACGATAAAGAAGGCCGGCATCCTCCCGGGAGAGACGGCCTTTACGCTGTATGACACGTACGGCCTCCCGCTGGAGGTAACGGCCGAGGTAGCGGCGTGGGAAGACGTCGACGTCGACGAGGCCGGCTTCGACGAAGCGATGACGGCGCAGCGCCACCGCTCGCGGGCCGCGGCGGCCGCGGCCGACGAGTTCCCCATCGCCGGCAACCTCGACGACGTGCCGCCCACCGCGTTTATCGGTTACGAAAACCTGACGGCCGCGGCCAAGGTCGTAGCCATCATAACGGCCGAAGGCCGCGTCCCAGCGGCGGCGGAAGGCACCAAGGCCGTCGTCGTGCTGGACATGACGCCGTTCTACGCCGAGGCCGGCGGCCAGGAGGGCGACGCGGGCTTAATCACGGCCGACGGCGCGACGTTCGACGTCGACGAGACGACTAAGACGGCGGCGGGCCATTACTTGCACTTCGGCGCGGTCAAAGAAGGGGTCGTCGAGGAAGGTTTTGTCGTAGCGGCCGCGGTCGACCGCGAACGGCGGCTGGCGGTGGCCCGCCACCACACCGCGACCCACCTCCTGCACGCGGCGCTGCGCGAGATATACGGCGAGGGGGCGACGCAGGCCGGCTCGTACGTGGGCCCGGCCCACCTGCGCTTCGATTACGCCGCGAGCCGCGCCCTCGAGGCCGCCGAGGTGGAGGAGGTCGAGGCGCGAGTGGCCCGCAACGTCATGGCGAACCTACCGGTGTGGTGGGTGGACATGGAGGTGGAGGAGGCCAAAGCGCGGGGCGCGATGGCGCTCTTCGGCGAGAAGTACGGCACGCGCGGCCGCGTCGTCTGCATCGGCACCGAGGGCGAAGAGACCAGCCTCGAGCTGTGCGGCGGCACGCACCTGTGCAACACCGGCGAGGTCGGCCCTTTCTATATAGTAAAGGAGGAAGCGATCGCCGCGGGCGTCCGGCGCATCGAGGCGGTGGCGGGCGAGGCGGCGCTGGCGTACGCCCAAAAGATGCGCCGCGTCCTGGACGACGCGAGCCGCGTCATCAAAACCGGGTGGGATGACCTGCCGGCGCGGGTGCAGGGCGCGCTGGACGAGCGGCGCGAGCTCGAGAAGAGGTTGCGGCAGTTTACCTCCAAAGACGCGTCGGCTCGAGCGGCCAAATTCCTCGAGGGCGCCGTCAAAGTCGGTCGGGTGCGCCTCGTCACGGGCGTACTGGCGGGCGCCACGGCCGACGCGGTCAAAGAGGCGACCTCGGCCCTCATCGCTTCCCATAACGACGTCGTCGCGGTCCTCGCCACCGACGAGGGAGGCAAGGCCACGTTCTACGCCGGCGCCGGCGCGGCGGCGGTCGAGGCGGGCGCGCACGCCGGCAACCTCGTCCGGGAAATCGCGAAGGTAGTGGGGGGCGGCGGCGGCGGCAAGGCGGACTTCGCCCAGGCCGGCGCGAAAACCGCGGCGGGATTAGAGAAAGCGCTGGGGCGCGCCGAGGCCGTCCTCCGGGCGATGACGGCTAAGGGAGCCTAACTTTCGAAATAATCGCCCCGTCGCGATTTAAATAATTGTGGCGCGGGGCGCTTTTATTTCTTATATTTCGCGTGAAGGATAATCACTCCTTCCTAAAGCTGGAGGTAAACCATGCGTAAGGGGCTTAGCATTCTAATTGTAACCTTAGCGGCCGCAGGCGGGGCCGCGGGAGCGCCTTCTGGCCTGTCCGGCTTGTCCATAGGCATAGGGGCCGGCGGCCTTACCGACGGCTTCGTCCAGGGCGAATACGACTTCACGCTCTCGCCGTATGTCTGCCTGGGGCCGGAGTTGATGGTGGGCTTCGGCAGCGCCGCGATCTACGGCGGCGCCGCGGGAAGGTTTTACGTCATTCCTGACCTGCACCCCATTTTCCAACCGCACCTGGCTTTCGGCTTAGGACTCGCGCACCGCTTCGACGACGGCGACGGCGACCACCCGGAAGACAGGGACACGAGCGCTACCGGCGCGTATATTAACTTCGCCTTCGGCTGCGACTTCGACATCCCGCGCTCGCCGGTGTCGCCCTACCTCGATTTGGGCGGCCTTTTCGTCATCGGCGACGATTCAGATGCCGATTTCAAGGTTGAGGTGGGCATACGGTTCGCGATATAACGCGTGACGTTATCATTATAAAATTAAGGAGGTACGCGGCTATGATACGTAAGAGGTGGATATGGACGGCCGGCTTAGTCGCCGCGGCGCTGGCGCCGGCGGCCTTCGGCTTAGGGGTCTACGTCGGCGGCGGCCTGGCTTCATACGGCGAAACAGAGATAAAAACCCCCATCGGGATTCTGGACGGCGACATGGGGCCTTCGTGGGCGGTGGGCGGCGGCCTCGCGATACCGGTATGGTGGCGCGGCGGCGCGGTGGCCCCTACCCTCGAGCTCACGACCGACGCCAACTTGACCATGATCGACAAGGAATTCGAAGAGCCCTATTTATACCACAGAGGTGCCAAGATTACGGCTATTCCCATTCGCGAAACCGCGGTCCTGGGCGTCGGCGTGGGGCCGTCGGCGATGATTAAACCATACGTCGGTTTCGGCGGCGGCGTTACCATAGTTAAGTGGGAAGCTTATTATACCGAGTGGGGACATGACCCCATATTTTATGATGTGAAAATCGACAGCGGCACCGACGTGAAGCTAACCTTCGGCATCCCCTTCGGCTGCGATTTCCGGTTGGCGCCGAATTTTAGCTTGGGCCCCAGAGCGGAATACTTGGTAATAACGGGCGAAGTAGACGGTTATGATACGTACGAAGACGAGTGGTTCGACTCGAGCGTCCCCAACCTATTCCTCTTCGGCGCCGCGGCGCGCTTCGATTTCTAAGCCGCATGGTATAAAAAACGCAAAAGCGCCCTCGCGGGCGCTTTTAATTTATTCCTATTTACCTACCACTCCTCGTAGAACTCGACGCCCTCGCGCTCCTGGGCTTGCAGGAGGCGATAGTGCTCGTAGCCTTCGAGGAACTTGAGGATGTAGTCGCGGTTCTCGGCCTCGGGCGCGAGGCTCAGAAATCGCCGGTAGAAATTCGAGGCGTTTTCGTAATACTCCAGCTCGCGGTCGAAGCGGCGCCACGTCTTGGCCTCGGACCCCTTGATGCGGTAGATGTCGCCCAGCATCTCGTACGCCAGCGGGTCGTCGGGTTTCTCGCGCCTTATCTTGTCGAAGAGCTCCAGCGCCTTGTCGAATTCGGCGTTGTGGCGGTAGCAGGTCGCGAGCGCCTTTAGGATGTCGTAATTATCCGGGGCCAAATCGCGCGCTTTCTCGTAATACCTTATGGCGTCCGGGTATGCCTCCATATTCTCGTAGGCGATGGCCAACAGGTAATGGCTGTCCAGGTCCTTTTTATCCAGCTCGCACGCTTTCTTCAACACGGCCGCGGCGTCGTTGTACCGGTCCTTGCGCAGGTAAAGGTAGCCGAGGTCGGTCCGGGCGCGAACGTGCTTGCCGTCGAGCCACACCGCCTCTTCGTACTCGACGATGGCGTCGTCGATTTTGCCCTGCGCTTTATACAGACGGCCGAGTTGGTAGTGGGCTTCGAACGACTCGTCGTTTATCTCGGCCGCCTTCTTGAGTTCCCGCTCCGCCGGTTTCCAATCCTCCAGCGCGATATACGAACGGCCCAGGCCCAGGTACGACTCTATGCGACCCTCGTCGGCATCTCGGGCGCGGTTATACGCGCGGACCGCGTCGGGCCACCGCTTCGTCTTCTCGTATAATTCGCCCAGCGCAAGGAAGGCGTCTATTTTATGGGGGTCGATATCGGCGGCGCGCTCGAGCGCCCGCTCGGCCTCGCCGAAATTCTCGCGGCCCAACTCCATCCGGCCGTGGTCGTAGAACGCGTCGTAATACCGGGGGTTCTCCGCCTCGGCCTTGCCGTAATATCCCGCCGCGGCGTCGAGCTCTTTCAAGCCCTCGTCGGCCCGGGCCAAATAGTAGTATACGCGGTCGGCGAACTCGCCGGGCGAGCCGGCCGCCTCCAGCACCCGGCGGGCGTCGCGGTATTTCCCGCGGCCCACGTACGCTTGCCCCAGGCCGACGCGCGCTTCCGCGTTGGAAGGCTCGACCCGGATGACCTTCTCCAAGCTCTCTTCCGCGGCCTCGAACCGGCCGGTGGCCGCGCCGGCAAGGCCCCGGTAGAGGTGACCCCGGATATTATCGCGGGCCAACCCCGCCAGGCGGTCCGCGTATTGGTAGGCCCGCTCGTATTCCCCCTCGCGGTATAAAAGCTCGCTGAAACGCTCGAGCGCCAGCGCGTGGTTCTCGTCGCGCGCCAACGCCTTCTCGAACGACGAACGCGCCTGGGGGTAATCTTTCAGGCCGAACTGGGCGACGCCGAGTTGGCAATACGCTTCCGCGTCGCCCGCCCCGGCGTCCAGCGCGTCTCTAAGCGTACGCTCGGCGCGCGGGTAATCCTCGGCGTGGTTATAGAGCGTCCCCAGAAGTACCAACGCGGCGCTGTCGCGGGGGCGCAGCTTGGTGACGCGCTCCAGCGCTTTCGCGGCGCCGAACTCGTCGTCGAGGGCGAGCCGGGCCTGGGCCAATTGCCAGAACGCGTCCGCGTCGTCCGGGTTGAGCCTGCTCAGCTCCTCGTAGTGTTCCGCGGCGGGCGCGTACTCGCCGCGGCCGAAGTAAATGGCCGCCAGGCGGCGGTGGGCGTCGACGTTGCGCGGCTCGGCCCGCAAAACCCTCTCGTACTCGGCGACGGCGGCGTCGGGACGCCCGAGTTTTTCTTCATACAGCGCGGCGAGCTCCAGGCGGTCCGCCGTATCGCCCGCCCGGGCGACCAGCCCCTCCAGCGCCCGGGCCTGGTTCTTGTAATCGCTGCCGGCGGCGTAGAGGTCGGCCAGCGCGCGCCAGCCTTTCAGATTGTCCGGGTCGGCGCGCACCACGTCCTCGTACGCGGCGACGGCCCGGGCCCGCTCGCCCAATTTCTCCGCCAGGAACGCGATCTTATAAGAGAGCTCGGCCGACTTTACGGCTAAGGCTTGCAAGCGGCTATAGTAGTCGAGGGCGGCGCGCCAATCGCCGGAGCCCTCGTACGCTTCGGCCAGGCCGCGCGTCGCCTCGGCGTTGACGGCGTCCAGCGCCAGCGCGCGCTCGAACGCGCTTATGGCGTCGGGCCACTCCTGGCTGGCGAGCGCCGTCTGGCCCTGGTAGAGGAGGTCCCCCAGGTCTCGGCCCTCCTGGGCCGCCGCGGGGAAATACACAAAAGCCGCGGCCGCGAGTATCGAGGCCGCTTTCCGTAAGCCGTAGAAATTTACGCCGAATATCATTTTTTGCCGAAGGCGGGACTCGAACCCGCACGAAGTAAACCTTCACTAGACCCTGAATCTAGCGCGTCTACCAGTTCCGCCACTTCGGCCCGTTTCCTTAAATTATATTAGGGCCGGGCCGCAAAGTCAAGCTCTTAACGGAAAAAGTCGCGCCCTTGCTTTAACAAGGTAGCCGCGTTTTTGGGCGAAGTCCAAACCGAAACCTAAAAAAAAATAATGGACACGGGCGGCGTATTATGCTATATATTAAATATAAAATAACGTTAGGAGGGCACGATGAAAAAAATAAGGTTATAATTTGCCGGCGCGGCCTTAGTGGTAGCGGCGGTTTTGTATTTAATAAGGGGTACGTTAAAGACACCCGAAGCGGGTGCGGTAGAAGGTTCGATAGTGAGTTCTTTCCAACTCGGTTTATACGAAAGGTCGGGACGAGAACCACAGGGCTTAGCGTACGATGGCGAATATCTATGGCTTATGGACGCTTGTAATATGACCCTAGGTGATATTCAACCGAACCCGTTGAATATACCCTATATTTACAGACTAACTACTAATGGGTCCATAGTAAGTAGTTTCCCGCCGCCAAACTTCGACGAATTAGAACCGTTCCCGCCTAAATATAACCCTAATACGAAAGACTTGGCTTGGGACGGTTCGCGGCTTAGGCTCGCGGTTTCCGGTAGTGACGAAGGACGAATATATAAAATAAACCCGGCTAGCCCGAATCCCGACGATTGGATAAAGCTACAACATACGCAAGTACCTTTCGGCGTGGGGTGGGGCGGTGGTAATATATGGACGGTAGATAATAAGACAGGGACCGTATATCGGGTTAATCCTAATACGGGCTCTACGATAAGTTCGTTCGAAACCAGCGCGGAAATGGGTACGCCCAGGAAACCCGGGGGCTTAGCCTACGAGACCGGGGCCGACAGGATTTGGCTTACGGGTTTCGGGAAATACGATAAGATTTACGGATATACTACCACAGGGTCGTTCGTAAAGAGTTTCGATACGTCGCCTGCTACCCATCCTATAGGCCTTACTTGGGATGGCACGTACCTTTGGCTAGTCGACGGGTGTTCGGATTACTTCTACAAAATACAATAAAATAGGAGTAACGTAATGAGGGAAATATATTATTACTTAGCGGCCGGCGCTTTAGCTTTATCGGTAACGGCTTACGGGGAATACTTAGAGTTCACAGTAGAATACGACGATGCCGCGTATACCGAAACCGAAGAAACAGGCGGCGACGGCAATACCTATATTTTAAGGGTAAAGTGTCATGGCATCCACGAGATATGATAGGATGGGGTCATGGCGAA
>CAZLXP010000077.1:5534-12041 GCA_964563535.1 uncultured bacterium | reverse complement strand
GTATATGTAATATTTCTCGTAGGAGTATTCCGATTGTATTTCGACGAAAGGCCGCTGGCGCCACGTTAAGATGTAGAGGCGTAAGGCCGCGTCGACCGAGTATTCGTTTACGTCGTAATCCCGGCGCGGGAAATAGTACCGCCCGCCGCCGCGGACGTCGAAGCGGAGCCGATTGTATGAGCACGCCAAGCCGACGGCGCCGCGGCGTAGAACGTACGTGCCGCCGGGGCCGAACCACGGCGGCGCCGGGACCGCTTGCGGCATACGCTTCTTGGCTCCCTGCTCGAGCTTGGCGCCGCAGTATATGCAGAAATCCGCGGCCCGCGGGTTTCGCCGCCCGCACGCCGGGCACACCATTTGGCCGGCGGAGCCCCGTTCGGCCGTCGCTTCCTCGACCGCGGCCGGCTTAACGTTCGCCGCGGCGGTTTCGCTAGCCGCCGGGCCTTCGCCCGCGGCCGGCAACGCCGTCGCCGCCGCGACCGCCGCGAAGGCCGCTAACGCGTATTTGTGCAAGGCCCCCTCCTCTCCGCCCTAGAAAGTGAACGCCGGGCCGAAGCCGCCGCGGAAGACGGCCTTGGGGCGTTCGCGTTCGGCTTCCGGGTCCGGCGGCGAGATATCGTAAAGGCCGTAGTCGAGCGCGGCCGTTACGTAAATGCATAACGGCGGCACGATCTCGATGGTGTTGGCGTTGCGCAACGCGAAGTAGCTCTTCCAGCCCCAATATTCCGCCGCCCATTCGTATGGTAAGCTGCCGTAACGGCCCAGCCAGCCGACGAAGAAGTCCGCGAAGGAGCATTTTGTGGGCGAGGGGACGAACCTCACGCCGCCCAATAGGCCGAGCTCACCTTGAGATACGCCGCGATCGCTGGTGGCGAAGCGCGCGCCTAAAAACGGCCTGACCGCCGGCCGCAAGGGGCCGCGGGTAAAGAACACCTCAACGTTGTAGTCGACCGCCATCTCGCCGTATTTACGGTCGAATATGTCTTGGGCATTAATTGCGGCGTAATCGAGCGCGACGACGTGGGTTACGAAGTCGTCGTTGCGCATGAAGGCCGCGTCGAAGTAAAAGCCCACTTTGTACGACCGTTGTAATTCGCGCTCGTAGACGCTAAAAGTTTCGTATGAGGCGGCGCCGAAGGCGCCGGCCACAAGAGAGGCGTGTCCGAGGTCATGGGCGTGGGCGGCCGCGGCAAATGTCGCCGCCGCGGCGACGGCGACTACGGCCCATAACGCGGTTTTACGCAAGGGTCCCCTCCTCTCCGCGCTAGAAGGAGAACGCCGGCCCGAAGCCGCCGCTGAAGACGGGCTTGCGGTTCGTGCCTTCCTGTTTCAAGTTGGCCGGCGCTACCTTCGTGAAGTCGTAATCCAGCGCCGCCGTAATGTAGATACATAAGGGGGCGACGATTTCAATCGTGTTGGCGTTGCGGAACGCGAAGCCGTTCTTCCAACCGTCGGGTTCGTACGCGGTTTCGTAGCGCAGCGTGCCGTACCGCCCGCGCCAGCCGACGTATAAGTCCGTAAAGATGCATTTGGTGGGTGACGGCTTGAAGCGTATGCCGCCCAATATGCCGAGCTGGCCGACCGAGCCGCCGCGGGTGCTGGTCGCGAAGCGCGCGCCGAAGGACGGCCTCACCGCCGGCTGGAGCATCCCCGACGTGAAATAAATCGGCAGGTTGTAGTTGAAGTCGAAGATCTTGATCGGCAGGCCGGAGTAGTCCTCGGTCGCGGCGAGGTCGAGGGAGACGAAGTGCGTAAGGTGCCGGTCGTTGCGGTAGAAATCGACGCCGAGATGAAAACCTACGTTGTAGGAGCTCTCCATCACTTGTTCGACGCGGCCGTAGGCCTCGTACGACGTGGCGCCGAAAGCGGCGCCGACCAGCGTCGAGTGTTTCGGTTCCTGGCCATACGCGGCCGAGGCCGCGACAAATGCCCCCGCCGCGACGACGCCGATGAGGGCAACGGCTTTTTTAGCCATAGGCCTCCTTTGAGATTATTTTAATAAACGCGCGTCAGAAGCTAAAACACGGGCCGACGTCGACTAAGCCGTAGCCGAATTTCGCCTCGTCGAATCTGAACGCGGCCTCAAAACCCGCCCGGAGCGCCACCGTTTGCGATAGCGCGAAGAAGTAACGGTTCCGGATGGTCCCGAAGCCGTCGTCGTCAACCCATTTATAGCCGCCGTCAAAGGTTAAATAGAAAGGCGACGACGGCGAGTTCAGCCGGACGCCGAAGTAGCCGGCTATTACGGGGAGGAAACGCTCTTCGCGGTGCCGGTGTGGGCTTGGGTATAGGTCGGTTACGTCGGTGGCGAAGTAACATAGGCCGACGGAGGGCGCCAAATAGGGCCGGAATTTCCCTTTGAAGGGATACATCCAGTATTCGTTCTCCCAGCGGACGGACGTCGTATTGTCGTCTCCCGGGTTATACGCGTGGCCGCCGAGGCGGACGTCGACGCCGAACCAGGAGCCGTCAAATTGGGCCCATAAGGCGCCGCCGCCGCCGAAGGCCGAGGACGGCCCGAGCGCCGCCACCGCCATCGGCCCGAGGCGCAGGGCGCCCTCGTCGGTGGCGTTGGGTATATTAGCGGCCCACGTCGCCGCCGCGGCCAAAGACGCTACCCCCACGTAGATTAATATGGTACGGACCACGCCTATTCCTCCTTGATTATTAAGACGTTCGTTAGTCGCCGTACGTTACGAGGTTATAAGCGGCCAGGTCGGCGCGCTCCAGGACGTCCGGCATCGGCCCCGCGGCGCCCAGCTCGCCTCCCGGCTTCATCAAGTACGCGCGCGTCGCGAGCGCTCGCGCCGCGGCCACCTCGTGGGTCGCGAATATAATAGTAGCATTATGCCCCTCGCGCAACTCCTTTAAATGCCCTACCACGAGCGCCCGGGCCTTCGGGTCGAGCCACTCGAGCGGCTCGTCGAGGATGAGCAGCTCGGGCGACGTCGCCAACGCGCCGGCCAGCGCCACCAACTTCTTCTCGCCGCCCGAGACGTAGTGCACGACTTTGCCGGCGAGTTTCTCGATTTGCAAGGCCGCGAGGACGTCGCGAACGCGCCGGTCGACCTCGTCCGTTCGCATCCCCAGGTTCCGCGGCGTGAACGCGACGTCGTCGGCGACGGTGGGGCCGAGGACCTGTTCGTCGACGTTCTGGAGGACGACGCCGATGCGGCCCACCAGCCGGTCGAAATCGCGCGCGGGGTTGACGCCGAATACCTTTACCTCGCCCTCGACCGGTACCAGCATCCCCAAAATATGTTTCAGAAGCGTCGTCTTGCCGCAACCGTTGGGGCCGAGGATGGCGACCCGTTCCCCGGCGAATATTTCGAAGTCGAGGCCGCAGATATCGACTTCGGTACGGTCCGGGTAAACGTGCCGGACGCAACGGACGAAAACGACCGGCTCAGAGGTGTATGCGGCCATCGAAGCCCCGCGCCTTAAGCGCCGCCGCGGCGTTCTCGGAGCGCTCCAGCGCCGCCACCACGACGTATCCGACCGCCCGGCCGGTATTGGCGATGAACCGGCGCGGCCGCTGCCACCCGGGCGCGCCCCGCAAACGGTGCGCCGTCCGCACGTCGCCCGCCACCGCCGCGAGTATGAATATAGCGCGATAACTCAGGAACAGGCCCGCCACCAGGAACTTCGGCAAAAACCTCGCCGCGGCCAAAAGACGCGGCAGCGGCGTCGTCGCGACGACCAGGAGTACGGTCAACGCCACCGCCATCACCCGTATCGCGAAGTATAACACCGCGAAGACGTCCAGGCCCCGCGCGCTCAGGAACAAGAACGTAAGGAATACCAGCGGGTACGTCGACGCGGCGAGTATCCGCCGCGCCGGCAGCCGCGACGTAAACAGAAAAGCGAGCAGCACGACGTACAGCGCGCCGTAGAACAGGAAGTCGTAGACGAATATTATGGCCGCGACGACGGCGCCGAGCCAGGCCAGTTTGAGCCACGTCGGCACGCGGTGCAGCCACCCGCCGCCGCTCGTCGCCCAGTAGTCGAGGTCTTCGAAGAACATTACGTCCCTTCCGGGAAAAGCCGCGGCGCGGCCTTTTTGACGTACGCCGCCACCGTGGCCGTTACCAAGGCCTCCAAAACCCACCCGACGGCGCCGAAGCCGTAAAATAAAACCGCGAGGCGCCCGGGCGATACTTCCCCCGGCCCTTCGCCGGCGGGGGCGACGGGGTGTCGCGCGGGGTGGTCGAAAAGCTCGAAGGCGACGACGCTGCCGCGGCCGCGCTCTACTACGTCGCCGAAGTCCCGCGTCCCCGCGACTACGATGCCGTAGGCGAGCGTCGTAGCCGCCGCCAGCGCCACGAGCGCCGCCGCGAACGCCCGGGGCCACGTCGGCCTTATGAATGCCGCGGCGCGGAATACGGCGAACGCCGCGACCGCTTCGGCGCCGAGCGTCAACGTATTCAAGCCGATTACGGTTACGCCGCCATGGCCCAAGGACGCCAGGATGACGTTGGCGAACAGGCAGGCGAGGACCGCCGCCGCCGGCCCGGCAACGATGCCCGCCAGCGCCGCCAGGTTCAGGTGATAGGCCAGCGGCGCGACGTAAAAGGACATCGCGACCGCCATGAGCGCCGCGAAGAATCCCGCCCGGGCGAAGACGACCAGGTTGCGCGCCCGCCGAAACTTGAGCCATAACGGGAATAACGCGACGGCCACGGCCGCGTAGCCGGCCGCCCACAGATAAAAAGGAAGAACGCCGTCGGGAAGGTGGAGGTGAGCCATAGCGCGTCGTCAGCTCGCCCGGGCGGGGCGGGTTTAAGGCACGCGGCGGACTTCGACGTTAAGGCCGTCGGCGCGGATCACTTCGACCGGCGCGCCCGCCGGGATGTTCTCGGCCGCGGTCGCCTGCCAATACTCGCCGCGCACGAAGACCTGGCCGCCCGCCGGCCCCACCGCCGTTATGGCCCGGCCGCGCTCGCCCACCATCCCCTTGTCGCCGGTAGTCGGCTTGCGCCGCTGCGCCCGCAGGCCCATCCCCACGGCGAACAGGAAGAAGAGCACCGTCGTGACGACCGCGGGGATGATGACGGCCCACGATATGCGTAAGTAATGCGCCGGCGTGTTTATGAGTAGAATCGAACCCAGCAGCATAGAGATCGTTCCTCCCACGGCGAGCAGGCCGTGGCTCGTTACCTTTATTTCGGCCACGAATAGGATTATCGCGAAGACGATGAGCGCTACGCCGGCGTAGTTCACCGGCAGCGTCGACAGCGCGTAGAAGGCGAGGATGATGCAGATGCCGCCCGCCACCCCGGGCAGGATGGAGCCGGGGTTGGAGAGCTCGAAGATGAGGCCGTAGAAACCGATAATGAGGAGGATGTAGGCGACGTTGGGGTCCGTCAGGACGGCCAGGAAGCGCTGGCGGAAGTCCGGCGTCGTCTCCTCGACGCGGGCGCCTTTAGTTTTTATAATGACGGCGCGGCCGGCAACGTTCACCTTCCGGCCGTCCACTTTCTTCAACAGCTCGTCGAAGTTCTCGGCGACGAAGTCGACGACGTTCTCCGTCACGGCGTCCTCGGCGGAGAGCGACGCCGATTTGCGGACGGCGAGCTCGGCCCACTTCTCGTTGCGGCCTCGCCGCCGCGCCAGGCTCTTGATGTAGGAGGCGGCGTCGTTGGTGATCTTCTCCGTCATGGCCTCGTCGGCGCCCTCGCCGCCCATGCCGAGGGTGACCGGGTGGGCCGCGCCGATGGAGGTGTTGGGGGCCATCGCCGCGACGTGCGCCGCCAGCGTGATGAAGGTCCCGGCGCTCGCGGCCCGGCCGCCGGGAGGCCACACGTATACCGCCACCGGCACCTTCGACGCCAAAATTTTCTTAATTATCTTGCGCATGGACGGGTCGAGGCCGCCGGGGGTATCGAGCGAGACGACGACCAGCGACGCCCGGGCCGCCTCGGCCTGCTCGATACCCTCCACGATGAACTCCGCCATGATGGGGCTTACGACGCCCTCGATTTTGAGGTGGCGGACGAGGGGGGCGTCGGCTCGAGCCGCGAGGGCAGTAACCGCCACAGCCGCCATTAGTAATGCCGCGTATTTCATATCAACCTTCATATCGTATAGTATATGGCAAGTACTCTGCCGATAGTCGAAGGCGCTGTGGCGGCGAACTCTTCGTCGCAGTAGCGGCCGCGGTCCCACCACGCGGTAAGGCGCCAGTATTTCTTGCCGCCTTCGGAGGTATACTTCTCGAACTCGAAGTCGCAATGTCCATCGCCTATGTACCCATTGATTTCGTCCGTCATGACCAGCAGCTCCGCGGGGACGTTCTCCGCTTCATACTCTGTAGCTTCAGGCCGCGGTTCCCCCACGTTACCGGTGGATATAGTCAGGTCAATCGAATAGGCTTTCGTGAACATATTATTTACGGCCTGTAAGAACTCGTCACGCGACCACGACTCCGGTATAATGTAATGACTGCCCGGAGCGCTTTGGCCCACGTCGCGGGGGTCGAAGTAGAAGACGAAGTTGGGGCCGAGCATG
>CAZLXP010000077.1:0-5434 GCA_964563535.1 uncultured bacterium | reverse complement strand
CGCGATCGCAGCGACGGCACTTATTACTTTATTCATAATATAACCTCCGCTATCTAAACAACGCTAATATTCTTCCGAGCGACGAAGGGCTTACGCCCGGATGTTCGTCGTAGCCCTCGCTCGTGCGGTCCCACCAGGCCGTGAGGCGCCAGTACTTTTTCCCGGCGGCCTCGTACCGTTCGAATTCGAAATTGCAATAGCCGCGGTTGGCGATGGCGCCGTTTAGCTCGTCAATCATTACTATTAATGAGATGCTTAAGTTATCGGCGAGGTACGTGGTCTCGTTCTCGCCGGGGGTGCCGACGCGCGTAGTGGGTATGGCAAGCGAGATCGAGTAGGCCGTGGTGAACATATTTTTTGCGGCCATCCAAAACTCGGTATACGACCACGACTCCGGGATGACGTATTTGCTGCCCGGTGGGTTTTGGCCTACGTCGCGCGGGTCGAAGTAGAAGACGAAGTCGGGGCCGAGCATGGCCTTGAGGAGGTTTATGTCCCGATGATTGAACGCGAGCTCGACGTCCTTGAGGACGTTAACGGGCGACGTCGGCTCGAGGCGCTCGGGCTCCTGGGGCGTCACGCCTTCCTCCTCGCCGCAGCTGAGCGCCAGCAGCGCGATCGCAGCGACGGCACTTATTACTTTATTCATAATATAACCTCCGCTATCTAAACAACGCTAATATTCTTCCGAGCGACGAAGGGCTTACGCCCGGATGTTCGTCGTAGCCCTCGCTCGTGCGGTCCCACCAGGCCGTGAGGCGCCAGTACTTTTTCCCGGCGGCCTCGTACCGTTCGAATTCGAAATTGCAATAGCCGCGGTTGGCGATGGCGCCGTTTAGCTCGTCAATCATTACTATTAATGAGATGCTTAAGTTATCGGCGAGGTACGTGGTCTCGTTCTCGCCGGGGGGCCCGACGCCGGTAGTGGGTATGGTGAGCGAGATAGAGTAGGCCTTATCGAACATGTTCTCAACGGCGTTCCAGAACTCTGTATAAGACCACGACTCGGGTATAATGTAATGACTACCCGGCGGGCTTTGGCCCACGTCGCGGGGGTCGAAGTAGAAGACGAAGTTGGGGCCGAGCATGGCCTTGAGGAGGTTTATGTCCCGCTGGTTGAACGCCAGCTCAACGTTCTTGAGGACGTTAACGGGCGACGTCGGCTCGAGGCGGTCGGGTTCTTGGGGCGTCACGCCCTCCTCCTCGCCGCAGGCCAACGCGAGTAACGCCAAGGCCGCGCTAAGGGTTATTATTTTCTTCATCTTAAAACCTCCGCCTAATTTAGTAATACATAGCTAGAATTCGCCCGAGCGACGAGGGGGAAATACCGGGGTTTTCGTCCATGCCCTCGCTCGTGCGGTCCCACCACCCGGTGAGGCGCCAGTACTTTTTACCTTCCTGAGTCGTATACCTCTCGAACTCGTAGTTACAGTAACCTTCGTCCGCTCTGTAGCCGTTGAGGGAGTCTATCATAACCAGGAGGGATAACGATATGTTCTCCGCCTTATATTTGGTTTCGTTCTCGCCGGGGGTACCGACGTGACCCGTAGATATAGACAAGCTAATCGAATAGGCTTTCCTGAACATATTATTTACGGCCGTTAAGAACTCGTCGCGCGACCACGACTCGGGTATGACGTATTTACTCCCCGGCGGGCTTTGGCCCACGTCGCGCGGGTCGAAGTAGAAGACGAAGTTTGCGCTCAGCATAGCCTTGAGGAGGTTTATGTCCCGGTGATTGAACGTCAGCTCGACGTTCTTAAGGACGTAGGCCGGCGACGTAGGCTCGAGGCCCTCGGGTTTTTGGGGCGACACGCCTTCCTCCTCGCCGCAGCTGAGCGCCAGCAGCGCGATCGCAGCGACGGCACTTATTACTTTATTCATAATATAACCTCCGCTATCTAAACAACGCTAATATTCTTCCGAGCGACGAAGGGCTTACGCCCGGATGTTCGTCGTAGCCCTCGCTCGTGCGGTCCCACCATTTCGTAACGCGCCAGTACTTTTTCCCGGCGGGGGAATAATACCTTTCGAACTCGAAGTTGCAATAGCCGCGGTCGGCGATGAAGCCGTTGAGTTCGTCAACCATGACGAGTATCGAGAGGGGTATATTGTCCGCGCGGTATGTGGTCTCGTTTTCGCCGGGGGTACCGACGCCGCCTGTAGGTATAGCCAGGTTAATCGAATAAGCTTTCCTGAACATATTGTTTACGGCCGCTAAGAACTCGTCACGCGTCCACGACTCGGGTATAATGTAATGACTACCCGGCGGGCTTTGGCCCACGTCGCGCGGGTCGAAGTAGAAGACGAAGTTCGTGCTCAGCATGGCCTTGAGGAGGTCGACGTCGCGGTGATTGAACGCGAGCTCAACGTTCTTGAGGACGTTAACGGGCGACGTAGGCTCGAGGCGCTCGGGCTTCTGGGGCGACACGCCCTCCTCCTCGCCGCAGCTGAGCGCTAGCAACGCGATCGCAGCGACGGCACTTATTACTTTATTCATAATATAACCTCCGCTATCTAAACAACGCTAATATTCTTCCGAGCGACGAAGGGCTTACGCCCGGATGTTCGTCGTAGCCCTCGCTCGTGCGGTCCCACCATTTCGTAACGCGCCAGTACTTTTTCCCGGCGGGGGAATAATACCTTTCGAACTCGAAGTTGCAATAGCCGCGGTCGGCGATGAAGCCGTTGAGTTCGTCAACCATGACGAGTATCGAGAGGGGTATATTGTCCGCGCGGTATGTGGTCTCGTTTTCGCCGGGGGTACCGACGCCGCCTGTAGGTATAGCCAGGTTAATCGAATAAGCTTTCCTGAACATATTATTTACGGCCTGTAAGAACTCGTCGCGCGACCAGGGCTCCGGTATTATATATTGGCTCCCCGGCGGGCTTTGGCCCACGTCGCGCGGGTCGAAGTAGAAGACGAAGTTGGGGCCGAGCATGGCCTTGAGGAGGTTTATGTCCCGGTGGTTGAACGCCAGCTCAACGTTCTTGAGGACGTTAACGGGCGTCGTGGGCTCGAGGCGGTCGGGTTCTTGGGGCGTCACGCCCTCCTCCTCGCCGCAGCTGAGCGCCAGCAGCGCCAAGGCCGCGCTAAGGGTTATTATTTTCTTCATTTTTATAACCTCCGCCTTATTTAGTAATGCATAGTTGGTATTAGCCTGAGCGACGTCGGCGTCGCGGACTCGCCCCCGCCGCAGGCCGCCGCCCCGACGGCGGCCGCCGCGGTCGCGATTATAACCTTGTTCGTGCCGTAACCTCATTTATACGCCGCCAGTATCATGCCGAGCGACGTGGGGGTTAAGGCCGGCGCCCGGTCGAAGTACTCGTTCGTGAAGTCCCACCATCCCGTGAGCCGCCACAGCTTTTCCTTTGTTTCATTGTAATAAACTTGGAACGCGAAGTCGCAGTAGCCGCCGTCGGCGATGAAGCCGTTGTTTTCGTCTACCATCACCAGCAGCGATATCCTAACGTTCTGGGCTTTATACGTGACCTCGTTTTCGCCCGGCGCCCGGATGCGGCTCGTAGAAATATACAGCGAGACCCTGTATGCCTTCTGGAACATATTTTTCACGGCAGACCAGAATTCCGTGTAAGACCATGATTCGGGTATTATGTACTCGCTTCCGGGCGGGTTCTTACCCACGTCGTCCGGGTCGAAGTAGAAGACGAAGTCGCGGCTCAGGCATTCTTTCAGGAGGTCGATATCCCTTACGTTAAATGACATCTCTACGTTTTCCACGACGTCCACGGGGAAGTACGCGAACGGCGGCCTCGTAATCCCCTCCTCCTCGCCGCAGCTGAGCGCTAAGAGCGCCGTGACGACCGTAACGCTTATTGTTATTTCCTTCATCTCGCGACCTCCCTAAGTCGGCGTTTCATACAGCGACAGTATATACCAGAGCGGCACGCGCTCTATCCCCGGCGGCGCTTCGCCGCCGCCCTCGGTATCGTCCCACCATTTGCTTAGCCGCCACCAACCTTGGCCTTGCTCGTCCTTGTATTTTTCGAACTCGAAGTGGCAATACCCCTCGGCGACGTAGCCGCGTTTCTCGTCAACCATCACGACGAGGGACAGTTCGACGTGGTCGGCCACGAACGTGGTTTCTTCCGGCTCCGGCTCGCCAACGCCGCCGGTCGATATGGACAAGTTAATCCCATACGCCGTGTTGAACATATTGTAAGCGATATGCCAAAATTCCGTAAAGCTATAACTTTCCGGGAAGAGGTACGGCGGCGTCCCTTTCGGGTTGGCGCGCCCTATTCCGCCGGGGTTCGCGTAAAATACGAAGTTGGGGCTTAGTGATTTCTTTAAGAGGTCAATATTCTTTTGGTTGAAGGATACCTCGACGGTCTTGAGGACGTTCGCGGGAGACGTTAAGTCGGGGACGGGCGGGCCGCCGTCGACGATGACGGTATTATCGCAGCCGGCTAACGTCAACGCCGCCAACGTTACGGCCGCGGTTAAGGTTGATATACGTTTCACCGCAAAACCTCCGGAGCGCTTATTGGTACATCGCCAGTATCCGACCCAGCGACGACGACTTGATGCCGTTTGACTTACCGTTAACCTCGCTCGTCCGGTCCCACCATTTCGTCAGCCGCCAGTTCCTTTTGCGTTCTTCGGTCGGATACGATTCGAACTCGAAATTACAATAGCCCTTATCGGCGATGTAGCCGTGCTTCTCGTCGACCATTACAACCAGCGTCAGGTCGATATTGTCCGCCAGATACGTTTTTTCTTCGGGTTCCGGCTCGCCTACGCCGCGCGTGATTATAGATAGGTTTATCGAATAAGCCTCGTTAAACATATTGGATACGACGTTGCAGAACGATTCATAATCCCAAGAACTCGGGGTTTCGGGGTTGTTCGGCGGCGGCGTCCGGCCCATATCGCGCGGATCGGGGTAAAAGATGAATTCGGGACTTAGGGATTTTTTGACGTACTCGATGTTGCGCACGGTGAAGGATACCTCGACGGTCTTGAGGACGGTCGCGGGGGACGTCGAGTCGGGCCAACGGGACGGGGGCGGCGGGGGCGGCGGGGGGTACATTTCTTCGCAGGCCGTCGCGGCCAAGAGCGAAGCGAGTACCACTATCGTTAATTTTCCCTTCATATCTTCCCCTCTTAAAACGCGCTAATTATTTATTCCTTCCCGATATGCTCCGCGGCCCAGAGCGCCAGGCCGCCGCAGTCCGCCTGCGGCCGGCGCTCGAGCCTGGCACCCTCGAATTCCCACAGGATTATTTCCGCGACGAAGACCTCGCAACCGGGCATGACGTGGCCCCCGAAGGCGTGGCCTTGGCGGCTCGAGAGCGCGAGGTGCGCGTGGACGAACGGCTTCCCCTCCTTAAGCGAGACGTTCCCGCTGAGCGCGCAGATCTCCAACTCCTCGTCGAACTTATTAATAATGTATTCGCGCTTCTCGAGGTC
>CAZLXP010000076.1:0-12384 GCA_964563535.1 uncultured bacterium | reverse complement strand
GCTGGGGGCTTGGGCGCGGGTCGCCGCGCGCGCGGGCCCGGGCGAGCTCGCGGAGTTTGGCCCGGAAGTCGCGGCCGTCGCTCATCGGTCGAAGTCGGCGACGTCGGCCTTATCGCTCGCGGCCTTTTTAGGCTCGTCGAAATCGGCCCACATCCCCAGCCGGGCGTCGCGCGCTTCTTTCTCGTACGTGAACCAGGACTTCGTCGGAACGTGGCACCCGGGGACGTCGGCGACCTTCGCCAGCCCCGCGCCGATAAGCTCGACGTTGAGGTTCCACCATTTGCCGTCGCGGCGGTAGTAGATGACGGCGCGTTTCTGCCCCTTCTCGTTCACCGGGATGTTGGGGCAGACCTCGACGCGGACCTCGCGGCCCGCGACCCGCTCCTTGACGAACGCCAACGCCTCGCCGTAGGAGGGCGACGTCTTCTTCGGCGGTTGGACGCCGATGAGGGCGCATTCTCCCAAAATCCTGACGCGCACGACGTTGGGCGCGAGGACCTCTTCGCACATCGCGGCCACCGCCTCGAACTCGAGGCCGGCGGGCGTCGTCGTCATCTCTTCCTGGGCCCCGAAACCCGCGGCCGACGCCGCGACCGTTAAAATTAAAACCTTGACGATGGAACTTCTCATGGAAAACCTCGCCGCGTTATTCGTACCGCAGCGCTTCGATGGGGTTCAACTTTGCCGCTTTGTTCGCCGGATAGATACCGAAGAAAAGGCCCACCCCCAGCGAAAAGAGGAAGCCCAAAACCACGGACCACGCTTTGATCGCCGCCGGCAGGTGGGGTATCGGCGCGCCGGCGTCCGCCAGAATTTTCGTCAGCACGCTCACCCCTTCGCCGATGACGACGCCGAGGACGATGCCGAGGATGCCACCGGTGAGCGATATGACCGTGGCCTCCGCGATGAACTGCGCCAGGACGTCGCGCTGCCGGGCGCCCAGGGCCTTGCGGACGCCTATTTCGCGCGTACGCTCCGTGACCGAGACCAGCATGATGTTCATGATGCCGATGCCGCCCACGAGAAGCGACACCGCGGCGATGCCGATCATGACGGCGAAGGCGGCGCCCGTTATCTGGTTATATATTTCCATTATCGAGTCCGCGGTGTAGATCTCGAAGTCGTTGTCGGCCTCGGGCGGCACTTTGCGCCGCTCCCGCATCACGACCTCGGCCTGGTCGATGGCGGTATTAACGAGCGCCGGCGATTTCGCCCGGACGTTTACGGTATCCCCCTGCTCTTCGTTCTTGGAGGTTTCGGCGAACGCCTTGACGGCGGCGCCACGGGGGACGATGCAATAATTGTCCATCGAGAAGCCGAAGACCTCGCCTTTGTGCGCGAAGACGCCGACGACGCGGAAGCGGTGGCCGTTGAGCTTGACGTCCTGGCCGACGAGGCTGCCCCCGGCCGCCAGGGCCTCATCCACCTCCGAGCCTACCACCGCGACGTATCGGTCGGCGTCGATGTCGGCCTGCGTCAACATCCGGCCGTCCTCCACCCACCACGAAAAGATCTCGTCGAATTTTTCGGTCCGGGTCGCGCCGATTACCAACAGCGACGTTTTGCTGCCCCCGTACGTCGCGTAGCCGAAATATTCGGTGTAGAAATCGGCGACCGCTACGGCCGGGCACCGCTTCATTATGGCTTCCGCGTCCTCCTCCACGAAGTCCTTGCGGTGTTCTTCCTCGCGCGCGCCGAATTGGACGGCTTTGTATTTCTCGATGAAGAACGTATCGGCGCCGAGGAAACCCATTTGTTTGGCGAAGGACTGGTTCAGGCCGTCGATGATGCTGACCATCGCGATGACGGTGGTTACGCCGATGACGACGCCCAGGACCGTCAGGAGGGCGCGCATCTTGTGGGCCCACAGCGACGAATACGCCAGCGCCGCCGCCTCGCGGTATTGGTAGTATTGCCGGCGCAGACTATGCCACAGCGGTTTCATCACGCTACTCGTAACGCAACGCCGCGATAGGCTCCAGCCGGGCCGCGCGCCGCGCGGGGTATAGGCCGAAGAATATGCCCACCGCGGTCGAGAAGACGACGCCCAACGCCACCGCCCCGCCGGAGAGCGAGGCCGGGACCGGCGTCGCGGCGCCGATTATGAAAGCCAACGCCGTGCCGCCGCCCACGCCCAACAGGCCGCCGCTCGCCGAGAGCACCACCGCCTCGATCAAAAACTGCATCAATATGTCGGACCGCCGCGCCCCCACCGCCTTGCGAATGCCGATCTCCCGCGTCCGCTCCGTGACCGAGACCAGCATGATATTCATAATGCCGACGCCGCCGACCAGCAAGGAGATGCTCCCCACCGCGACGATGACGACGAAGAGCGCCGCCGTAAGCGCGTTGAACGCTTTCACCATCGCCGCCTGCGTGATGATCTCGAAGTCGTTATCCTCCTCCGGCCCCAGCCGGTGGCGCCGCCGCATGAGGTCCGTCACCTCGTCCACCGCCCGCCCCTCCAGCTCCGGCGACTTGGGCCGGACGACGATGGCCATGCCGCGCGCGATCCCGCGCGTGCCGAACACCTTCTCGAAGGTCGTTATGGGAACAATAACGGTGTTGTCGCGGTTCTGGCCGAAGACGGACCCGAGGGGATACGCGTCCCCCACGACGGTGAAGGCGTGGCCGCCTATCTTGACGCGCTCGCCCAGGCCCGAGCCGGCGCCGAAGAGTTTATCGGCGACCTCGTACCCCAGGCCGCACACCGGCCGCGAGCGGTCGACCTCGACGTTGGTTATGAACCGGCCGCGCCGTATGACGAGCCCCTGAATCTGCTGGAACTCCTCCGTCGTGCCGATGACGACGACGCCGCTGACCTTCTTGTCGCGGTAGGATACTTCTTTGAAGACCACCGACCGCGGCGTCGTGTAGTCGACGGAGGGGCAGTTCGCCGCGATGGCCGCGGCGTCGGCGGCCGTGACCTCCGGCCGCTTTTGGCTCTCGAACCACTCCTCCCAGTTCGTGGTAACGAGGTTTAGGCGGGAGACGAAGAACGTGTCCGTCCCCGCGGTCGCGAAGGCGCTCGTGACGTAGTCGGTCAGGCCGGCGATGAGGGAGATGAGGCCGACGACGGTGGTGACGCCGATGAAGACGCCCAGCACCGTCAACAGCGAGCGCATCTTGTTGGCCCACAGCGACCGCGCCGCCAGCGCGAGGGCCTCGCGCAGGTGCGCCCGAAAGACGACATATCTCGCGCGGGAAAATTTCATAAAACGCACCACATCCATTATACCTTATATACGAGTATTACCCAAGGGAATGTTGCCTCCGGTGGCGGCAGACTTTCAGTCTGCCGCTCCGCCTCGTTTCGTATTCGAAGCGGCGGCCTTAAAGGCCGCCGCTTCTGTAAAAGGGGGGAGCGGCTTTTTAGCTTCCGAAACGCGCCCCGAGATTTTATAATATACCTTAGTGAAAATCGACGCCGTACTCGCCGAGCTGCAGCTCACCAAGGGCGACGCCATCCGCCACGTCGAGCACGTCCCGGCGCGCGAGGCGCGCTACGCGGAGCTCGAGCCGCCGTTGGCCGCGCCGCTGGCCGAAGCGCTAAGGCACCTGGGCATCACGCGGCTCTACAGCCACCAGGCGGCGTACGTCGCGGCCGCCCGGGCGGGCGAAAACGTCGTCGCCGTCACGCCCACCGCCTCCGGCAAGACGTACTGCTTCCTCTTGCCGGTGCTCGAGCGCTTCTACGACGAGGGCGGCGGCTCCGCCCTCTTCCTTTACCCCACCAAGGCGCTGAGCCAGGACCAGCTCCGCAACCTGAACCGGTTCCTGGCGCTCGCGCCGCCGGTGGCCTCGCGCGTCGCGCCCGGCGTCTACGACGGCGACACCCCCGCGGCCGCGCGCCGCAAGCTCCGCGACGGCGCCAACCTCCTCATCACCAACCCCGACATGCTCCACACCGGCATCCTGCCGCATCACGCCCGGTGGGGCCGGTTCTTTTCGTCGCTCCGCTACGTCGTCGTCGACGAGCTCCACGCCTACCGCGGCATCTTCGGCTCGCACGTCGCCAACGTCCTGCGGCGGCTCAAGCGCATCGCCTCCCACTACGGCGCCGCGCCGCAGTTCCTTTTGACCTCCGCCACCATCGCCAACCCCAAAGAGCACGCCGAACGCCTCGTGGGCGCCGACGTAACGCTCGTCGACGAGTCCGGCGCGCCGCAGGGCGACCGTTACTTCATCATCCTGAACCCGCCGCTCTCCGACCGGGGCCTGGGCCTCCGCCGCTCCGCCAACGTCGAGGCCTCGGAAATCCTTCAGGCGCTGGTAAAGGAGGGCGTTCAATCCGTAACCTTCGCCCGGGCCCGCGTCGTCGCCGAGCTAATATACAAATACGCCCGGGAAGCCCTCGGGCCGAAGTTCGACGACAAGCTGGCCAGCTATCGCGGCGGCTACCTCCCCCAGGAACGGCGCGAGATAGAAAAACGACTCTTCGGCGGCCAGCTTCTGGCCGTCACCGCCACCAACGCGCTCGAGCTCGGCATCGACGTCGGCGGCATGGACGCCGCGGTCGTCGTCGGCTTCCCGGGGTCCATCGCGTCGCTCTTGCAGCAATCCGGCCGCGCCGGCCGCCGCGCCGACACGTCCCTCGCGGTGCTGGTCGCGTACGACGACCCGGTGGACCAATACCTCGCGCGCCACCCGCAGTACGTCTTCGGCCGTTCGCCGGAGGCCGCGATCGTCGACCCCCAGAACGTATACATCCTCTCGGGGCACCTGCGCTGTGCCGCGGCCGAGCTGCCGCTCACCGCCGACGACCTGGCCGCCTTCGGCTCGAGCGCGCCGGCCGTGGCCGAGGTCGTCGCCGACGAGGGCCAGATGGCCGCCAAGGACGGCAAATATTGGTGGCTCTCGAGCGACTACCCGGCGGCGAACGTCAACCTGAGGTCCTCCTCGGACAACACCGTGACCATCGTCGACGCGAAAGAAGAGAACGCCGTCATCGGCACGCTGGACTACGAGAGCGCGCTGGAGCAGCTCTACCCGGAGGCCATATACCTGCAGCAAGGCGAGACGCACTTTGTCCGCGAGCTCGACTTGGGCCAGAAGGTCGCGTTCGTCGAACGGCGCGACGTCGATTATTACACGCAGGCCATGGTCGAGGCGACGCTGCGTCTGTTGAAGACGCTGGAGTCGCGCGAGAACGCCGCCGGGGCCTACGGCCTGGGCGAGGCGCTCGTGACGTGGCGGACCGTCGGCTTCAAAAAGATAAAGTTCTACTCGCTCGAGTCCATCGGCTGGTCGCCGTTGGAGCTGCCGGCGGTGGAGCTCGAGACGGTCGCGGTCTACGTCGCGCCCGGGCCGGAGGTTATAAGCGACGTCGCGCGCATGGGATATAACCCGTTCGAGGGCCTAGTCGGCCTGAAGAACGTATTGCAGGCCGTGATACCGTTGTTCGCGATGTGCGACCCGCGGGACCTGCGCGGCGTCGTGGACTCGTCGAACCTCGGCACGCCGGCGGCGTTCATCTACGACGTCTACCCCGGCGGCCTGGGCTACGCCGAACACGCCTACCGCGAGCTGGGCGAGGTGCTTAAGGCCGCGGAAGAGTTGATCGCGGGGTGCGAGTGCGAGAACGGCTGCCCGAGTTGCGTGGGCGTCGCGACGTTCACGCCGAACCAGGTGCGCGACCCGGACCTCCGCCGCGGCCACTACCTTCCGCACAAGGGGGCCGCGCTGGCGCTGGTGCGAGCGTTGTTGACGTGAACGACGTAAAATCATATTATCTACCCTGGGCGGCGTGGGTCACGATGCTGGTAGTCTTCGCCTGCGTCGCGTTCCCGGAGGCGCCGCAGCCGCGGGGGCTCAACATCGACAAAGTGCGGCACGCCGCGGCATACGCGTTGTTGGGCGCGCTCGCCGCCCGGGCCATGGCGGGGGCGGCGCGCCGCGGCGGGACGTTCGCCTTCGTCGTAGCGTTCTTCACCGTGCTCGCGGTCGGCACGGGTACGGAAATCATCCAGGCGTTCGTCCCGGGCCGCAGCGCCGATATCGTCGACCTGGGCGCGGACCTGGCGGGAGGCATAAGCGGCGCGCTGGCGTACCTCTGGGCATTCGCCGGCGGCGCGGCGGGAATAGGAGATGTGGTTTGATAAGGCGAACGTTTCGCATTCTGAACGGCGTCGGCCCGTACACCGAACGCCGCATCTGGCGCGAGGGCGTCTCGAGCTGGGACGAGTTCCTCGCGCGGGGGGGCGTAAAATTTACGTCGCCGCGGCGCAACGAGTTGTGGACGGAAGACCTGGCGCGTTGGCGCGCCGCCCTCGAGGGGCGGAACGAAAAATTCTTCAACCAGAAACTCTCCCGTAAAGAACATTGGCGGCTTTTAGACGTCTTCTGCGACGACGTGGCGTGCCTGGACATCGAGACCACGGGTCAGGCGCCGCCGGACGACGAGACGACGGTGGTGGGCGTGTATCGCCCGGGCCGCGGCCTTACCCAACTCGTCGCCGGCCGCGACCTGTCCGGGGACGCCGTCGACGCCGCGCTGGAGGGCGTCAAGCTCCTCGTCACCTTCTACGGCGCCGCCTTCGACGTGCCGTTTCTAAAACGAGAGTTCTCGTACTTGCGGCTCGAGTTCCCCCATTACGACATCTGCTTCGCGGCGAAACGGCTCGGCATTAAAGGCGGCCTGAAGAAGGTCGAGAAACAATTCGGCATCGACCGCGACGACGACGTCGACGGCCTCGACGGCTACGACGCCGTTAAACTCTGGCGAGCTCACCGCCGCGGCGCCGAGGGCGCGCTCGACGTGTTGCTCCGCTACAACGCCGCCGACACGACAAACCTAATGGGCCTCGCTTATATAATCTACGAACAACTCTGCGCCCAAGAAAAAGATTTTCAACCCAAACTAATAGCCACCACAGGAGGACCGAATTGAAATACGCCATAACGTTCCTGGCCGCGGCCGCGGCGTTAACGGTTGCCCTCGGCGCCGGCGGCTGCCGCGGCTGCGCCGAGAAGGCCGACCTCGACGTCATACCGGGGATGAAAGACTCCGGCATCCCGGACGTCAAAGCCGCGAAAGAACACGAAAAGGAAGTCCAACAACTCAACAAGGAGATGGAAGAGCTGACCAAGGAAATCGCCCGGGTCGCGACGGACCCGAGCCTGAGCCCCGCCCAGAAGGAACAGCGTATGAAGGAGCTCGAGGTCGAGGTGGAGAAAAAGAGCGAGCGCCTCAAGGAGATCGCCGAGGACGTCACGAACCGCAACTTGTAATCCGCAAGTGGCCGCTGCCGCCGGCTCGAGCCGGCGGTTCGACCACTCTATGAGGTCAAAGGCCGCCCGGTTTGCCGGGCGGCTTACCGCGTTAGCCTTTACCGCGGCGGCGGTTTGGGTTATAATCTCCCCGCGGCACCAGTGCCGTCAGTTGTTACCAACTGACGGCCGGCGGGTTGCGTCGGGTGGTAACACCCGACGCCACTCAAGGCACCCGACGCCGCGCGCACTCGACGTCAAAAACCAGTGGCGTCAGTTGTTACCAACTGACGCCCCCAAGTGAACAACCGGAGACGTACGTGGCGTTAAGAGGTCGAGCGAAGCTACCGGAAAGGGGCAGCGTATTTTTCGTCACGACTTCCTTCAACGGACGCAAAAAGTTGTTACGCAATAAAAAGCATTACGAGATAATCGTAACGTCCTTGGAACACTTAAAAAAGAAATACGGATTTGAGATCTGGGCGTATGTATTGATGCCGTCACATCTTCATCTCGTAATGGCCTTCCCGGGCGAAAATAAACTCTCCGCGGCGATGCGGGATTTTAAAAAATTTACGGCATACAAATTACGGAAACTACTGGAAGCGGAAGAACGCCACGAAACCTTGGAAGAATTGAGGCATCCCGACGGGCGGACGAGCCAATTCCGGATTTGGGAACCCAGGTTCGACGACGTAATAGTATATTCGCAGAAAGTGCTCGAAACTAAGGTTGATTACATCCATACGAACCCGGTGCGGGCAGGCCTTTGTTTACACCCCTGCGAGTAGCCGTATTCCAGCGCGCGCGATCATGCGGGTGGAAGCTCGGCGTTAACGGTGGATCATTTTTCTTTTGGTTAATCCTAAGGTGCCGTCAGTTGTTACCAACTGACGGCCCGGGGCGCGTCGGGTGGTAACACCCGACGCCACTCAAGGCACCCGACACCACTTAAGACACCCAACGCCACTTAAGACACCCGACGCCACTTAAGACACCCAACGCCACTTAAGACACCCGACGCCACTTAAAACACCCGACACCACTTAAAACACCCGAAGCCACTCAAGGCACCCGACGCCACTTAAGGCACCCGACGCCACTTAAAACACCCGACGCCACTCAAGACACTCTGGCGCCACAAGAAAGAAACAAAATATGTTCCGCACCCACACCTGCGGCGAGCTGAACGAGAATAACGTCGGCCAGAAGGCGACGCTCTGCGGCTGGGTCTGGAAAAGCCGGGACCTGGGCGGCCTATACTTCGTCGACCTCCGCGACCGCCACGGCTTCACGCAGCTCGTCGTCGACCCGGCCGTCGATAGTAAATTGCGCGAGGCGGCCTCGAAACTCAAAGGCGAGGACGTGGTCCGCGTCGTCGGCGACGTGCGCCGCCGGCCCGAGGGAACGCGCCGCGACGACGTCGCGACCGGCGCCGTCGAGCTCCGCGTCCGCGAGCTCGAGGTGCTGGCCCGGGCCAAGACGCCCCCCTTCAACCTGGCGGAAGAAGATCTGGAAGTCCACGAAGACCTCCGCCTCGAGTACCGCTACCTCGACTTGCGCCGGCCGCGCATGCAGCACAACCTCGCCGTGCGCCACCGCGCCGTCAAGGCCATCCGCGACTACCTCTCCGCGCGCGGCTTCGTCGAAATCGAGACGCCGGTCCTGATGAGGTCGACGCCGGAGGGAGCGCGCGACTACCTCGTCCCCAGCCGCGTCCACCGGGGAAAATTTTACGCCCTGCCGCAGTCGCCGCAGATGTACAAGCAGCTTTTGATGGCCGCGGGCGTCGACCGCTACTTCCAGATCGCGCGCTGCTTCCGCGACGAGGACCAGCGCGCCGACCGCCAGCCGGAATTCACCCAACTCGATTTGGAAATGTCGTTCGCCGACGAGGAGGATATTTTCGAGGTTACGGAGGGCGTCTTCGCGGCCTCCTTCCGCGAGGGCATCGGCGTCGAGCTTAAGACGCCCTGGCCGCGGCTCAGCTGGCGGGAGGCGATGAACCGCTACGGCCGCGATAAGCCCGATACGCGCTTCGGCCTCCTCCTCGACGACGCAACGGCGGCGTTCGCCGCAACCTCGGCCGAGGTATTCCGCAAAATAATCGACGCCGGGGGCCGGGTTCTGGCGCTGCGCGCGCCGGGGGGGCTGAGCCGCAAGCAGCTCGACGAGCTTGAGGCCGCCGCCAAAGCGGAGGGCGCCGCCGGCCTGGCCTCGTTCAAGGTCGGCCCGGGGGGCGCGCTCTCGGGGGCGGTGGCGAAATTTTTCGACGCCGGCGCCGCGGTCGAATTGCTAAGTAAAACCGGCGCCGAACAGGGCGACGCCGTCGTCGCCTGCGGCGGCCCGTTCGAGGTCGCCGCCAACGCCATGGGGTCCGTGCGCCTTAAACTCGCGGAGATGTTAAACGTAAAAAAAGAGGAGGGTTTTCACTTCCTGTGGGTTACCGATTTCCCCCTCTTCGAGCGGGACCCGGCGACGGGCGCGCCGGTGCCGTCGCATCACCCGTTCACGTCGCCCCGCCTCGAGGACGTAGGCAAACTCGAGACGGAGCCGTTTAAAGTTTTGTCCCGCGCCTACGACGTCGTCGTCAACGGCGTCGAGCTGGGTTCGGGGAGCGTCCGCATCCACGACGCCGCGCTGCAGCGGCGCGTGTTCAAG
This sequence comes from uncultured bacterium, assembly GCA_964563535.1. Classification (GTDB taxonomy): domain Bacteria; phylum RBG-13-66-14; class B26-G2; order WVWN01; family WVWN01; genus WVWN01. The sequence goes on along the minus strand of CAZLXP010000076.1, from coordinate 2,514 downwards.
GCCTTCGGTTATTCCGACGAAGAGATAGAAGGCCGGTTCGGCTTCTTTTTACGGGCGCTGGAGTACGGCACGCCGCCCCACGCCGGCATCGCGCCCGGGCTCGACCGTTGGGTAATGGTCATGTGCAGCGAGCAGTCCATCCGCGAAGTCATCGCGTTCCCCAAGACGCTGCGGGCGTCGTCGCCCATGGACGGCTCGCCGGCGCCGGTAACGCGCGAGCAACTCGACGAACTCGGCCTCACCCTCAAAGACGAAGGCCCTAAAGGTAAATAAAGCTATGGTCGACGAACGACGTCCGGAAATCCTCTGGGTCGACGACGAGATCGACCTCTTGAAGTCGCAGATCCAATTCCTGGAGAACCGCGGCTACCGGGTGGCGACCGCGACCAACGGCCCGGACGCCGTGGCGTTGGTGACCGGGCGGTCCTTCGACGCCGTCCTCCTCGACGAGATAATGGTGGGGATGGACGGCATCGAGACGCTGCGGGCGCTGAAGGCCGTGGACGGGTCGCTGCCGGTAATCATGGTCACGAAGTCCACCGAAGAGACCTTGATGGACGACGCGTACTTCGGCGAGATCGACGACTTTCTGGTAAAGCCCGTGAATCCCCACCAGATCCTATCGTCCCTCAAAAAAGTCCTGGATATAGGCCGGCTCCGCCGCGACCGGTTCGTGGCTTCCTGGGGTGAGTATTACAACCGGGCGCAACATGTTATAAACGACGACGCGGCCACCTTCGGCGACTGGGCGGCCCTGTACCTGGACATGAGTCGCGCCCAACGCGAAATAAACGACTTAGAACTCCAGGCGTTGGCGCCTTTGCAAAACGAGTTGGTGGCCGAAGCCGACCGGACCTTCGCGGCGTTCGTGTGCGACCGATACGCGTCCTGGGTGGCGCGGGCGGAAAACGCGCCGCTTTTATCCTGGGACATCGTGGACAAATTCGCCTTCCCCCAAATCGCGACCGGGCGCCCGGTCTACTTCATCGTCGTCGACTGCCTTCGCTTGGACCAATGGCTTTTGCTCGAGGAGCGGGTCGCGCAGCTCTACCGCATCGAACGGGCTCTGTATTGCGGCGCCCTACCCTCCTCCACCTTATACGCCCGGAACGCGATCTTCGCCGGAAAGAAACCGGCCGAGATCGCGGCCCGCTACAAGGAGGCCTTCCGCGAAGAGAGCGGCCTCGGCGAATCGTTGAACCGCTACGAGGAACAATTCCTCTCCGACCACGCCGCCCGTCACGCCCCCAAGGCGAAAAAGATCCGCTACTATAAATTCGCCAACCCCGAGCAGGAAAAGAAGGCCCGCAAAATAATCGATACGTTGTCGCCGCGCGCCTTCACGGCGTTCGTGTTCAATTTCATCGACACCGTTACGCACGAGTCGGGCCGGGGCGGCGTGCTGGACGCGCTCGTCCCCTCGGGGGAAGCCCTCCCGCGCCTGGCGCTCACGTGGTATCTCGGCTCGCCCCTCGAGCAATTGCTGCGGAAAATCGCGGAAGACAAAGACGCGGTGGCCGTGCTCACCAGCGACCACGGCTCGACGTTGACGGACGCGCCGGCCGTAGTCTACGCCGATAAGGACGCGACTAAGACGCCGCGATACTGGGTGGGCCGGGACCTCAGGCCGGAGGGCGAGGGCGCCTTTTTGGTCCGTCAACCCGAGGCCTTCGGCCTCCCCGCCGACTACCTCGCGAAGACGTACGTCCTGGCGCAGGCCAACCGGCACCTCGTCTTCTCCCATCACTTGCGCGAGTATCACCGGCGCTTCGAAGGGGGGTTCTACCACGGCGGCGTCTCGCTGCCGGAATTGGTACTGCCGGTCGCGACGTTGACGCCGAAGTAGATGGGCACGGCATTTGAAGAGCGAGTACTGAGTTGGTGCCGCCGGGAGGGGATATTGCCGCCCGGTTGCTCCGCCGTGGTCGCCGCCTCCGGGGGCCCGGACTCGACGGCGCTGCTTTATTCGTTAAACGCTCTCGCGGCCGGCCAAGGGTGGCATCTGGCGGTGGCGCACCTCGACCACGCCCTGCGGCCCGACAGCGCCGACGACGCCGCGTTCGTGCGGCGCCAAGCGGCCTCGCTCGGCCTTACCTTCACGAGCGCGCGCGTCGACGTGCGGTCGCTTCCCGCGGCCGCGGGCCGTTCGCTCGAAGAAGCCGGCCGCCTCGCCCGCCGCTCGTTCCTCAAGCAGGCGGCCAAGGCGTGCGGCGCCGACGCCGTCGCGCTGGGCCACACCGTAGACGACCAGGCGGAAACGGTCCTCCTCAACCTGGCGCGGGGCGCCGGAACGCTGGGCCTGGCCGCCATGCCGCCGGCCGCCGGCGTCTTCGTCAGGCCGCTCTTGGGATGCAGTCGCGCCGAGGTTTTGGCATACTTAGGCGAGCTGGGCGCCCGCTGGCGCGAGGACCCTACTAACCGCGACCCGTCTTTTATGCGAAATTGGTTCCGGCTCAAGGTGCTGCCGATGTTGGAGGCGCGAATGCCGGGGGTACGGGCGTCTTTCGCGTCGCT
>CAZLXP010000075.1:0-12626 GCA_964563535.1 uncultured bacterium | reverse complement strand
TAAGACGAGGACGACCGACGCCGCCGCGGCCGCCGCGACCTTGAGCTTCGTGCGCCGCGGCCGCGTCCAAAAATAACGCGCGACGGCCGCCGCTGCCCGAGCTAGCGCCGTCGGTACCGCGCGCAGGCCGGCGACGGCCCGCGCGCCGACGATGGACCGTAATTGTTTCACCACACGATGCGGAAAAAAGAAGTAAAAATGGCCCACGAGCCGGCCAACAGCGACCCGGCCGCGGCGGCAAGGTATAAGGCGCGCCGCAAGGCCGATCGGCGTAGGCCGCCGCGGTTGACGCCGGCGAAGCCGTATTCCACTTGGGGCCAGCCCTGCCGGAAGAGCAGGATAAGGGTCAGCGCCACGGCGGCGTCGGCCAGCGTGGCCGCGCCGACGACGGCCGGCCGGGAGAAGTCGTGGAGTTGGAACGCCAGGCCCGTGGCGCACGTGAGCGCGCAGACGCTGGCGTACGTCAAGTTGGCTTGCCACGACCGCAGCCAAGGCCATTTTCCGGCGGAAGAGGCGAGCGCGTTATCCAGCGCCCCGAAAAGCTTCTCCAAACGTACCTGGTCGTTGCCCGTCGCCCACATGAACGACTGGTCCGCGACGGCGCCGGTTTTTAATTGGATGAGGACGTTGGTGGAGGGCGAGAGGTACGATATCTTCAGCGCCTTTGGCCGGATTTTACGTTGGCGGCCGAGCCAGGTGAGAAACGGCTGGACGCCGCGGTATCGGCAGCCGCGCTCGTCCCCTCCCAGGACGAAGTCGAGTTCGAAATGAGGGCGGAGTTTTCTCAGCGTCTTCTCGTAGTAGGCGAGCGTGGCGTTGGCAAGTTCGCCCGTAGGCACGCCCTCGTCGCGTTGGGCCGCGTACCAGCGCCGCGTCGCCGCGTCCGCTTCGTAGCGGGCGAATTCGTATAAGAAGCGGTTTAATTGGGCCAGGAGAGCGGGATGGGCGCGGGCGGCTTTCACCTTGCGAAATATCTCGAAGCGCCCCGTGCTCTCCACCCGGCGGGCGAGGACTTTTACCTTTGGGCTCGGCATATTTCTCAATCCCCGGCCTGGGTAATTATACAAAACGAAGGCGGGTAGTCAACCCGCCTTTGAGCCGACGCGTTGCCGGGGGTTACGTGCCCACGCGCCACGAGGCCAGGTAATTGATTTGTTCTTCCGTTAAGGTATCGACGTTTATGCCCTGGGCCTGTAGCTTAAGGCGGGCGACCTCGTCGTCTATGCCCTGCGGGACGGCGTATACTAAATTTTCGAGGGTATCCGATTTCGCGCTCAGGTACGCCGCCGCCAGCGCCTGGTTGGCGAAAGACATGTCCATCACGGCAGCCGGATGTCCTTCCGCCGCGGCAAGGTTTACGAGCCGCCCCTCGGCCAAGACGAAGATGCGGCGGCCGTCGGCCAGCGCGTATTCTTCGACGTTGGGTCGAACCGTGCGCCGCGACACGGCCATCTTCTCGAGGGCGACGAGGTCCAGCTCGACGTTGAAATGGCCGGAGTTGGCGACGATGGCGCCGTCCTTCATCAGCTCGAAGTGTTCGGCGCGTATGACGCGGATGTCGCCGGTGAGGGTGACGAAGAGGTCGCCCTGGGGCGCGGCTTCCGCCATGGTCATAGCGCGGTGGCCGTCCATCTGCGCCTCCAGCGCGCGCACCGGGTCGACTTCGGTCACGATTACGTGCCCGCCCATGCCGCGGGCCCGCAGCGCGAAGCCGCGGCCGCACCAACCGTACCCGGCGACGACCACCGTCGAGCCGGCGAACAGCATATTGGTGGCGCGGAGGATGCCGTCAACGGTGGATTGGCCGGTGCCATAGCGGTTATCGAAGAGGTGTTTCGTCCGGGCGTCGTTGACGGCGACGATGGGATAAGCCAGCTCGCCGTGGTCGGCCATGGCGCGCAGGCGGATGACGCCCGTCGTCGTCTCTTCCGTCCCGCCCCGGATGTCTTCCAGGAGTTCGCGCCGCTCGGTATGGACCGTGGAGACCAGGTCCGCGCCGTCGTCCATCGTTATGGTGGGTTTTTGGTCGAGGGCCTGGTTGATGTGTTTATAGTATAAATCCCGCGGCGCGCCCCGTATCGCGAAGATCGAGATGCCGTAGTCTTCGACCAACGACGCGGTGACCTCGTCGGAGGTCGAAAGCGGGTTGGAGGCGCAGAGCGCCACTTCCGCGCCGCCGGCCTGGAGGGTCCGCGCCAGGTTGGCGGTCTCGGTCGTTATGTGGAGACAGGCGCTGATGCGTTGGCCTCGAAGCGGCCGGTCGGCGGTGAAGCGTTCGCGTATGAGCGCCAGGACCGGCATTAGCCGGTCGGACCATTCGATTTTGGTTTTCCCTGCCGGAGCCAGCTTAGGGTCTTTTATGTCGCTCGGCATCGCGCGTCCTCGCGTAGCTACAACCCCGCGGCGCGGCGGAGCTCGGCGGCGCGGTGGGTTTTCTCCCAGGTGAAGTCGGCCTCTTCGCGGCCGAAGTGGCCGTAGGCCGCGGTCTGCTTGAATATCGGCCGCCGGAGCTCGAGATACTCGATGATGGCCGCCGGCCGAAGGTCGAAGTGGTCGCGGATGATGGCGGCGATTTTCTCTTCGTCCACCTTGCCGGTTCCGAAAGTATCCACCGTTACCGAGACCGGGTGCGCGACGCCTATGGCGTACGCTACCTGCACCTCGCACCGGTCCGCGAGCCCCGCGGCCACGACGTTTTTGGCGATATGGCGCATCATGTAGGCGCCCGAGCGGTCGACCTTGGAGGGGTCTTTTCCGGAAAAGGAGCCGCCGCCGTGCCGGCCCATGCCGCCGTAGGTATCGACGATTATCTTGCGGCCGGTCAGGCCGGCATCCGCCTGCGGCCCGCCCAGTACGAACCGGCCCGTGGGGTTGACGTAGTATTTGGTGTCGGCGTCGAGCATTTCCGCCGGGATAACGGGCCGGACGACGTGCTCGAGGACGGCCTCCCGTATCTCGTCGCTCGATACTTCCGGATGGTGCTGGCACGCGACGACGACGCCGTCCACCCGCGCCGGCTTGCCATCCACGTACGCGACCGTTACCTGCGACTTGCCGTCCGGGCGGAGCCACGCCAGCGTTCCGTCGCGACGGACCGCGGCGAGGCGCCGCACGAGCTTGTGGGCGGCCATGATGGGGAACGGCATAAGTTCGGGGGTTTCGTTCACCGCGAAGCCGAACATCATGCCCTGGTCGCCGGCCCCCTGTTCGCGGGCGTCGGTGGGAAGGACGCCGGCGGCGATGTCGGGCGATTGTTCATCGATCGACGTCAGGACGGCGCACGTCTGGAAGTCGAAACCGTATTCGGCGTTCGTATAACCGATTTCTTTTATCGTATTCCGCACTATTTTGGGTATGTCGACGTAGCAGTTGGTGGTTATTTCGCCGCATACCAGCGCAAGGCCGGTGTTGACCGTCGTCTCGCACGCGACGCGCGCGAACTTGTCGTGTGCATATATGTGGTCCAGGATGGCGTCCGAAATCTGGTCCGCGACCTTGTCGGGATGTCCTTCGGTGACGCTCTCGGACGTGAACAGGTACTGCCGGGGCATTTTACCTCCTAGTCGTACCGGCGCCGGGGCCCGGAATTTTACCGGGCCGCCGGTCAAAACGCGCCCTCGAATTTAGCACGGCGGCCAAAAAATTAACATATTCCTTGAGTCAAATCAAATTAAAATTTCGCGCCGCGAGCCGTTGGCCGGCGAACAACGCCGCTACTATATACCGCGTTTCGCGTTACCGAGCGGGGCGTTTGCGAACCCAACTTCCGACGAAGATAATATATCGGGATATTGACCGGGCCTGCGGCCGCGTCGAGGTCAACGCCGTTTGGCCGCCTAAGCCAAGTTGGCGCCGCGTTTACGGTAAATCCCGCAGCCGAACCGCCAGGGCAAATGCCCTTTACCCAACGCGGCCTTTAGGCTATAATGCGAGCAAACCCGCGGCGACTTGTGCGGGCTTGCGTTTTGCGGCCGCGGCGGCCCCCGAACGCCAGCCGTCGGCTTTTTAACGAAGGGACGCTTGGTTCTCTAGGCGCCTCGCCTCGAGAGGTTCGCCCTCGAAGGAGGTATTCCATGAAAGGAAAGGACGTCTTTACGTTTGTGGGCGTCGCCGCGGCGCTGGGTTTGCCGAGCCAGGGCCGGGCGGCGGCCAAGCCCAACGTCGTCTTGATGCTCGTCGACAACCTCGGCTACGGCGAGCTGGGGTGTTACGGCGGCGGCATATTGCGCGGCGCCCCCACCCCTCGCATCGACGGCCTGGCCGCCGAGGGTATACAGTTTCTGAACTTCAACGTCGAAACGCAATGCACGCCCACGCGGTCGGCGTTGATGACGGGCCGCTTCTCCGTCCGCTCGGGAACGCACACCGTCCCCGCGGGTGGCCTGCCCGACGGCCTGACGCAGTGGGAGATTACCCTCGCCGAATTAATGTCGGGCCAAGGCTACGCCACCGCCCATTACGGCAAGTGGCATCTGGGCAGCCGCGACGGCCGCCTCCCCAACGACCAGGGCTTCGACGAATGGTACGGCATCCCGCGCAGTACGGACGAGAGCATGTGGCCGTCGCGGTGCAAGGACGTATGGGACCCCCAGGTCGCGCCTCCGGAGTATATTATGGAGGGGCGCAAGGGAGAGAAGTCGCGCAACGTCAAGGTATACGACGAGGAGCAGCGCCGCCTTATAGACGCGGAGTTGACGCGGCGCGCGGTGGACTTCATGCGGCGCCAGCGCGAGGCCGGCAAACCGTTCTTCCTCTACCTTCCCTACACGCTGGTACATATGCCCACGCTCCCCAATCCGGATTTCGCGGGGAAGACGGGGAACGGCGAGTGGGCGGACTGCCTGGCCGAGATGGACCACCACGTCGGCCAGGTCCTGGACGCCGTCAAGGAATTGGGCATTGAAAAGGACACCGTCGTCATATTCGCGAGCGACAACGGCCCCGAGGCCACGGTGCCGTGGCGCGGTTGGGCCGGCCCCTGGAGGGGGACGTATTTTACGGCGATGGAAGGGTCGCTGCGCGCCCCCTGTATCATCCGATGGCCGGGGCAAATACCGGCGGGCCGCGTGACCAACGAGGTCGTCCACGTCGTGGACCTCTATCCCACGCTGGCGCGCGTCGCGGGCGCGACCGTTCCCGCGGACCGTCCGGTCGACGGCGTGGACCACCTCGATTTCCTCCTGGGCAAACAGGAGAAGTCGAACCGCGAGGGGTTCCCGGTGTACGTCTTCGACCGCCTGCAGGCGATAAAGTGGCGGAATTGGAAGGTCCATTTATATTGGCAGCCGGACATGTACGATACCCCGGAGTTGTTGCCCGTACCCAAAGTGTGCAACCTCTTGACCGACCCCCTGGAGGAGCGCAACGTAACCATACCGAATTCTTGGGTAATATATCCTGCGGAGGGGATCCTAATGAGGTTGGAGATGAGCTTCAAGAAGTATCCGCCCATCCCGCCGGGCACGCCCGACCCCTACAAGCCCTGAGCGCGCCGGCCGGTGAAAAATAGCGCGGTCGAAAACCGCCGTCCGCGCGACGTTGGCGAGACGATATGACGGAGTTCGAATTCCGCCGGGACAAGCCGACCGTCAGGTATCACGTGATGTGCAAGCCGATCGCCTCGGCCTGCAACCTGGAATGCACTTACTGTTATTACTTGAGCAAGAAGGACCTCCTCGGCCAGACGGGTGACGCGCGGATTTCGGACGACGTTTTGGAAGCGTACGTCCGGCAAAATATCGAGGGGCAGACCGGCGCCCCTCAGATCGTGTTTTCGTGGCAAGGCGGCGAGCCGACGCTCTTGGGGCTGGCCTTCTTCAAAAAGGTCGTCGCGCTGGAGAAGAAATACGCCCGGGGGGGCGTCCCGGTCGAGAACGACCTCCAGACCAACGGCACCCTCCTCGACGACGAGTGGTGCCGCTTCCTGAAGGAGAACAACTTCCTGGTCGGCCTGAGCGTCGACGGCCCCAGGCACTTCCACGACAAGCACCGCGTCGACCGCGCCGGGAAGGGCTCTTTCGACCGGGTCGTCGAGGCCGCGCGCCTTCTCCGCAAACACGGCGTCCGCTTCAACACCCTCACCGCCGTGAACCGCGACAACGCCCTCGAGCCGCTGGCGGTATATCGCTTCCTCCGCGACAGGCTCGGCGCCGTTACGATGCAATTCATCCCCATCGTCGAGCCCAAGGGATTCGAGCGAACGCCGCCCCAGCGTTGGCCCGCCGAAGAGATGCCGATACTGGGGACGGACGCCGCGCTGCCGGGCACCGCCCGCTCGTTCGTAACGGACTGGTCGGTGGACCCGGAAGACTGGGGGACCTTTCTGCGGCTGGTGTTCGACGAATGGTATAGGCGCGACGTCGGCAAGACCTGGGTTTACTTATTCGAGTCCGCGGTCTATACCGCCGGGGGCGATTTTTCGCCGCTCTGCATATGGGCGCCCTTGTGCGGGAAATGCCTGGCGGTCGAGGCCGACGGGAACCTTTACGCGTGCGACCACTACGTTTACCCGGAATACCGTCTCGGCAACATCCGCGAGAAGCCTATCGTCGAGCTCGTATTCTCGGAGCGGCAGCGGCAATTCGCCAACCAGAAGCAGGCGTTGACGCGCCTGTGCCGCGCCTGCAAGTTCCTGAAGTGGTGTTACGGCGAGTGCTGCAAGAACCGGTTCCTCCGGACGCCGGAGGGCGAGCCGGGGCACAACTACCTGTGCGTCGGTTACAGGAAATTTTTTAACCACGTGGAGGGCCGGGTGCGAGGCCTCGCCGCGCAGCTCGCCGGCGGCCGGTAGCGGCCGAGGCGCGCCGCCCACCGCGCGGCGCGCGGGTTGTCGGGGCGCCCAAGCTGTTATATAATTATATCCGACCGTCAAACCGGGAAGGTTCGCGGCCCGCGCAGCGAGAGTGGCGGAATTGGAAGACGCGCCGGCCTTAGGAGCCGGTGGCGCAAGCCGTGCGGGTTCGAGTCCCGCCTCTCGCAAATTTATTCCAAGGTGAACGTATGGCGGAAGTTACCAAGATCGGCAAGAACACCGTCCGGGTGGAAGTTCAGATACCGGCGGCGGAGGTCCAGGCCAAGGCGGCCGAGGTTTACGCCGAGCTCGCCCGCACCGTCAAGGTGCCCGGTTTCCGCAAGGGCAAGGTCCCGCGTCGAATCCTCAAGCGAAACTACGCCTCCCACGTTCTTCAGACCATCGTCGACGAGCTGGTGCCGGTGGCTTTCGAACGCGCGGCCGCGGAGCTGGACCTCGACGCCGTAAGCTCGGCGCGCTACAGCGTAACCTCGGCGGCCGAGGAAGGTCCTATCTCGTTCACCGGGGAGGTGGCCGTCTTTCCGGAGTTGACGCTGCCCGATTACGCTAAATTCGTCGTTAAGCGCGACCGGCCCGGGGTGACGGACGACGACGTGCGAAAGGCGCTGGAGAACCTCCGCCAGGTGAACGCGCGCCTCGAGCCGGTGGAGGGCCGCGGGGGCCTCGACGGCGACCTCGTGATCTTGAAGTTCCTCGACGCCGAGCCGCCGGAGGGGTTTACGCAGCCGACGGTGGGCGTATGGGCGAGCGTCCGCGACGGCGGGGACTCGTTCGGCCGGCAGGCGATGGGAAAGGCGGCGGGCGATACCTTCGCGCTGGCCATCGAATACCCGGCCGACTATCCCTCCAAGAAGTACGCCGGCAAAAAGGTCGACGCCCCGGTGGAGGTCGCGGAGGTCAAGAGGAGGGTACTGCCCGAACTCGGCGACGAGTTCGCCAAGGACCTGGGCGAAGATAATATGGACGAACTGCGGGCGAAGTTGAAGGTCCGCCTGGAGGCGCGCGCCGAGGAGATGTCGTATATAAACGCGTACCTACGCTTCGTAGCGGACGTCGCGGCCCACGCCGACGTCCCGCTCGACGATTGGTTCGTGGAACAATTTTTAACGTCGGACGACGAAGGGGAGGCGACCGGCGAAAAAGGGCGCGGCGAACGTACGGCGGAGGCGCGCCGGGAGCTAAGCCGCTATTTCGTCGTGCGCGAGCTCGCGCGCCGCGAAGGGGTGGACGTAACCGCCGAGGAGGTGCGCGACGCCATAACGGCTAGCGCTTCGCGGACCGCTGAGCCGCCCGAGCGGCCGGCGGCGGTCTACGACCGCCTGCTCAACGAGAAGCTCGCCGCGAAACTCATCCCGCGGGATGCGCCGGCTAAGGGGGGGGCGGCCGACGAACGTTAAAGCGCCGAGCCGAGGGGCCGCGGACAAATGCGAACTCCTGGGCGGTCGGTTGGTGGTGGCGCAGCCGCGCGACGGCTACCGCTTCTCCGTCGATTCTATGCTGTTGGCCTGGTGGGTGGAATTCAAAACCGACGACCGGGTTCTGGATGCCGGCTGCGGCGTAGGGGTCGTCGGCCTCGCTTTGGTTCGCTGCCGCGGCGGCCGCGACGTCACGGGCGTCGAACTCCAGGGCGACTTAGCGGCGCTCGCCCGGGCGAACGTCGCCGAAAACGCGGCCTCGGCCTGGATGTCGGTGGTGGAGGCCGACTTGCGCCGGCTGCCGCCGTCGTTCGGGAACCGCTTCGACGTCGCGTGCGCCAACCCGCCTTTCCGCGAGGCCGGCGCCGGCCGCTTAAACCCGTGCGCCGGGAAGGCGGCGGCGCGCCACGAGCTCACGTTGACGGTGGACGAGTTGGCGCTGGCCGCGGCCTTTGCCCTTAAACGGGGCGGCCGGTTTTATTTCGTCCACCAACCGCGCCGCCTGGCGGAGATCTTCGCCGTACTCGGAAATGAGGGGTTTCAGGTGGAACGGCTCCGCTTCGTCCAACCGCGCGAGGGCGAGCCGGCGAACCTCGTTTTGGTCGCGGCCCGTTTGGGCGGCGCGCGGGACACGGTCGTCATGCGGCCGCTCGTGATCTACGGCGCGCGCGGGGAATACGCCGCGGAGGTGGCGGCGATTTACGCCGGCGACGGAAAGCCGTTGTACCGCCCCCGGATATGAAAATGAAAACCTTGCGGCCGACTGAGGGCGGCGTATTGCGCGACGCCGCGGCGCTACCGATTTTACTTATCGGCATCTTCATGCTCGTCGCGATGGGGACCCAAAGCGACCAGCCGTCGCCCGAGGACCGCCTTTTCGCCGGGATCGGCGGCGATTATCGCGTGACGACTTTCGGCGTGCACGGCACCGCCGGCGTATACCCGCTGCGCATCAAGTACTTCGACCACCCCGACTACGACGGCCCGCCCGTCATTTTAGTCCACGGCATGGGCACGTCGGACGCTTATTTTTGGCGCGTCCACGGCGAGGTGGAGGTGTTCGCCGGTTTCATTTACTCCGAGCAGCGCGACATTTCGGCGGCGGGCCACGCCCAGGGGCTGGCGGACCTCGGATACGACGTCGTCACCTATACCTACCCGGACTCGCGCAACCGGCCGCTGGAATATCAAGCCTACGACCTCGCCCGGGTCATAAAATGGACGAAGGAAAGATTCGTTAAAGAAAAGGTTATCCTCGTCGGCCACAGCACCGGCGGCCTTATCTGCCGGTACTACGTGGAGGCCGGCCAGCCCGGCCGCAAGAACTACCAGTTCCCTTTCAAGGAGAAGGCCGATTATACCTGGAACCGTTTTTTCAATATATCCGACTTCGAGATGCAGCACTTGCGATACCAATATGACGTCGCCAAGCTCGTGCTAATCGCGACGCCCAATTACGGAAGCCTTAAGGCCGAAGGGCGCGATTACCGCAGCCCGGCGCTGTACGAGATGAAGGAAGGGGGCGACTTCGTCACCTGGCTCGAGGAGGGCCGGCGCAACGCCGAGGCCAAGGGTTATAAAACGCCGCCGGTCTACGTCTTGGTCGGCAAGGCGTACGAGAACTATATGGGCGAGGGGCCGTTGGACTTCGGCGACGGCATCGTGACGGTCCCTTCCGCGGTGGGCCCGTACGGCGACGACGCTCGAGCCGAGGTCTTCTATTTCAGCCTCGACCACTTCGAGCTCGCGATGGACGGCGAAGTGCTCGCGAAAATATACACGGTTTTAAAAAAGGACGAGCACGAGCACCGGTCGTAAATCGTAAAACGTACGTGGCGATAAAGAAGCCGCCCCGAGGGGCGGCTTTAATTACGAGCCGCGGCGCTGCCGCCGAGGCCAATCCCTTGGGGCGTCCGGGAGATTAGGGTTGACAAATTATATTTTCGGATTTATGATAATCATAAGCTATAAAGTTATGTTTCGGCGTTTTATAGCGCGTGGGGGCGACGACGATGAAGCGGATAGGTTTAATTACCGCCCTGGCCGCGGCGTTCTTGGGCGCGGCGGCGTTCGGGGCGTGGGTGTACAAGGGTAAATGGGGCTCCGAGGGGTCCGGCGACGGCCAGTTTAAACTGCCTAGCGACGTCGCCGTCGGCGCGGACGACGCCGTTTACGTAACCGACGGCAACCTCGACCGTGTCCAATACTTCACCCCAAACGGTTCTTTTCTCGGGAAATGGGGCGCCAGAGGGTTCGCCTCGGGCCAGTTCAAGAAACCCAACGGCGTGGCCGTCGCGCCCAACGGGAACGTCTACGTCGCCGACGGCGGCAACTACCGCGTCCAGTATTTTACGAAGGCCGGCTTTTTCCTGGGCGCGTGGGGCTCGCGGGGGTCGAGCGCCGGGCAATTCAAAGAACCTTACGGCGTAGGCGTCGCGACCAACGGGAACGTCTACGTCACCGACGCCGGCAACGAGCGCGTCCAATATTTCACCAAGAGCGGCTCGTACCTGGGCGGGTGGGGGGTGAGTGGGTCCGGCGTCGGCGAATTCAAGGCGCCGTTGGGGGTCGCCGTCGCGGCCGACGGGACCGTCTACGTCGCCGACGGCGGCAATCACCGCGTGCAATACTTTACCGCCAAGGGGACGTTCCTGGGCAGTTGGGGCCGGAGCGGCTCGGGCGACGGCGAGTTCCGTAACCCCGCCGGCGTGGCCGTCGCGCGCGACAAAGACGTCTTCGTCGTCGACTGGTTCAACCACCGCGTCCAGTACTTCACCTCGGGCGGCTCGTTCCTCGGGAAATGGGGCGGCCAGGGGTCCGGCAACGGCCAGTTCCAATTTCCCCGCGGCGTCGCCGTTTCCCGCGACGGCGAGCGCGTTTACGTGGCCGATACGGCCAACTACCGCGTCCAATACTTCGTCCGGTCGGACCCGGCGGTCGAGCCGACGTCGCTCGGCCGCGTGAAGGCGTTGTTCAGGTGACCGAATTTCAAATAAAAAAGCCGCCCCTGAGGGGCGGTTTCTTTTTATACGCCCGAAGGTAGGGGCGACTGGCCAGTCGCCCCTACGGGAACAGCGGTTTGATACGGCCCAGCGACGCGGTAAATAATTATAGATTTATTATTCCTTAGTTCCCGTTTTTTAGAAGAGTTACTTTTCCGTTCTTTATATAGTATTCGATTTCGTGGGTTTTCTTATCTTTGAAGAATATCCATTTTTTTAGGAAACTTTCGTAGCTTACCTTAACTTTTACCTTCCCTTCATAGGGAATAAGTCTTGGCTCTACCCATTTTAAACTTATATAAAAGAATTGATCTCGTGGGAGTAGTTCTTCTGCGTATCCTGAGAGTTCAAAACCTCCTATTTCGCTTTCATGCGTTACGTTAATATTTTTAGCGCGTTCTAATCCCTTATTGTAAAGCTGAAAATCTAAAATTTTTTCGAACCTTAGGTAACGGCGGTGTATTATTTCAACATCTGGAGTTAATCCTATTTTTTGCCTAAGGTTATTTATTGCTATAAGGATGATTGTAATAACGGTACCGATGATTCCAATAATGCCGATAACTACTAATATCAATTCCGGTAACGACATTCCGGTACTCCCTTTTGCCTTATTTTTGCCTTTCTTCCGCCTTTTTATCCTGAAAGCAAGTGCCGGAAGAAATTTAGCTTTTGACAAAGGTAATAATAATAAAGAAAATTTGAGCCGCCTGGGATTCGAACCCAGGACTCCCGGCTTAAAAGGCCGGTGCTCTGACCTGACTGAGCTAGCGGCTCCCGTCGGCCTATTTATAACAAATATCCTCGGCCTTTGCAACCCCCGCCGCTTACGGGAAGACCTCCCGGCGCAGGAAGCCGTCCTCGCGAGCCGCGCCGGTGGAGACGAACGCCACCTCCGCGCCCGCGAAATCCTCGACGAAATTGATGTAGTCCTGGGCCGCCCGGGGCAGCGCCGCGTACGAGGTGGCGCCGCTCGAGCCCCCCGCCCAGCCGGCCAGTTCCTGATATACGGGTTGGACCCGGTTTAACAAGTCGAAGGGCGCCGGTACGCGCTCGAGGCGCCGGCCGTCGAGCTCGTACGCCACGCACACCTTGACCGGGTCCACGCCGTCCAGCACGTCCAACTTGTTCAACGCGACGAAATCTATCCCGGCCGTTTCGACGGCGTATTTGAGGAGGACGAGGTCGAGCCAGCCGCACCGCCGCGGCCTCCCCGTCGTGGAGCCGTACTCGTTTCCGCGCCGGCGGAGTCGTTCGCACAGGTCATCCGGCAACTCCGTCGGGAAGGGCCCCTCGCCGACGCGCGTCTGATACGCCTTGACGACGCCGAGCACTTTGTCGACCGCGCCGGCCCGCAGGCCCAACCCCGCCGCGGCGCCGCCCGGGTGCACCGTCGAG
>CAZLXP010000074.1:0-12635 GCA_964563535.1 uncultured bacterium | reverse complement strand
TCCGGGTGGCGGGTCCCCATCGCTTCGGCGAGCGCCAATATCCGTTCGGCCTCGTGCCGCTCCAGCGGGCGTCGGACCCGTTCGGTGTAGAGGAACGGCAACGCGCTTTCGCGGTAGGCCACCCGCCGGGGCGCGCCGGACAGCCGGGCTATAAGGCTCGAGCGCGCCGAGCGGTGGGGGGATACCACCACGTCGAACTTTTTGGCCCGCACCTCTCGCACTACCCTCACGAGTTCGTTCAGGCCGCCGGCGCGTTTGTCGTGCGCTATGACCTCGTCCAGGGCCGGCAATCCCGCCAATATGGGCGCCGTTTCCGGGATTACCAACGCGGCCACGTGCGAGGCCGGCCAAAGTTCTTTCAACGCCCGGAACAACGGCGTCGTCAGAACGACGTCGCCGAGGAACGCCGTTTGGATGACGAGCACCCGCGGCCCGGCCGTCACGCCTCCCCCAACATTTCTCGCGCCGCCGCCGCTACCCGCGACGGCTCGAGGTCTTCCATACAGTAGCGCCGGGCCCGCCAGCACGGCCGGCGGCCGTGTTTGCTGCACGGGCTGCACCGCAGCTCGAGGTAGAGCGTCCGGTCGCGCGGCCCCCACGGCGCGAAGCCGAACCGCGGCGACGTCGGCCCGAAGAGCGCCAGGCACGGCACGTCCACCAGCGGCGCGAGGTGGTTCAAGGCCGAGTCGTTGCTTACGAGTAACGCGGCGCCGCGGAGCGCCTCGGGCAGCTCCTCCACGGCCGCGCGTCCCGCCAGGTTGATGGCTCCGTCGATTCCGGCGGCGACCTCGTCGCACAACGGCCGTTCGCGTTCGTCGCCCAACAGCGACAACTTATGGCCCGCGGCCGCGAACGTTCGCGCCAATTCGGCCCAATAGGCGGCGGGCCAGGTTTTGGCGGCGTGACGGGCGCCCGGCGCGAGCGCTACCATGCCGGCGGCCAGACCGTAATCGCGCCGGAGCTTTTCGGCCCCGGCTTCATCTTCCTCAAGCCGGAACGACCAATCCGGGCCGTCGACCCCCCATTTCGCCGCCGCCCGGGCGTATAACTCCGGCACCCGTTTGGTGGGACGCGGCAGCAGGTCTATGCCGACGGCGGCCAAAAGCCAGCGCCGGACGGCGTATTTGGCGTATTTATACTTTCGGTACGCGACTACGTGCGCCGCGACGTAACGGGCGAGCGGTACGCCGTGCCAATCCAGGACGATTTCCGGTTTTATCTCTTCGTTGAGCCGCCGAATAAGCTCGTTTACCGCGGCCTCGGCCCTTTCGCCCCGCGCCGGCAGCGTAACGACGGCGTCGACGGCGGGGTGTCGCGCCGCCAGCGGCGCCCATTCCCGGCGCGTGACGAAGGCGAGCGACGCCCCCGTCGCCGCGGCCACCGGCCCCAGCGCCGGAAAAGTCAAGAGCACGTCGCCGAGCGACGAGAGCCTTATGATGACGCAAGTTATCGGGCTGCGGTTAATCGTTTTCGTTTAATAATTGCCGCCTACAAAAAGGCCGGTCAGGAATACGTCCGACAGCAGTATGAGGATGCACGACGTCACGACCGATATGGTGGTCGCGCGCCCCACGCCCTCGGCGCCCCCCGCCGCCTTGAAACCCTGGTTGCAGCCGACGGTGGCGATGATTATTCCGAAGACGACGGTTTTCAGGAGGCCGATAAGGACGTCGCTTACTTGGACCAGTTGGTTCATCTTTTCGATATAAACGCCCGGGTTTATGCCTAGGGTGGTCGTCGAGACGGCGTAGCCGCCGGCGATGCCGACGAAGTCCGCCAGCGCGGTGAGGGTGGGCAGCATGATGAACGCGGCGACGACGCGCGGCATTACCAGGTATTGGACCGGGTTGGTGGCGAGGGTCTCGAGGGCATCGACCTGCTCGGTGACCTTCATCGTCCCGATCTCGGCGGCGATGGCGGCTCCCACCCGCCCCGAGACCATGAGCGCCGTAAGCACCGGCCCGAGTTCGCGCGTCATCGAGATGCCCACGATGCCGCCGATATATATGTCCGCGCCGAACTTCGCGATCTGGTACGTCGCCTGGAGCGCGAGCACCATGCCGGTGAAGACGGCGGTCAGTATTACCACCGGCACGGAATCGACGCCGATGCGCACCATTTGTTCGACGATGCGCCGCGGCTTTAACGGCCGCTTAAAAGCGAAGTAGACGGCCTTGAAAAATAGCAGGGTCGTAGCGCCGATATCGTCGAGCAGGTATATAATCACCCGCCCGAACCGCTCGAACCATAGTAACAGGAACATAAAGCCGCCGTTCTTCGGCAAATTTTAAAGAGTATAAGTCTAACATAGTCGTAGTTTCGTTTCAACCTCAAACGCCGCCGGCCCTTACCGCGACGTGAGATTGTCATATATTAAACGCTTTGGAACGTTAAACGTACGCGCGGCCGTCGTCGCCGCTCGAGCCGCCGGCATCCCCGCCGCCACGAGCTCCCGGGCGAGTTTGACGGCCGCGTCGCGGTCCGGTTCTTGGGCGCCGGCCGCCACGACTAACGTCATCTCGCCCCTTAAGCGGCGGCCGGTCGCGATTTCTATGATCGTCGCCAGGTCGCCACGGATGACTTCCTGGTGGACCTTCGTCAGCTCGCGCGCCAAAGCGGCGTCGCGGTCGCCCCACATGTCGCGGACGTCGCCCAGTTCGGCCAGCAGGCGGTGAGGCGTCGCGAAGAGGACCGCGGTCGCGGCCAGCGTCTTGTATCGCTCGAGGAAACGGCGCCGTTCGGCCCGCCGGCGCGGCATATAACCCAGGAAGGCGTACGGGTAGGGCGGAAGGCCGCTGAGCGCCAACGCGGCGTGCACCGCCGACGGCCCGGGCACAACGTCGACGGCGACGCCGGCCGCGAGCGCCTTTCGCACTACTACGTAACCCGGGTCGGCGAGGAGCGGCGTGCCCCCGTCGGTGACGAGCGCCACCGTTTCGCCGCGTCTAAGGCGCGTTACGATTTTGCTCGCGGCGGCGGCCTCGTTGTGTTCGGCGTAGATTAATAAACTTTTTTCGAGGCTGAGGGCCGCGAGAAGTTTGGCCGTCCGGCGGGTGTCCTCGCAGGCGACGACGTCGGCCGTGGCGAGGGCGTCCCGCGCCCGGGCGCTGACGTCGCCCAGGTTGCCTATCGGCGTCGCGACGAGGATAAGTTTGCCCGGCATTTTTTACTTGACTATTCCTAATTATGTGTTAGAATTCACTCGGAATCGGTGCTTTGACTGAAAAGCCGCGAGGTGTAAACCTGCCGGTTCCCAAACCCGCTTCGGCGGGTTTTTTATTTTTACTTAGAAATCCGAATCCCTCGGCCGATATGTGATTTCCCACCTCGTTCGCTTATCCATTCTAATTCAAGTATAATTCGGTATACAGGACCGATGTCTCTTCTACCCTGTTTAATGGCGTTTAACACGTAGGCCGTAATGTCCGCTATTTCTATGCCCGGCGTTACCGAAGAGTCAGCGAAAACTACTAATTGTACATTTTGCCATTGCCTGCCTAATTCGTGGCCGAAGGTATAGCGCCAGAAACTGGATATTAGCTTGGCGTCTTTCGCCCGTTCCGATTCGTCGAAAACTAATACCCCGAATTCTGGCGGTTCGCATTCGGCGCACATTTGGTTTATGCGTTCTATTAACCTTTGATACCATACCGAAAGCAACCTTTCGTCTATTGCTATTTTCGGGCGTTGCGCAGCGTGCGCGAACGTCCGACAACCAAAACTACGGCAAGTCTCAAATAACCTTGTAACCGCTCCTACTATTTCCGGGCATTTAGTAATAGTGTCCTCGTTAAGTAGCTCTCGGCCTTTTAATTCGAAATCTGTATACCCGATAATACGCCCGGGTACGCGGTGTCCCGGTATCCGCTGCGCTCCGGCGAGCGTAGTTTCGTCTCGGCCTAGTTCCCGGCCCAATTTTATGCCTTTAGGAGTTTTGAACAAAGCGAATTCTACGGGTATATATTCCTTTGTAAGTTCTTTAAACCCCTCGTATAAGACGCGGCATATTTCTTTTTTATTCGCGAATATCTCTGAGTGGAATTCCCTCGCCCTCGACGACGGCAAACTGATCGCGCCTAATACCGCCCAAGCGGAGGCGGCTTTGTGGTGGTATTGCCCGCTTTCGTCCACGAAGAACAACATCGACGTACCTCCCAGGTTAAAAAATCTCGGGCAATTTTAAAGGTTTATTTATCGTCCTCCCGGTGACGTGGGCGATAACGGGGACCTGGCGCTTGAAGAGGTTGCGGTTAATCAGGCCGATGACGCGGCGCTGGAAGTCGGCGTCGAAACCGCGCTCCAACAGCTTCATCGGCTTCTCGCCCTTCTCGACGAGGTAGTATAAATACCGGTCGACCTGGAAGTACGAGACCCCCATCTCGCCCTCGTCGGTCTGGCCGGGCCAAAGGCCGGCGGAGGGCGTCTTTTGGATGATACGGTCGGGGACGCCGAGCGCCTCGGCCAGGAGGTATACTTGTCCTTTGTAGAGGTCCGCCAAAGGCGCGATGGAACAGGCGGCGTCGCCGAAGAGGGTGAAGTAGCCCAGCAGGAGCTCGGTCTTGTTGCCGGTCCCCATCACCATCGCCCGGGCGACTTTGGACTGGTCCATCAAAACGATCATGCGCGCCCGGGCGCAGACGTTGCCGCGGCGCACGTCGTCCACCTTGCCCGCCTGGGCGAGGTACGCGTCCGCCATCGGCACTATGGAGATGTCTTTGAACTTTACGCCGAAGCGGTCGACGACGGCCTGCGCGTCGTCGCGGTCCGCCGCGTCGTGGTAGGGTAGCCATATGCCGGTAACATTTTCCGGACCGAGGGCCGCGGCGGCGAGGGCCGCGGCGGCAGCCGAGTCCGCGCCCCCCGAGATTCCCAATACGACGCCCTTGAGGCCGGCGTTCTCGACCTCCCGCCGGATGAAGCGCTCGAGTACCGGCTGCACCAGGCTGACGTCGATTCTTAATTCCTTGGGACATTTTTCCATATCGCCACCTCGCGCCGCCGCGGGTTTTTATGCCGCGCCACGTAGAATTTAACATATATCGGCCGCGGAGTTAATTCGAAATGCTCCGCCTTTTGGGGCTGGGGGCGTTTATCGCGGAATCGCCGGTTCGGATTTATGATATTATAACCGCGCTTCGCGTCGACGCGGCTTTTAAACCGCGCCGCGGCGAGGGTTTCCATACCGGTGAAGTCGGTTTAATTTAAAAAGGGTTTTCAGTGCGCGGTGGCTGTGGCGTATAGCGCGGCAAAAGCGGCGGCGCGTCGGGAAAGGTGGTTCGCGGCGGCCTTGGCCGTTGGGTTGGCCGTACTGTATTTCGCTTTCAGGACGCAGTACCACAACTGCGACGCTATAAAGACCGCGACGGTCGTGGAAGTCCCGGCGAGCGGTACGTTTTTACATCAAAACCACCTGCTTTTTACCCCGCTAATTTGGCTCGTCCTCCGGGTCTCGCGGGCCTTCGGTTACGGCGGCTCGTCGTTGACGGCGGCCGCGGCGGTGTCTTCGGTTTTCGCCGGCGCGGCGGCGGCGGTTTTTTTTCTCTTCCTGCGGCGACTCGGCGTAACTTTCGCGGTGTCCGTCGTGGCGGTGGCGGCGGCGGCGTTTTCGGCGGCCTGGTGGTATTCCGCCGGGGAAGCGGAGCTGTTGTCGGGGATATCTTTTTTCGTCGTGGGCGCGCTGTTTTTATTGGCGGCGCAGGCGCGCCGGTGGTATACGGCGCCCGCGGTCGCGGTATGGCTGGCGGTAGGAACGTGGTTTCATATATCGCTGATGCTTTTCTTGCCCGTCGCCGCCATATTATTGGCGGAGAAAGGGGAGGGGCGATGGCCGCGTTTATCCGCTTTCGTCGCGATTTACGCCGTCTTGGCGTTGGTGCCTTACGCCTTCGCCTTTCGGTTATATTATTACGGCCCGGAATGGGGGTCGTTTTATAAATGGATGACTTTTCTCCACTGGTGGGGCGGGTGGGGGCGTTTCGACGGCGGCAGGTTTGGGGAGGGCGCGCTGCGGTTGTTCGCGGCCGCGGCGGCCCCGGGCGATGAGCTAAGTCGCCCCCTTGATGACCTGAGCGGCGTCAACGTCGTGTCGCGCCTAGGCCCGGGCGTCGTGTTCTTAGCGGCCGCGGCGGCCGTCGTTGTCGCCGGCGGAAGGCGCCTATGGCGACGGAGACGGTGGTGGCTCGCCGCGGGGGTAACCTGGTTCGTCGTTTACCAGACGTTCTTTTCGTGGTGGCAACCGAGGAACGCGGAATGGTGGATCGCGACGACCATGCCGCTGTGGGTGTTGTTCGCGCTGGCGGCGCCGCGGCGGCTGGCTTTCGTATTGCCGGCGGGGGCCGTAGTATTTTGCGTGGCCGGCGTTAACTTCGGCCGCTTGATATTGCCCCGGAACCGCCCGGGTCGAGACCTGGCGGAAGGGACGGCGCGCGTAATTGCGGCCGCCACGCGACGCGGCGATACCGTCTTAATTTCCAACATGCGGGTGAAGGTTTGGCTCGATTATCAGACGGGACACGGCCGGAGGATTCTGGGTTCCGATGGCGGCAAGTACCTCGAGGATATCGGGAAATTCATCGACGACGTATCCGGCGCCTCGGCGGCGGCGACGGGGGGTCGCGGCGCCGCTTTTCTGACGGACTACGAAATGGATAACTGCGACCTGCCCCAGGGTTTCGGGGGAGATGCCGTGCGCGCCTCGCTCTTCGCGATTATGCGCAACGCCGAACCGGTAGCGTTGGTGCCGGTCGAAGGCCAGCCGCGGGTGTTGTACCGGTGCCGGGGCCCGGCCAAGCTCGAGTCGCTAAGGATTTACGAGGCGGAGCGGGGCTCGCAAAAGAGGGAGTTCAGGGTCCTCCGCGGCGTGGGCGAGACGGAACGGTTTAAAATAAAGATACCGGAGAAAGGCCGGTACGTCATCGGCGTTCAGGCGCGCGGGAGGCCGGCGAGGAACGAGTGGCCGGCGGCGCGCGTCGTCGTCGACGGGAAGGTGCTCGCGGCCTTCGACGTGACGACGGCCTACTGGTGGTTTTACGAAGCGAGAGCCGCGCTCGACGCCGGCACGCACGAGGTCGAGGTCGTCTTGCGCAACGGCCTGCGGGGTGCCGCCGGCGAAAACCGTTTCTTATACTTGAATCGCCTCGCCGCATATCGCGACCCGGCCGAAGGGCGCGGTCCGCCGGAGCTTTTCGACTAGGGCTAGCCGCCGTTCCCCCTTGACTAATCGGGCCGTTTCCTATATCCTTCCCGCATGAAAAAACGTCGCCGCCTCCTCGTCGTCGACGGGATGAACCTCATCTTCCGCGCGTACTACGCGCTGATTTCCCGGCCGCTGCGCACCACCGACGGCCGCAACACCTCCGCCATCTTCGGCTTCGCGCGCATGCTCCTCAAGGCGCTGGCTGACTACGCGCCGACGCACGTCGCCGTCGCCCTCGAGGGCGCCGGCCTCTCCTTCCGCGAGAAGCTCTACCCGGAATATAAGGCTACGCGCAAGGTGCCGCCCGACGACCTCGTCGCGCAGATCGAACCCGTCAAGAAGTTAGCGCGGTTGTTGGGCCTCGCCGTGGTCGAGAAAGAGGGGATGGAGGCCGACGACGTCGTCGCGACGTTGGCCCGGGGCCGCGCGGGCGACTTCGACGAGGTATTCATCCTCTCGGGCGACAAGGATTTGATGCCGCTCGTGGGGCGCGGCGTCAAGATGCTCGCGCCCAAGACCGGCGTCTCCGACGTGGAGGAGTTGGACGCCGCGGCGGTGGAGGCCAAGATGGGGGTGCCGCCGGCCGCGGTGCCGGACCTGCTGGCGCTGGAGGGCGACAGCGTCGACAACGTCCCCGGCGTCGCCGGCGTCGGCGAGAAGACGGCGCGGGCGTTGCTCGCGAAGTTCGGCTCGCTCGATAAAATATTCCAACACCTCGACGAGGTCGAGCCGGCGCGGGCGCGAGCCGCTTTGGAGAAGGGCCGCGCGTCGGCGGAGCTTTCGCGGAAGCTGGTGACGCTCAAAGATGACCTCGCGCTGGGCCTGGACGCCGCGGCGCTAAAGCCCGCGGCCCGCGACGAGAAAGCGCTGCGGTCGTTTTTTAAAGAATACGAACTAAAGACGTTGGCGGAGGAGTTGGCTTTGGGGGCGCCGCCGCCGGACGAGCTGACGGCCGAGCTGGTTTCGGAGGAGGAGCTCGCGCCCACCGCGGCCGCGCCGGGCGACCGGTGGCTGGGCCTGGAGGCCGTCTTCCGGGGGAGCGAATTCGCGGGCGTCGCCCTGGCCGCGGGCGGCGCGCGCGCAACTTACGTCGAGGGTTTGCCGGCGGCGGTAGAACCCAAGCTGAGGAAGGTCTACGAGGAGACGGCCCTCCCGCTGGCCGGCCACGATACCAAGCGGCTGATTCACTTGTTGGGGCCCGACGTCAAGTTCGACGGCGACACCATGCTCGCCGCGTACCTCCTTAACCCCGAGCGCGTGAACTACCGGCTGGCGGACCTCGCGTACGAGTACCTCAAGGTTCAGCTTCCCGCGGAGGCGGCGGAGGGGGAGCTGGCCTTTGACGAGGGGGCGCGCGACGCGGCCGGGGCCCGGGCCCAGGCGGTGGCCCGCCTGGCCGAGTTGACGGCGCGCCTCGTCGACCAGCAGGGTATGGGCGAGCTCTATCGGGACCTGGAGGTCCCGCTGGCGCCGGTGTTGGCCTCGCTGGAGGAACGCGGCGTCAAGATCGACCGGCCTCACTTCGCCAGGCTGGCCCGCACCTTCGAGAAACATCTGAAGGAGGCCGAGGCGGAGCTATATAAGCTGGCGGGCGGCGAGTTCAACCCCAACTCGCCCATCCAGTTGCGCGAAATCCTCTTCGACCGGTTGGGCCTTAAGGCCAAGCGCAAGACGAAGACCGGCTACTCCACCGCCGCGGACGTGCTCGAGACGCTGGCGGAGGAGCACCCGCTCCCGGCCAAGGTCCTCGCGTATCGCGAGCTGGCCAAGCTCAAGAATACGTACGTGGACGTCCTGCCGACGTTGGCGGACAAGGACGGCCGCGTCCACACGACGTTCAACCAGGCCGCGACCGCTACCGGCCGGCTGAGCTCTACCGACCCCAACCTCCAGAATATTCCCATCCGCACCGACCTCGGCGGCGAAATCCGCAAAGGGTTCGTCCCCGGCGACGGCCTGGTCTTTTTATCGGCGGACTACGCGCAGGTGGAGCTCCGGATATTGGCGCACGTCGCCGACGACCCGGGTCTGCAGGCCGCTTTCGCCGCGGGCAAGGACATCCACGCCGCTACGGCCTCGGAGTTATTCGACGTTCCTTTCAACAAGGTGAACCGGGAACAGCGGACGCTGGCCAAAGCTATTAACTTCGGCCTGGCGTATAAGATGGGGCCGCGGCGCCTCGCCCGCGAGACGGGCCTTCCGGTCAAAGACGCCGAGGCGTATATCGAGAAATATTTTTCGCGCTACCCGGGCGTGCGGCGTTTCATCGACGAGCAGATCGAGCGGGCCCGCCGGGAGGGCTACGTGCACACGGTCCTCGGCCGCCGCCGCTACCTCCCCGACGTCGCGTCGGACGACAACCGCGCCCGGGCCGCGGCCGAACGCGTCGCGGTGAACATGCCCATCCAGGGGTCCGCCGCGGACATCCTGAAACTGGCGATGGTGGCGCTCGAGCGCCGGCTGAGGGCGGAAAAGCTTAAGGCGTGGATGCTGTTGACCATCCACGACGAGCTGTTGTTCGAGGTCTCGCCCGGCGCCGTAGGCGAGTTGAAGGCTTTGGTCAAAGAAGATATGGCCGGCGTGTTGAAGCTCAAGGTGCCGCTGGAGGTGCACGTCGGCGTGGGCAACAATTGGCTCGAGGCCCACGGCTAAGGGCCGCGATTAGGAGGAGAACGATATGGCTAAGATATTGTTGACCGTTGTCGCCGTGGTGGCCGCGGCGGCGCTGTTCGCCGGCTGCCGCCAAAAAGCGGCCGAAGGGCCGTCGGCGGCGGAGCTCCAAAGCGAAATCGGCGTTATCGCCGGCGAGCTGAACGCCTATATGAGCGGCCACAACTTCGCGAATACCGGCGCCGGCGCGCTGGCGGGCGAACTTAGGAAGCTGGCCGGCAAATACGGCGAGCTCGAAAAGCGCGCCCAGGAGATGAAGAGCCAAAGCGGCGACGAGCAATATAGCGACGTCGCCGGCTTAGCGGGTGAAGGCCGGGCCAAAGCCGAGGCGCTGGCCGCGGCGATCGCGGCCGGGGCCCCGATGGGCGAGGCCGACAAGGCCGCGACGCTGAACGCGGCTATTGACGGCTGGGCCGGTTACAGCGATAAAGTGGGGGCGGCGCCGGGCGAGGCCGCGCCGGCTAAGGGCGAAGAACCGGTCGTAGGAGAACCGGCCGAACCCGGCGTGGGGGAGCCCGCGACGCCGGAGGCCCCCGGTAAACCCGGCGTCGGGGAGCCCGGCGGGCCCCCCGGAAAGGTTGAGCCAGTTCCACCCGGTACCCCTCGGTACCCGGGCAAAGGCCATCACTACGGCTGGTGGAAAAATCCGGAGTGGGCGCGCGACCGGGGTACCCGGCCGCTGGTTGAGGGTGAAGTCCCCGGCGCGGGCGAGAAGGAGCGCGGGCGCGAGCGCGAGCATGTTACGCCGGGCGGCGGCAAAGGCCGCGGCGGCAAGTAAGGCGCGAAAATGTGCGTACGAAAAAGGAGCCGCGAGGCTCCTTTTCGCTCTACCCTATGTGCCGAGGGCGGGGCTCGAACCCGCACGGCCCGGATGGGGCCAGCGGATTTTAAGTCCGCTGCGTCTGCCAATTCCGCCACCCCGGCTCGAGGTACGTTATATATTACCGCCAGCAGCGTCCGACGTCAAGGGTTGACAACGGCGGTTATACGGTTTAAGATGACGGCGTTGCCTACCGGTTAATACTACCTTAAGACGTTAGGGCGGGGCCGTGGGGAGCCGGAATTAACCGGGGAAAGAAGAGCGGCCGCGGGTACCCGTCGGTTGCGCCTTATATAACTCGTGTCAAAGGAACCGCTATGTCCTCGAACGTAAGCATCTCTCCCAACTGGAAGTGGGACCGTTACGCGGCCGCCGTTTTGTTCGGCGGCGTTATCGTTACGGTCGGCGGCGCCGTCCTTGTTGCGGTTTTATGCCCCCAACCCCCGTGGAGCGGCTTCCCTACTTTCATAGCCGCCTACCGCCCCCTACAGTCCTTCATCTTCGTGCCAAGCCTTTTATTGCCGCTGAGCTTCGTAGTCGTACTGGCGGGTTTCCATTGCGGCGCGAAGCCGGAAGTAAAAGCGTGGAGCGCGTCGGCGTTGGCCGTGGGGACGGTCGGCGCCGCTATTTTGTGCATCAACTACCTCGTTCAAGGCGTTTGGGTCCCCTCGCTCGTCAAGCAGGGAAGCTACATGGTCGGCGCGCTGGTATCCACGAATCCCGGCTCGTTGTTCTGGGCCTTAGAACTCTTCGGCTACGGCATTATGGGTTTGGCCATGTGGCTCGCGGCGCCGCTATTCCCCGGCCCCGGAATCGACCGCCCCATCCGGTGGGCGCTGGTCGTCAACGGCGCAGGTAGTCTCCTCGCGGCGCTCGCCGCGGTTTTCGACCCGCGCTGGGTTTTGGGCCCGCTAGGACTCGCCGCGGGGCTCTTTTGGAATCTCTTGATTATCGCGCTCGCTGGCTTGCTCTTCCGGCGCGCGCGGCCGCTTACGGCCGTTAAGTAACGATTGACGGACGCTTAACGGTTTCATAATCGGCCGCCGCCCGGGAGGTTGCCCGGACCATCCACGACGCGTCGCAAAGGCCGCGACGCCGGCGACGGGGCAGCGTTGCGTACCCGGGCTCAGCGGCGTCGGATTTGGAGAGGCGGATGTTTATTTAAACTCGCGTTATAGTAAATATAATAACGCGCCATCGCCGCGTTGGAGGCCAAGGCCGCTTTTTAGACTCCGCCTTAAAGCCTCTGGCCTCATCGTGTAATTACTTTACTAAATCAGTTATGATTAGGATATTTTTTGCTTGATTAAAATCCGACGTTATTTAATAATGGCTCACGGAGGACGTATACGTAACCGGGTGGAGCTCCGAAGGAGTTTAAGGGTATGCCCGGGTCGGGAGAGGCAGGTTTATTAAGTACGGCGCCCGGCGCGCCGCGCGACGTAAAATGTTACCCAGGTTCGGCTAAAGGCCGGCCCGGGTTTTTTTATTTCTATTTAACCCGAAGCAGCGTTTTGGGGAACGGTAATTACCAAACAGGAGGTTAGTCGATGAAAACGGTTTTAATTATCGCAGCGGCGGCAACGCTAGCGGCCGCCGCGGCCTTCGCCGCCTGGGTCTACGAAGGCTAGTGGGGCTCGTACGGCACCGGCAACGGGCAATTCAATTACCCGCACCATGTCGCCGTCGCGTCCTACGGCGACGTCTACGTCGCCGATACCTGGAATAACCGCATCCAATACTTTACGGCGACCGGGTCCTACCTCGGCCAGTGGGGCTCGTACGGCACGGGCAACGGCCAGTTCATTTGGCCGTCCCGCGCCGCCTTGGCCCCGCGCGGTAACGTCTACGTCGCGGATTCCTACAACTGCCGCATACAATACTTCACCCCGACGGGGTCCTACCTCGGCCAGTGGGGCTCGTACGGCACGGGCAACGGCCAGTTCATTT
>CAZLXP010000073.1:0-12688 GCA_964563535.1 uncultured bacterium | reverse complement strand
CGGGCCTCGCGACCAGCTCCCACCCGGCGAGCGACAGCTCCCGATTATAGCCGTACTCCAATACAGGCTCGAAGATGTTATCGTCGCCCGGGTAGCTGTATAATTGTAGGCGGAAGAGGTGGCGGTTGACGTCTCCTCGCGAATAGGTTATCTCGGCGCGGTAGCCGGCCTCCTCGTAGAAGTTGGGAAAGTAGTAGTCGGTGGCGTTGAACCGGAACGCGCCGCCGGCGAAGGAGAGCTCAGCGGCGGCCGCGGCCTTCGCTAAAAATATCGCCGCGAGCGCGGAAGATAATAATAAAGCAATGCTTCTACGCGTTATGACGGGCAACGGATTTACTCCTATTGATGGTATAAGAGGCTTATACCGTAGTATAAAGATCCCACCGCCCAAAAACCGCCCTTACGTGCCGGGGCCAGCGCAACGAACGTGGTCTCCGGCGGTAGGTCCTCTAAATACCAATTCGTACCGTCGTAAATGACGGTCGTATCGGGCCCTACCGCTAATAAACGGCCGTATATATCATAAGCTAAATAATCTAAGCCGTAAAGATTGGGCCCTACGTTGCTGTAAAATTGTAGCTCATATTCCCCCTGCCCGGGCGCGCCCGAACGGCGAACGACGCCCGAGCCGTAACCGTATTGTTCGCTTCGGACGATTATGTATAAATAGGGGCCGACCGCGCACGGATGCCCCCCACGTTTAAAACCGTACCCAAGGTCCGGGCACGAAATTTTCTCGCGGGCCCACGTAACGGCGCCGTCGGCGCTGATAAGGAGGTCGTACGCCGGGTCCGGGCTATCAGCGTATAATAAATTCTCCTCGCGCGCGTAGGCAATAACGTCCCGGACCCCCGGGAAGACTTCGAAATCGCCCTTCGTATATTTGACCAAACGGTAGTAACCCGGCAAATACGAATCATAACTGGTTAACCAACAAGATTCCCCGTTTATCGGGAAGACGGCTTCGAACCCGCCGACGTTTTCATTGCCGACGTTGACCTCTTCCCACGTCGCGCCGTCGTAATAGACCATATAAGGTTTGTGCGATAGAGGCGCATAGCTGTATAACTTACCTACGGCCCAACCCTTATTCCCGAAAAAAGCAATATCTTGGAAAATACCTTCTCCGCTTTCGTTGGGGACGGCGAAGTCTTCGGTGAGACGGTAACCGTCGTATTTCCAAATAACGTCTCGCCTTTCGACGCCCGGGGGAGTAGTACCTATAATATATATTCCGATCCCGTGTCCGCTTTGCGCGACGCCGCGCACAACCGACGGCGGCAAAATGGCAACCGTCTCCCACCCGTTGGGTAGCGGCGCTAAAGGGTTGTCGCCGCATTGCAATAAAACCAAAGCGAGTAAAATTATATATAAGAATATCCGGAAAAGCGGCGGCAATCGCATTTATGTTCCTCCTAATTCTCCTCGGGGTATTTTATAGCTGCGGCCTTAAAAGGCCGCAGCTATAAAACCCGTAACTACCTTTTTGCGGCTAGTATTGAATATCCAAAACGTCGCATTTAATAGCCCGCGCGCCTTGGAAGGTGATGACGTCCGCCATTATCCATACCAAGTCTTCGGCGCTAAACCAGCCTTCCGGTACGGTGAACGTACGGTAACTTGACATAGGCCCGGTATATTGGTCGACGATGTCCCACTGCCATTCTTGTTGGTTAGCGTTATAGTAATAACGGGAGATATAAACCGTCTGGTTACTATCGGCGTTCACTTTCCACCGGCACGTCCCGCTCGTATACCCGCTAGGTTTTACGAATTTGAAGATCATGTACGCGTATTTCCCGTCGCGGTAGTTCGGGAACTCCCACCACCAATTATCGGGGTCGTCTAACTTCGCGTAATTATCGCAGTATACGGGGTCGTTTTCCGCAAGCTTTCGTAGGTTATCCGAACCTTGGTGCGGGTATTTATCTTCGAGCAGGCTTTCAGGCGTAAAGGAAGCGGCAAATGCCAACCCTACGTTCAGGTCCGCGCTAAATGCCGCCCCAGCGAAACAAGCGATAACTATACTCGCCGCTACTATCCCGTTCTTCATCTCTCGGACCTCCGCTATTTTAATTGTTACCCCTCGCGGCGGGTGCCGCCTTTCTTATCCTCCCCATTCTATAAAAAAGAAAGTCAAGGAAAAAATTAAAGCGGTATATGACTATAATCGTAATATATAAAGTCGCAAGTCTTTTAATTTCCGGCATTTATATATAATAACCATAGTTCTTTCTAATACAAAATTTGACCCCGTTTTGCTTAGTATACGATAGACGCTTATTATTTCAACAAAAAACCCCGCCCTTACACCGGCGGCAAGGGCGAGGCTCTAAGCCAAAGGCCAGGCCGTAAAACGTCACATGAACCAGTACGCCGCGCCGACGCGGACCGTCAGAAAAGCGCCCGCCTCGGCTGAGTCGACGAAGTGCTGGTCTACGTCGGCCGTGACCGCCCAGTCGTCCCCAACCGGGAAGTCGCCGCCCACCGCGACGTCAGCGCCGATAAAAGCGTCGCCGTCCCTATCCCAATAGACGCCGGGGCCCAGGCCGACGTATCCCGAAATTTCCTTCGTCGGGACGCCAAAATACCAACGAACGTCGGCGTTAACGTTCCAGAGGTGCGTATCCCCCGCGACGTTCCCTTCTTTCGCGCGGAAGCCGTTGTAGCCGACCATCCCGTACGCGAACAACCTTTCGCTACGGCCTAACCTCGTGCCATAACCCAGCGTTCCGCAAAAACGTTGGCCGTAGTCGTCGCGGAAGTTCGCGGCGTCAGGTATGGCCAGGCCCAACCCCAGAGCGCCGAAGTTGCGCAGCACCCGCTCCGCGCCGACGGGACTAAAGAACCCGTTCGCTATTACCAGTACCGCAATCGGTGCCAACATGCGCTTCATATTTTATACTCCTTTGTAATCGTACGTGGCTGGATTCGCTTAACAAAAAACGGCATTACAAGCGGTATTTACGGTCCTTCATTTAGTCCGGTTTCGGCCGGTTATGGTTTAATTAGCCAAAAGCCCCTTACGGTAGAAGGGGCTTGCCGTTTGGGGTGCCGGGCCGCTTTTTTTATTAAAATTCGAGCGCGGACCAGGCGGCGAAATGTAGCACGGTAGAGTTATAAATTTCGTCGACGGCGGCGCCGACTTCGACGTCCGCTAGCCATCGCCCCTGTACACCGGGCGCGGCCAGGATAAAAAAATATACGAACGCCGATATGATTTGGGACTTAATAATTACCCCATACTGAAACTAATAAGACGTTAGTTATCAATCCATTAGTAACAAGCTATTAAACGATAACCTTAACTTATTATCTGCCCCCTTTAGCGCCCGGCACGCGACGCAGCGGATTTATGCTGGATAAAGGTCCGAGTTTTCCCGAAACCTTGCCTAGCCGCGCCTTCGCCTTTTGAGGAAGTACATCGGCGTAGGGCCGACGGTATATAAAGGTAATTCGCCCCTATATTCGAACTCGAAGCAGTCCGCTAGTTCTTCGTATGCGGCCTGCGAAACGTTAATTCGGCCGGGTTCGCAAGCCTCTTGGATTCTGGAAGCAACGTTCACCGTATCGCCCCACACGTCGTATATCATGCGCCACCCCTTCACCAACCCGGCGATACAGGGCCCGACGTGGATACCTATGCGGACCTGCCAATCGCGCTTACCGACTATTTTTAAAATGTCCAACGCGGCCTTAGCACACCCTTCGACCTGGTTATTTTCGGCGAACAATCCTCCGGCGTACATATACCCGTCGCCCACCGTTTTCAACTTTTCCAAACCGTAATCTTTCACGATCAGGTCGAAGGCGTGGAAATAAGCCGCTAGTTTCGTAACAAGCGCCTTGTGACTAACCCGGGTGGAAATGTTTGAGAAACCCGCAATGTCGATAAAGACAATCGTAACGCTGGGTATGGACCGCGGCAGCGACGCGTCGATCTCGTCGAGTTCTTTTATTACCTGCTCGGGGAGTATATTGCGTAATAGTTCGTCGGAGCGACGGCGCGCCTCCTCAAGTTGGCGCGTTTTAAGTTTGAGCTCGGCCTCGGTCTTTTTCTGTTCCGTGATATCCAAAGCCACGCCCAAGGTATATTTGTAATTACCGCGCTCGTCGAAAAACGGCGTAGACGAAACTAAAAACTGCCTTGGGGCGCCGTCTTTCCGGCGCATTATTAAATCGTATTTGGTCGGTTCCTTGGCGCGCGCTCTACGCTCGGTCGCTCCTTTCATCCTGAGGAACTCGTCTTCGGTTACCAACTCCCTCATATTCATACCGATAAGTTCGTCCTTAGTATAACCCAACATATCGCCATACGCCCGGTTAACGAAGAGGATCTCCTCGTCGGCGTCGACGATAGCAAATCCGCCGTGGATAGCCTCCACCAGGCCGCGATACCGCTCTTCGCTCTCGCGGAGGGCCTCGCCCGCCCGCACCCGTTCCGTGACGTCCTCCGTGATGACTACGGCCCCGACGATAGCACCCGAATCATCCGTCAACGGGTTGATCTTCGTATTCAGGATGCGCTCGCCTCGCCGCAACGTCTGGTGGCGGAAACCCGCGTTTTCGGCGGCCTCGCCGCCGTAGAGTGCCCGCTTGAGCGCGACCCCCAGCGGTTCGTCTTTGAGCACCGGAAAGGCTTCGAATATATTTTTGCCCACTACCTCCTTCGAATCCAAGCCGAACTGCTTTTCCATGCCGTGGTTCCAAACTTGCACCATCCCGGCCCGGTCCAAGGCGTATATCCCGACTTGGGTGCTTTCAATGATATTCCCGATAAATTCGTTAAAATACTTAATCTCCTCCTTTAAATTATTCGATTTCGGCAACTTCCCGGTAACGTCCCCCCGCGGCGATTCCCGAGATTCCAGCTCGAGGACCTTAGCCCGCAACGCCGCAAGTTCCGTCGCCAATTCGGCCTTGGTCTTCTTCCCGTCCTTCATGGTAAAATCCGTTTTTCTCCGCGCCTACGGAGTCGCGAGCGAAATACGACGTTTTTAATTCTATTTAAATTCTAACATATTATTACCTAAAACGTTCAATTGAAAAGCCGCCCGCCGGGCGGCCCGATATATACTTTAAAAGGCCCTTGTACCCCATTCCGGCCGGAATCGCCCGCGGATCGCGCCGCCGGGCCCAACCAATTACCGCGCCGCCGGAACGTCTTCGCCGGCGCAGCCGGCCTTCTGTTTCGTCAGGCCGTCGGCAATCCGTCGCGGTTTTACGATTGAAACTTTAATTGAAACGGAAATTCTCGTCGCGGAACAATCGGAGGCAAGCGTCGACGACGTCCGGGTCGTATAAAACGCCCTTATAAATCGAAATTTCCTCGAGGGCTTTCTCCTGACCCAGCGCGGGCCGGAACGGCCGGTGCGACGACATAGCCTCCACAACGTCCGCCACACTTAATATTCGGGCCTCGATTGCAATGTCGCGCTCACTCAAACCCATCGGGTACCCGGAGCCATCCAGCCGTTCGTGGTGCTGGAGGACGAACTTAGTTACGGGCCAAGTGAATTCGACATTTTTTAGGATGTCAAACCCTACCTGAGGGTGGTTTTTAATAATTTTTAACTCCAATTCGGTCAAGGGCCCAGGTTTACTTAGAATCCCTTCGGGGATTGCGATTTTGCCGACGTCGTGCACCACGGCCGCCGTAAAGATGCCCTCGACCCTGCTTTCGGGGAGGTCCATCTTAAGGGCGATAGCGCGGGCCAGTTTCGCGACCCGTATTTGATGGCCGGACGTATACGGGTCGCGCGTCTCGACCATTTTGGACATCGCGTAGATGGTGCCGTCCAGGCTTTTCTTTATTTCTTCAAGGGCGAGGCGGCGGTGGGTTATATCGCGAACGACGGATAGGACTTCGTCTTCTTTTAACGGGACTACGCGCGCTTCGAAAAAGCCAAGGCCTTTGGGGGTTTCCAGCTCATATTCTAAAGCCTGGGCGTCGCCCGTCGTTATTACTTTATTGACGCAATCGAAAATTACCTTCACGTAATCATCTGAAAACCCTACGTCCCAGACGGTCTTGCCGACGATCTTGTCACGCGGGATAGCCAAATCCTCGTTCCGGTCCGCTTTAAAATCGGTGAAGGTCCCATCTTTCGCGAGGACGAACATCATATCGGGCATGGCTTCGAGAAGGGCTTCGTTCCTTCGCACGCTGTGGGCGAGGGCTTCCTTGGCCCGCCGGCGGTCCGTAATATTTCTCACCAATACTATAGCCGCCGGGCGCCCCTCGTACCGGACGGCGCCGATATTTACTTCAACCGGTATTTCCCTGCCGTCCTTGTCCAGGATAGCGATTTCCAAAATACTCGGTTTTTCCTCCCCCGCCACGACGCGGCGCCCTTGCTCTGTTATCCGTTCCCTGAATTCGGGGGCGACGAAAGGACGGACTTCTTTGCCTATTAACTCCTCGGCCTTCCCGTAACCGGCCAACGTCGCTACCGCCGGGTTCGCGAATTTAAGCAAACCGTCTTGGAGAATCACGACGCCGTCCGTCGCCTGCTCCACCAAGGTCCGGTATTTCTCCTCCGACTCGGCCAACGCCGTCTCGGCCTTCTTCCGTACGCTAACATCATCCAAAATGCCGTCGAAATAGGCCGCGCGGCCGTCGGGCCCTTTTACGGCCCGGGCGCGAAGAAAGCCCCAGAAGACGGTACCGTCTTTGCGCCGGAATTGGGTCTCGTAGTCCAATATAGCCCCGGCCGAAGTTACGGCCCTTATAAACTCGCGGCGTTCTTCCGGATTCACGTAGAGGTCGGCGACCCGCGTCTCGTACATCTCCTCCGGTCGGTCGTAACCGAACATCTTGGCCAAAGCCGGGTTGGCCGAGAGCAGGCACCCGTCCGGCTGGGCCGGCGATCGGAAAACGCCCACCGGGACGTTAGCCGTAAGGGTGCGGAAGCGCTCCTCGCTGGCCCTAAGTTTTTCCTCGAACTCTACCCGCTCCGTGACGTCCTCGGTGATGACCACCGCCCCTACCAAACGGCCTGAGGAATCTTTTAAGGGATTTATTTTGGTATTTAAGATGCGTTCGCCCTTCTTCAACGTTTGATGCCGCAGGCCGGGTTGGTCGAAAGACTCGCCGCGGTCCAACGTTCTCTTGATAGCCTCCCCCAACGGTTCGGCCGCGAGGGCCGGGAAGAAATCGAAGATGTTTTGCCCCGCCAGTTCCGCCGACGTCACGCCGAACTGGCTTTCCATACCCTGATTCCAAATCTGGACCACGCCTTTTCGGTCCAACGCGTATATGCCCACGCGCGAGCTCTTAATGATATTTTCGGTGAATTCGCTGAAATACCGGATTCTCTCCTCCACCTTTTTCCGTTCGGTAACGTCTTCGGTTATAATGACCGCGCCGACCACTAAGCCGGAAGCGTCCCTTAGGGGATTGACCTTGGTATTTACGACCCGCTCCCCCCGCCGGAGCGTTTTGTGTTTCAGGTCGCTTCGCTCGAAAGGCTCGCCCCGGCTGAGCGCCTTCTTGATAGCCGCGCCCAGCGGTTCTTCGTTGAGAACGGGAAAGGCTTCGAATATATTCCTGCCGACCACTTCGTCGGCGGGCACGCCGAATTGGCCTTCCATGCCTTGATTCCAAATCTGCACCGTCCCCTTAACGTCGACGGCGTAGATGCCGACCTGCGTGCTCTCGATAATGTTCTTGGTAAACTCGCTGAAATATCTAATGCGTTTCTCCGCCCGCTTGCGCTCGGTGAGGTCTCGGACCGTAACTATAGCGGCGGGACGGCCTTCGTATTGGATGACGCCGGCGTTGAGCTCCACCGGGACTTTTTTGCCGTTGCGGTCCAACATATTTATTTCGAAAATGAGCGGCGTTCCGACGCCCGCCATGGTGCTCCGATGCTTTTCGGCCGCCATCTCCCTGAATTCCGGCGCCACGAAAGGTAAAAATTCCTTACCCGTCAGTTCCTCCGGCCCGTCATAGCCGGCGATTTCCGCCAGCGCCGGGTTCACGAACTTCAACAGGCCGTCCTGGACGATTACGACGCCGTCGGTCGCCCGCTCCACTAACGCGCGATGTTTTTCCTCCGACTCGGCCAAAGCCTCTTCGGCTTCGCGGCGGCCCGTAATATTTTCAATAATGCCGTCGAAGAATGCCACCTCGCCGTCGGGCCCCGTTACGGCCCGGGCGCTGAGCGAGCCCCAAAAAACGGTCCCGTCTCTCCTTTTAAATCGCGTTTCGTAACTCGAGATGGCCCCCGCCGAACTAACGGCCGCGATAAATTCCTTGCGTCCGGCCGGGTCGAGGTAAAGGTCCGCGACGCGCGTTTCGGACATCTCCTCCGGGGCGACGTAACCGAACATCTTAGCCAGCGCCGGGTTGGCCGAAATCAAGCA
Organism: uncultured bacterium; assembly: GCA_964563535.1. Lineage (GTDB taxonomy): Bacteria > RBG-13-66-14 > B26-G2 > WVWN01 > WVWN01 > WVWN01. Next base: position 4,321 of record CAZLXP010000073.1, on the reverse strand, counting down.
CCCGCCCGGTTCCGCCGGCGAGCGGAACACGCCGACCGGAATGTTGGCCTGAAGCGTGCGATACCGCTCCTCGGAATCTTTAACCGCCTCGTCCGCCCGGCTCCGTTCGGTTACGTCGCGGATTACCCCTATAAACCCGGTCGGTTTTCCGTCGGCGTCTCTCACCAAAGAAACGTTTACTTCGGCCGGATAATAAGTCCCGTCGCTCCTTAGCAAATCGTACTCAATACCCGTTCCCGCGCCCCCTTCCAGAATTTCCCGCAAACTTTCTCGCGCTTTTTCCCTCTGTTCGGCCTTGATGAGGTCGAACGCGCTTACCGCGATAAGCTCGTCGACTTTCTCCACGCCGTATAATAAAGCCGTTTGCCGATTCAACGTAACGATATTCCCCTCGAGATCCGTTTGTACGATCGCGTCGGGCGAGGTCTCCACTAGACGCCGGTACCGTTCTTCGCTTTCGCGCACCGCTTGTTCAGTACGCCTCCGTTCGGTCACGTCGTTTATGGTAGCTATATAAGCCGGTTCGCCGCCGTAGTCGAATAGCCGGCCCGCGGTCTCCACCGTCCTTACTTCGCCGTCCTTGCAGTATACCCGCAGCTCATAGGGGAAGGGGCCGCCGCCGCGCTTCCTCTCCTCCATTACCTTGCGTCCCGTCTCCCTATCGTCGGGGTGGATAAATTCCAACACCGACCGTCCCACGAGCTCGTCTTCCGGCCCGTATTTGAAGGTCTCGCGGGCCGCGTCGTTGACGTACAATACTTTGCCGTCGCGATAGATGAGGACGGCGAAGGGGGCGCGCTCCGCAATAGCGTGGTATTTTTCCGCGCTCTCCCGCAACGCTTCCTCAACGCGCTTACGCTCCGTAATATCCGTCAACATGACATATATTCTGGAAGTCGGCACGCCCTCCGCCACCGCCGGGTAACTGCGGTGGTGGACCCAAAGGATGTCACCGTCCGGCTTTCGAACGCGATAGTCCAGGTCTACATTTTCGACGGACCCGGCACTTCTGCCAACTTCCGCCTTCGTGTCGGCTTCTAATAAATAATCCTTATCGTCTTCGTGAATAAATTTATCGAAAGCATCCTTTAAGCTCATGCTGCGGACGTCGTGCAAGCTGACGCCGAACATTTCCGCTACCGCGGCGTTTACGTAGACTACGCGGTCCTCGTCTTTATCGTAGATAATCAGGGCGTCGCGGAAATTATCGGCCAGCTTGCGGAAACGTTCCTCGCTCTCCGATAAATCGGCCAGGGTCCGCCGGCGCTCGGCGATTTCCCGGCCGAGTCGTTCGTTGGCCACCAGCAGCTCCTCGGTGCGCTCCGCCACCACATCCTCGAGGTGACGCCGATACGTCGCCAATTCCGTCTCGGCCCGCTTGCGCTTTACCGCGGACCCCAGTTTGGAAGCGATGGTTTCGACGAACGACATGGTATAAATATCGGCTTTCTCGAGGACCATGCTGAAGACGCCTAAAAATTCTTTCCCGGACCGCATGGCCGCCGCGACCACGTGGCCCTCTTCCCTAAGTTCCTCGGCGATCGAATCCCGCCACGTTTCTTCGCCCAATAACCGGTCGACGACGACGCCGGTCCGCGACCACATTACCGACTTCGCGTCGGCGTCGTCGAGCGCTATCGTCTCCCGGTCGTCGTAGTAGCCGGGATGAGGCCCGAACGACTTTTGCAGCCGTAGGCTCTCGGCACCCTCGTCGACAAGGTAGATGCCGCCCGCGACCACGTGGGGGTTATCCGCAAGAAGAACGGCCGCGGCGTCGAACAGGTCTGACAAATCGGCCGCGGCGTTTATAGCTTTCGATATCTCGTTTAACCCCTCTAAGGTCTTTATATGCCGCTTCAGCTCGGCCTCAGCCCATTTGCCCTGCGTCGCCCGCACCTCCAATTCCTCCATACGTTTACGGGAAGCCGCGAGCTCCTCCGCCAGTTCAGTTTTCGTTTTGGGCTCATCCTTCATCCTAAGAACCTCTTATCACGCCGACCGACTCCCAATTAACTCACCGACACGATATATAATAATACGACCGGCGCAAAACCGCAAATATAAAATCGCGCCGGCGCCCGGTATCCGGTTGAAATATCCGCGGAACTGACGTATCCTGGCGCAAAACCTGCCGTTTTTAATTATATAACCCCGGAAAGCGAGGCCGGCGGCCTATGGCAAAAGTAGATGCGTTAAAATGCCCGAACTGCGGCGCCGCCATAAAGGGCGAGGGGCCCGTAACGTGCCCCTACTGCGGCTCCTCCCTCGCCGTCTCCCTGGCCGAGGCCGAACGCGTAAAAAAAATAGAAAGGGAACTCGGGACCCCGGGGCGGCGGCTGGAAGCCGGGGAAGCGGCCTATTTCAGCACGTTGGCCGACGTCGCGATAACGCCGTCGACTCGAGATATCCCCTTCAATCCGCGGGTCGACTATTCCAAATTGCCGGGCGGGCGCCTCGAGCCGGCGCTCGCGGCCGATGCCGCCGCCGTCGTCGAGCTGACGCGGACGGTCCAAAACGCCGTCAACCGGGAAGAATTGGATTCCTATATGACGACGGTCCACCCGGCGTATGCCTCCTACGCCGCGAAGGCGCGCGCCGGGGCCCAGCTTCAATTCGTGGATACGGACATGAAGCGCTATACGCTCGCGGTCGCGTTCAAACGGTTGACGCCCGAATACGCCGAGGCGCTGGTGACCTATGAGGCGTTTATATTTATGTCCTCGGGCGCCGTCAATCACGTCGAGGTAACTTCCCTATGGAAACTTAAAAAGTATAACGGCGCCTGGCGCGTCTTCGCCTCCAAGTTCACCGGCGTCAAGATGCCGATGTCGTGCGGGATGCGGCTCGCGATAATCGGGCCGGCCGTCGGCCTGCTCATCGGCGTCGTCGCCGCGGTCGTCGGCATCGCGGCCCACTGCCACGAGCAGCGGAAGGAAGAGGCGGCGGCCCGGGCCGCGGAAGCCGCGGGCGCCGAGGAAGCCCCCGTCTGGAAGGCGGCGAGCCGCCAACCCCCCGAGGCCGATAGGTGGTACGAGGCGCGCGCGGGAATCCCTCTTTACGACAGCCCGGCCCCGACGGGGAAACTCTACGTCGTCGTCAAACCGGCGACGCGGTTCCGCGTCCTGAGCGAGCATGACGGTTTTTATCGCGTCCAGGCGGAGGGCAACTACTTCGGTTGGGCTCGGGAGAACGTTATCAAGGCCAACCTGGGGAAGGATTACGAATTCCAAGGCCGCTAAGCGAAAATACCGCCCGCAAGGGCGGCTTTTTAACGTACCGCTAAGCGGGGGGCCGGGCCGTCAGCTCTTCAGTATAATAAAGGCCACCAGCGCCGCTAAGGCGACGGCGACGAAAACGGCCAGCGCCAGGACCGCGTAGGCCGAGCTTTGCCGAACGGCCAGCCCCTCGCGAGCGGCCAGCGCCTCGACGTATTCCTTCGACTCGCCGAGGCCTAGGCGGGTGTGCGCCCGGACGACCTCGACGGCCTGTATTTTCTTACCCTCGCGCAGCCACGATAAGACCTCATCCTCGTACGGCGGCCGCTTGGGCTCGGCCGGCGCGGCCTCGTCGGGCGCCCCTTTCTCCTCCTCGGCTAAAAACTCGACCGTCATCTCGGCCGGGACGTCGAGGGCGTACTCGGTCCCGCAGAAGCCGCACCGGACGACCGAGGCGCCCGGCTCGACGTGGAGCGAGGCGCCGCAACTTTCGCACCGCAACTCGCGAGGCTCGAGAGGTGTCATAAAGCTATTATACGAAAACGCCGCGGCGAGGCAAATAAAAACGCCGCCCCCGTGAGGGGGCGGCCGCTCCCGTTGGGGACGGCCTGTAGGCCGACTTTCCAGTCGGCCCGAGGCCACACAGGAATGTGTAGCCCACCGAAATAGAACCCGGCCGCTTCAGCGGCCGGGTTTTAACACGCATAGCGTTAACCGCCGTTTTTGAACGGCGGACCCGCTAGTCGCCTCGCATTACTATAACCTTTTTCACGCCCGCGGCCCTGGTCTGCGGGTTGTAGTAATGCAGCGTATACTCGTCGCGGGGCGGCAGGACGAAGACGAGCTTGCCGCCGCTCGAGGCGCCGGGCGGCAGGTAGATGCCGTCGAACGGGTCCGCCGTCGCGAACGTCTTGACGTTATAGTTGACCGTGTAGCCCTCCGGCGTCGCGAGGGTGAAGTCGCCGGCCAGGACGAGCTGGGTGCCGTCGCCCAGGTTTTGGCCCAGGACGTAGCCAAAGACGAAGACATAGACAAAGGTGAAGGTACCTACTCATTAGATGTCACTGCTGCAGCCCACACGGATCTCGTGGTCGGCTGCGCGGAGG
>CAZLXP010000072.1:0-12859 GCA_964563535.1 uncultured bacterium | reverse complement strand
GCCCCGGCCCAAAGCGACCGCGGCGAAGGTCGCCAGCGCGAAGAACAGCGACGTCTCCATCCCCGACACCGAGAACCATATCACCGGCCCGAAGAGGGTGAACAGGCAGGCGGCGGCTGCGGCCCACCAACGCGAGCGGTGGGGCCATATCCCCAGCACGAGCCAGTAAACGGCCCCCACCCACAGCATATGGCTCCCGATAGTTAAAGCCAACGCCGACTCCCGGGGCGGGAGGTGGAAGAAGTAGGACTCGCTTACGAGCATCGTCCACATGGGCGCCGTGACGCCGGCGGAACGTTCGCCCGGGTTATACTCGTACCGTCCTTCTCGCGCCAGGTTCCGCGCGAATACTTGATGGATCCAGGCGTCGTCGGACGGCAAGTTTAATCCCTCGACCGGGATAACGGTGGCGAGCCAGATGGCGGGCGTGGCCGCGCCCAAGAATAGCGTCACGGCCAGCGGTAATTTTTGGCTTCTAAAAATATTTTTCATAATTGACGACGCCGGCGTCGGCGTCCCGTTGCGTTTTGCGTTCTAATTTTCGCCACGTCCCGAAGGGTTCGCGGGTGGGAAAAAAGTTTGGCCGTGCCGGCCGGCTAAAAAGGTCTACCTTTCGCTTTCCTCGGCGAACAGCCGGGCGGCCTCCTCGAGGTTCTCGCGGCGCGACATCCTACGGACGTCGGGCTGGTCCGGGTAGGCCTCCAGTGATTGCCGGAACGAAGCTTCCGCCGCGTCAACGTCGCCCAAGTGCAAATACGCTATGGCCTTATTTACGAATATTTGAGCGTAGTGGAGGCGGAAGGCTTGGTCGCCAATACCTTTACGGGGAAAGGCTTCGAGGGCCTGGTCGTAGAAATTTACGGCCTTTTCATAGTACCCGTACATAACGTATATATTGGCCAGCTCGAGCAGGGGTTCCGTCATGTCGTGGGCGACGGGCGCCGCCGCGGCTAGGGCGGCGAACGCCCGGGCCGTGTCCCCGGCGAGGAAATATTCCCTTGCCAGCATCAGTTTGTATTTGCAGATGGCGTCGCGTATCCATTCTTCGCTCGAGTTGCGGGGGGAGGCGGGGTCGGCCTCGACCTCGGCCACGCCCCGCATAACGTAGCGACGCCATACCGGCGACACGGGCCGCCGTCCCACCGGCGGCTTCACGACGCGGTACAGCATCCCGGCGGGCTCGAGCGCGAAGCCGTACGACGCCACTTCTTCCCGGTAGATGCTGTAGTAGACGTCGCGATGTTCGGGCGAGGTCAGAATATTCTGCTCGAAAACGCGCTCCCATAACTGGCCCGCGGCCGCGGTCGGGGCGTTCAGCCGACCCGCGGCGAAGCGCTTGTACTCCGAGTATACGCTCCCCGTCGCGTCGACGAATACGTGGTCCGGCCGGTACCCCTCGACCTTCTTCAAGTAGGCGGTCTCGAAGGTCCCGAGCGAACCGCGTTCGAACATTATATTGAGGCCCCCGTACGCTATGGTGCGGAGGAAGTTCGCGCCGTAATCTTCGGAGAAATAATAATGCCGGTAATTATTCCAGTAAAAATTTAACGTCAGCGGCAACAGGACCGCGAGAGCGAGGGCGACGCACCCGGCGCGGCGGACCCAGCGATTCCGTCCCGCCGTCAACTCGAAGAGGACGAGCCCCAGGAAAAACGCCGATAACATCAGGAAGGGGATATACCAGACCTGAATGCCGGGGAGTTGGTGCCCTTGCAGGAGGAGGACCAGCGCCACCGTCGCGAGCGGCCCGGTGACCAGCAGGAGGAGTGCGAAGAATACCCACGGCTTAGCGCGCCGCTTTAGGCCGATGAATATCCCGGCCGCTACCCCGAAGGCCGCCGGCGGCGCGAATTCCCACCATAAAAATTTTCCCAATTGGAGTAAATGGTACGGCAGGAATTGCAGGCGTACGACGTTAGGGCCGCCGTAAATCCGCCGCGTCATGTGGCCGTAGGCCCGGGCGAGGGTGCGCGGGTCCCCCCAGTTTATAGCCGGCCCTTGGGCCGCGCGAACCGGCAAGTAGAGGTAGACCATGAAGCCCAGCAGGGCGAACGTGAGGGCGGTGAAGAAGCCCCGGAAACTCGGCACCCGTCGGAATCGCCAGATCAGGTATATGCCGAGCGGTACGGATATGATGGCCGAAGACGTGTGGGCGCCGAGGGCCAGGCCGCCGGCGAAAGCGGCGAAGTAGCCCCACCTCGCGTCGCGCGCGCGGGCGAAGCCGATGGCCGCGTATAGTACCGCCGCGACGGCGAGCGCATTCACCGCGTACGCCTCCGCCACGACGGCCTGGCTCCAGAAGGTGCGGCCCAGGCCGAAGGCCGCCGCCGCGGCCGCCGCCGAAGCCGCGGCCGCTATCCGGGCCTCCTCTTTAATATCCAGGAACAGGCGGCGCAGTAAGAAGAATAGCACCAGGCAGCAAGCGGCCGCCGCGGCCGCCGACGCCAGGTTCACGCGCCAGGCGATGCGGCCGATGGGAACCAGCGTTAAGAGTTGGCCGGTCAGCGACTCGAGCGGGTACCCTGAGGGGTGAGATATGCCGAGCTCCGCCGCGGCGGTAATGATCTGCCCCGAGTCCTCGAAAGTGATCGTCGGCGGCAGCGTTATCAGGTACGCCGCGAACGGCACCGCGGCGCTCAGTATGCCGAGTACGACTTCGATAACCCTTAAGTCTCTTTTTCGTCCGGTCATCATTTATCCCGGGGGCGGGGCGAGCCCTTCGCCCCCTTCAATTTTGCGCGGCCCTCCGCAACCACGGCGCCGGGTTGGGCCGGGAAGGCTTCCAGCGACGCGCGGTACGCGGCCTCCGCGCCTGGCCGGTCCCCGGCTTCCAGGCACGCGTCTCCCTTCCGGGCCAGGAGTTGGCCGTAATGGAGGCGAAAGTATTCGTCGCCGACGCCGGCGCGCGGGACCGCTCGCGCGGCCCGGTCGAAAAACGTTACGGCCTTCTCCGCTTGGCCGCGGGCGAGGTATATGCCGCCGATGTTGGCCAACGGTTCGAATAAACCGTCGGCCAGAGGTTCCGCCCGGGCGAGGGCGGCGAAGGCCTTTTCGTTTTCACCCGCCCCAAGGTATTGAAGGGCCTGCTTGATGAGGAATACGCATAACGCGGCGCGCAGCCATACGTCCCGGCGGAAGCGCGGCGACGCCGGGCGCGCTTCCACGTCGGCGAAACCCCTCGTAGCGTAGCGTTTCCATATGGCCGGCACGCCGACGGCCGCGGCTTCGAGCGGCTGGCGGGATACCCGATATAACAACCCTGTCTGGTTCAGGCGGTAGCCGAGCGTCAGCGCGTTTTCCCGGACGCTATTATAATAGAGGGGGCGTTCCGAGGAAAGGGGGAGGAACGCGGCTTCGAAACTGGCCTCCGCCGCGGCGGCGCCGTCGCGGCCGCCGGCCTCGCGCCGTTCTCGCGCCAACGCGTCGAAGCCGGGAAGAACGCCGACCAGCGGGCTTACGAATTCCGCGTCCGGCCGGCGGCCTTCGCCGCTCCGGTGGTAAGCGATTTCGAAGCTCCCGAAATCTTTTTCGAACATTAAAGCGACGCCCTCGTAGTCCATAGTGCGGAGGAGGTTCGCGCCGTAATCGGAGGCGAAGTAGTAGCGACGATAGTCGTTCCAACCGAAGTTAAAGATTAGCGGCAACGTCGCGACGGCGGCGGCGGCGACGTAACCGGCCGCCCTCCACGCCGCGGCGCCGCTGGTTTGCAACGTGAACAGGGCCAACCCGGCGAGCGCGGCCGCGGTCATAAAAAACGGTATGTACCAGACGCCCATTTCCGTCGCCTGGTCGGCCCGAAGCGTCAGGACCAAGAGGGCCGTCGCGACCGGGCCCGCGACCAACGCCAACAACGTTATGAAACCCCACGGCTCGAGGCGCCGGGCGAGGGCGACCGCCGCGCCTGCCACCGACGCCACCAGGACCGCCGGCGTCGACTCGTGCCACAGCGCCGCACCCCACTCCAGGAGGTGGCGAGGCAGGAAGCGGAGGCGAACCGGTACCGCGCCGCCCATCCCCTTCCGGAGGACGTGCTCGGCCGCGGCCTTTAGCGTGCGGGGGTCGTCCCAATTTATAGCCGGCCCCTGCGCCGCGCGCAGCGGCAGGTACGAGTAAACCAACAGGCCGAGCAAGGCGAGCGCCGCGCCGAGGCATAAAGGCCGCCACGCGGGCGGCCGCTTCGCGCGCACCCACATATACGCGGCCGTCGGCAAGATGACCAGCGCCGACGAGAAATGGGCGCTCAGCGCCAGGCCGCTGAAAAAGGCCGCGGCGTACGCCCATCGCGGGTCTTTACCCCGGGCGAAGTTCAAGCCGGCGTAAAGAACCGCCGCGGCCGCGAGGGCGTTGAGGGCGTAAACCTCGGTTACTACGGCCTGGCTCCAGGCCGTTCGGCCGAAGCCGAAGGCCAGCGCCGCCGCGGCCGCCGCCGTCGCCGCGGGTATCCGCGCCCCCGGGCGCGCCGCCAGGAATAATCGCCGCAAGAGCAGGAATAAGACTAAGCAAGCCCCGGCGGCGGCGAACGCGGACGCGAGGTTCGTCTGCCGGGCGGCGTCGCCGAAAGGCGCGAGCGTGAAGAGTTGCCCCGCCAGCGCGGCTAAGGGGTAACCCGGCGGATGGCCGATGCCCAGCTTCGCGGCCGCGACGGCCAGTTCGCCGGCGTCGCCGAAGGTAACGGTGCTCGCCAGCGTCGTCGCGTACGCGGCCAGCGGCGCCGCAAAGGCCAGCGTTCCCAAGGCCGCCTCGAGCCCCCAAACCTTCGGCCGCTCGGCGTTGGCGGCGACGGCGATCACAGCTTAGCCTGCCCGGCGGCGATTAGTTTCGCGACCTCGACGGCGGTCGGCTCCCGCCCTTTGAAAAATGATATCACGTAATCGCGCCCCTGCGCCGAGAAGAAGAGCCGGTCGAGCGACGTGTCCTCGCCCACGTAAACGCCGGCCAACTCCTTATAATAGTAGACGCGCACCTTCTGCTTTACGACGCGCCGCACGGCCAGCGCGAGGCGGTCCCGCCATAAAAGGAGGTGGCCGAAGCGGCGCCGCCCGTACTTGCCTTCCAGGATGCGGGCCGCGGCCACCGGTTCCTCCGCCGACGCGAGGTCCTGCAGCGCCGGCGGCAGCTTGACGACGCTGGGCCCGGGTTGCCACGCCGGCTCGAGCCAACGCCGCAGCTTGTGCCAAACGTATCTAACGTAGTTCGACGAGACGGCCCAATTTATGCGGAAAGCCCTTATTAACTTGGGGCCGAATATCGCCCCCAGCGCCAAGGCCGCCAGCACCAGCGCGCCCAATACGACCGGGTAAAACGCGGCCAAAAGCGAGCCCGCGGCGACCAGCACGTCCTCGCCAGCGCTGATGACGGCGTTGGCCGTCGCCGCGGTGGCCTTGGTGGAGACGACGCGCGTCGTGGCTTTGCCGGCGTGGGCCGCGAACGCGACGGCGCCGGCGACCAGAATCGCGACTACTTGCCACGTCCGGTCCTGGCCTTGCATCAGGACCGCCACGACGACCATCGCGCCCGGCGTGCGGATAAAGGTGTGGATGGCGTCCCAGACGTGGTCGACGGCGGGCACTTTGTCGGCCACGACCTCGACGACCAGGAGGACGCCGGCGATTATGAGGACCGGCCAGCTCGCGAGGACGTCGAACTCCGGCCCCAGCACCGCGGCGCCGGTGAGCTTTTTAATCAGGCCCAGCGCGAAGACGGTTATATATAAATTAATCCCGGCTAGAAACGGGATGCCGAGCGCGCGGGCGGCTAGTACGATTGCCGGGGGAATGGCTTACCTCCGAGGTTCTTATTTCTTATCCCACGGCATGCGGACGCCGTAGTTGGGGGCTTCCTTGGTTATCTGGACGTCGTGGGGGTGGCTTTCGGCGAGGCCCGCGGCCGTAACGCGGACGAACTCCGCCGTGGCCCACAGGGCCTTGACGTTCTTGGCGCCGCAGTATCCCATGCCGGCGCGGAGGCCGCCGACGAGCTGATATACGACCTGCGACAGCGGCCCGCGATAGGGCACCCGGCCCTCGATGCCCTCGGGCACGAGCTTGGCGGCCTCGACGTCCTCCGGTTGGCCGTAGCGGTCGCGCGACAAAGACGAGCCGCCCAAAGCGCCCATGCTACCCATGCCGCGGTAGGATTTGTAGGAGCGGCCTTCGTAGAGGATAAGCTCGCCCGGGCTCTCCTCGGTCCCGGCGAAGAGGGAGCCGATCATCACCGACGACGCGCCCGCGGCGATAGCTTTGGTTATGTCGCCGGAGTATTTGATGCCGCCGTCGGCGATGAGGGGGACTTTGGCCTTGTGGCACACCGGCGCCGCTTCCATTATGGCCGTCACCTGGGGGACGCCGGCGCCGGCGACGACGCGGGTGGTGCAGATGGCGCTCGGGCCGATGCCTATCTTGACCCCATCCGCGCCCGCGGCGACCAGCGCCTCGGCTCCTTCCGCGGTGCCGACGTTCCCCGCCGCCACCTCGGCCCTCTTGAATTTACGTTTGATCAATTTAACGGTATCGATGACGCCTTTGGTGTGGCCGTGGGCGGTGTCCACGACGACGACGTCGCAGCCGTTGTCGATAAGTTTCCCGACGCGCTCCAGCGCGCGTTCGCCGACGCCGACCGCCGCGGCGACGCGGAGCCGTCCTTGTTCGTCCTTGCACGCGTTCGGGTACTCGATGGCCTTCAAGATGTCTTTGACGGTTATGAGGCCTTTGAGGTGGCCCTTGGGGTCGACGATGGGGAGCTTCTCGATGCGGTGCTTGTGCAGCAGGCCTTTGGCCTGCTCGAGGGATATCCCCACCGGCGCGGTTATCAGACCCTCGCGCGTCATCAGCTCGGCGACGGGGATGTCGCGGCGCTTCTCGAAGCGGAGGTCGCGGTTGGTGATGATGCCGACGAGGACGCCCGTCTCGTCCACGACCGGGACGCCGGAGACCTTGTAGTTGGCCATGATGGCGAGCGCGTCCGCGACGGGGGCCCCGGGCGTAACGGTATACGGGGCCACGATCATGCCGGAGACGTACCGCTTAACTTTGTTGACTTCCGCGGCCTGCGCCTCGGCCGGCATATTGCGGTGTATTACGCCGACGCCGCCCTCCTGGGCGATGGCGATGGCGAGCGCGGCCTCGGTGACGGTGTCCATCGCCGCGGAGGCGACCGGGACGTTGAGCTTTATGTGGCGCGTGAACGCCGTGCGAACGTCGACCTCGGCCGGGAGGACGGCGCTGTAGCCGGGTTGGAGGAGGACGTCGTCGAAGGTGACGGCGGTTTTGCGGGGGTCGAACTTGGCCATGGCTTTCTCCCTTTTAATTTAAAATATACCATAAACCGCGACGCGCGGGCAAGGTTTAAGGCGGCGGGTTTTTTACGGCCGGGCCGCGTCGTCCTAATTTCCGTACGCCCACGTCTATCGAAGGCGCCGGTTCGGGGGCCCGCTGGGTTATGCGCGCCGGCCGGAACGGCCCAGCGGTAAAAATCCCTTTGACAACTAAGGCGGCGTGGGTTAATATATTCCGCTTCCCGCGTGGGTATCAGGTCGCGGGAGGCGAAAGGGATGGATGAGATGCTGAGGACGGGTGAGCAGCCGGGAATCGGTTTGTACGTATGCGCGAGCTGCGACCAAATCGTCCGGCTTGACGACGCCGACGACGCGTTGCCGCCGTGCCCGAATTGCGAGGGGATAGAATACCGGTAGGCCGGCTCGTGGGCGGTCGTCGGGAGCGTACGGTACGGAAGGGACGTGAACCGTAGGCCGCGGGGGGGATTATAGTACGGAGTGCCGGGTTGCCGGCGCACACGCCGGTTTCCGGGGCGACGGGGCGAACGGTACGCGTCGCTTGAGAGGGCAATATAAATTTCGAAACGCCTGACCCGTACGCGTTACTTATTAGAGGGGTGGTATATTCGCCGAGTCTCGGCTCGGCTCCAAAAGGGGGCGACGCCGGCGGATGAAAGGGAACCGAATTCTTTTTGCTTGACAGATATAGGGCTTTCTGCCATAATGGTAATTGATAAGGAGAAGTCCGGCATGTGGCGTCCGGCGTTGATAATAGTGGTAAGCGCCGTACTCGCCGGCGTGAGTTGGGGCGCCGACGAGGCCGATAAGGTATTTATTTCCGAAGTCCTCTACGCCCCCGACGCCGGTTCGCCGCCGCCGTTTATTGAATTCTATAACGCCTCCAAAACCAACGTCGACCTCACCGGGTGGCGGGTCCGCGTCTTTACGAAACACGGTGCCGAGATATTCGCGTTGGCGAATAGCCAAGAGAAAGTTATCATTCCAAACCACGGGTTCTACCTCATAGGGCGCGAACAGGACCGCGCGGCCTGGTCGAAATTATCTTACAAGCCCGACCTCTATTGCGAAATCTCGATGGATTTCTTGGACGATAGGGGCGGCGTCGCGCTCATCCGCTCGAACGGCCAAACGCGCGACACCGTCGGGTGGGGGCCGGCGCCCTGGCCGTTCTACGAGGGGACGCCGTATCCCGGCGTTGGGCCGGGGCACAGCCTGGAACGGAAGTCCGGCCCTACCCATAACGAAGTAAACGGGAACTCCTACGACACCGGCGATAACCTCAGCGACTTACGCGAGCGCACCAAACCCCAACCGCAGAACATCAACAGCCCCCGCGAATCCCCGGCCGCCAATACCGAGGGCAACGCGTGGGGTAGAATAAAGGCCATGTATTACGGCCAATAGGGCCTCGCCGCCCGGGCGGTGGGGCATAGGGCGCTCAAAGTCCTATGCCTTTTTTGTATCTGGCGAGGCCGCCGAGGTTGAATAGGTATGACGCCGCGCACCGACGCCCAAATCGAAGCCGAGGTCGAACGCCAACTCGCGCGCATACGCGAAGGCGCGCTGGAGGTCGTTACCGAGGAAGACCTGCGGGCCAAACTCCGCTCGTCGCTCCGGACGGGCCGGCCGTTGAAGGTGAAGCTTGGCCTCGACCCCACCGCGCCGGACATCCACCTCGGCCACACCGTCGTCTTGGGCAAGCTCCGCGACTTCCAGGACCTCGGCCACGAGGTCGTCTTTCTGGTGGGCGACTTCACCAGTAGCATCGGCGACCCGTCGGGGCGCTCGAAGACGAGGCCCGCGCTGTCGAAGGAGGAAATCCGCGCCAACGCCGAGACCTATTGCGACCAGGCGTTCAAAATCCTCGACCGCGCCAAGACGGTAATAGACTATAATAGCCGGTGGCTCGAGCCGATGTCTTTCGCGGACGTCGTCCGCCTCGCCGCCAAATACACCGTCGCCCGTATGATAGGACGGGACGACTTCGCCAAGCGCCTCGCCGAGGGGCAGCCCATCAGCCTCCACGAGCTGTTGTATCCCCTCGCCCAGGCGTACGACTCGGTGGCGCTCCGGGCCGACGTCGAGCTCGGCGGCTCCGACCAGAAGTTCAACCTGATGGTGGTGCGCGACATCCAGCGCGAGTTCGGCCAGGAACCGGAGGTCGCCGTCCTTACGCCGCTGCTCGTCGGGACCGACGGCGTCCACAAGATGTCCAAGTCGTTCGGCAACTACGTCGGCGTAACGGAGACGCCGGAAGAAATCTACGGCAAGCTGATGTCGATATCGGACGAGCTGATGCTGGATTACCTCGAGATATTGCGCCTGAAAAGCGCGGAGGAAATCAAGGAGCTGAAGGAGGGCCTCGCCTCGGGCCGGGTCCACCCCAAGGACGTAAAGATGGAGCTCGCGCGACGCGTCGTGGAGCTATACCACGATGCCGCCGCGGCTCGAGCCGCCCGGGAGCGCTTCGAACGCGTCCACCACGAGGGCCTCGCCCCCAAAGATATCCCCGTTTTTAATTTTAAACGGGGAGGCGTTAAAAATACCCCCGTGGAAATTATGGTGGGCGCGAAATTAGTGAAATCTAAAAGCGAGGCGAGGCGGTTGGTGAAACAAGGAAGCGTAGAAATCGACGGCCGGAGATTAGAAGAAGGGGAAGGAGATGCCCCTTTAACGTTTGCGGAAGGCGACTCTTTCATTATAAAGGTCGGGAAACGAAGATTCGCGCGAGTCGCCATCGACTGAGGGCGCTACGCCAACGCGAAGCGAGCCACGCGCCGTCGTAACGTAGGGGCCGGCCCGCTAGTTGGGCCGAACTGAAGGTCGGTCCCTACCAAACCGGGGGGCGCACAGCGGGGCACCCCTACGCGGTTTTTATAATATTTTAATCGCCGGCTAGGGCAATATTTATATTAAAAAGTAATATTATTATTTATTATAAATACCGGAAATTAAATGATTTCCGCACTTATATATTACGATAAAAGTAATATATAGCTTTAAATTTTTGCTTGACTTTTTTTTTTTTAGAATGGGGGGCGATTAGGAAGGCGGCTGCGCCGCAAGGGGATAACAATTAAAATAGCGGAGGTAGGAGAGATGAAGACGGGGATAATAACGGTTTTAATAAACGCCTTAGTAATTAGCTTCGGCGTGGTCAACGTTTACGGTTACGACGTAAATTGCAAGAACGCATGGGCGTCCGCTACCGCGGCCCACCCGGCGACTATTGACCCGAAGACGCTGGGTAACCCAGATAAAATCCTATCGGACGCCGACAGGAACAAGATGAACGACTTGGAAGAAGGCTGGGGTTTGAACCATACGTTCTGGTTCGAGGAAGGTGGTAACTTCAACTACATATTATGTTACTTCGAGTCTACGGGTGACACCCAATGGTCGGACGGTACGGCGAGGTTTAAGGCTAAAGTAGATAGCGGTAACGCCGTAACGTTATGGGGTTGGGACGGGGGAGGTTCCTGGGACGAACTCCGAACCAACGAAGGTGGTAACGACCCGGGCGTAGAGACTAGCATAGACATAGGCGACTACATAATATACGACGAGACCGAAGAAAAATACCACGTCATCCTGTTAATGTCGGGTTATAACCCCGGGGCCGATAACGAGATGTGGTGCGACGTGTGTGACTGTAATATAAATCCGTAAGTGGCGGTTATCTCGAAGGAGTAAACGGGCTTCGCTTAAAAGACGTAGCCCGTTTCGTAAGATAATATGCGTTTAACGACGAGGTATTATCCATTCCTTAAAGCGCGTTAATCCCCTATATGCGGAAAGGAATTAAATACCAGGGTATAACCGCCTTTTTAAGCGGGGTTTCGCTAGCAGCGTTATTGGCGTCCTGTGGTGATACGCCTCTCCGGCCGGAAGGCCACCGATGGGAAGAAGTAGCTATTATTCCAAGCGAAGAGACTACCAAGGCTGTCGAGAGCCTTAACGGGCCGGTATGGTGCGCCGACGCCAATTACCCGGCGGTTTACCGTATTAGTAACGGCGTGGTGGAAGTGGTTTTTAAAGGCGCGTATCCGGAAGCCGGTTTTTACGACATTGCCTCCGCCGACGGTTACGTTTGGGCCGTTGGTTATAAAAAAATTGTTTCGTATTATGAACCGTACGCGGTTAAATTCGACGGCCAGAAGTGGGAAGAGATATCATTCCCCAAATCTTTCGGCGAAACGTATTTGAATTCTATATCTGGGGTGAATTTTGATTTCTGGTGGGTAGTGGGGGAACGTGGCGTTTATACTTACGACCGCGGGGTTTGGGAGAAACGGCTTCATGCCGGCTTATTGAGCGATTATTACGTTACGGTCTCGCCACACGGTCGGACTTTCGCGTATTGCGAAGTTGGGGGGAGTTCCCCCGGGGCCGTTATTTATATTTCCGATAACGGGGGCGTTTCGTGGTCCTCCGAGAGGCCGAAAATAAACAATAAAAATTTTACAGGGGGCGAGTTGCCGGGAGCCGCGTTATGTACGTGGGGCGAACGCTTATGCGCCGCCGTAATATTGAACCCGGCAAGTTCCGCGAAAGTACCGGAACGGGCTACGTATTACGGCGTTTTAATACGCGACGAAGCACCCCCCGGCGATGGTTCATACGAATTAGCATTTTTTGCCCCTGAGGGCCCGTATGTATCGTACGTACGCGCGTTGGCTTTTCGACCCGAAGGCCGCGGCTATTTGGTGGGCAAAGAAACTTCTATTCGTTATGAAGACGGCGTTTGGGTCTTGGAAGTCCTGGCCCCTTGGCGCCCCGAATTTTTCCATGTTACCGCGGGCTTCTCCGGTTTTTGGGCGACGGCCTATTTACCAAACCAACACTCGGTAGGTCTATACAAAGCTTATTAATTAAACGGGGGTAAATTAAAAGTCTTTGGTAAAAAATATTCTATTTTTAGGTTCTTCGGCCATTTTCCCCGCCGCCTCTCTTGCGGCCGGCCTCTCCTTCACCCGCGGCGCCTTCTGCTTAAACGCCACGGTTTAATACTCGCTTGGGCCGGCTTAGCGTATTCGTTTTAACGTAAACCGGCATTCCTACCGGTAAGTATAATTTAACCGCGCGGCGGGCGTAAAGGCCGCCGCTTCTTCGTTTCATATCTGCGCGCCGCGCCAACCGCGGCCCACGTTTACTCTTGCCGGCTACTTTTTTTATGTTAAATTAACCGTATGCGCAACCGCTCCGTTCCGCTTTTGTGCACGTCGGCGGCGGCCGTAACGGCGTTCTGCGTCGTCTCGTGCCGCCGGGGCGAAGTCGCGTGGCCGTCCGCCGGCCAGGAGGACCTCAGCGACGTCGGCTACGTCGCCCGGGTGGCCGGGGAGGGCGCCGCGTTGGTCGCGGTATCCGCGGCCGGCGGCGTCAAAGAGCTCGGCCTCCGCTGCGACGGCCAAAGCGACGTCGCCCTCTCAGCCGACGGCGGCCGCCTATACTACGGCCTCGACGACGCCCTCCGCGAACATGAGTTGGCTGCCGGCGCCGACCGCGTCGTGGCGTCCTTTCCGGGCGGCGTCGCGCGCGAGACGGGCACGGACGAACAAGGGCGGC
>CAZLXP010000071.1:0-12916 GCA_964563535.1 uncultured bacterium | reverse complement strand
TTTCGCCATGACCCCATCCTATCATATCTCGTGGATGCCATGACACTTTACCCTTTTTTAATACTCACCGCGAATTGCCCCTCCCGGCGTCGCGAGCGCGGGCAGCCGCCGCTAAACGTTATTGCGCGCGGACGTTATGCTACGTTATTATCGTCGCGGCCTTTCGATCCCCGTACGGGTTTTATCGTTTGGAGGAAAAATGCCCGAAGAGAAAGGGACCGACGCGGACCTCCTCGGCCGCGTCGCGACGTTGACCGACATATTGGCTTACCAGGAAGGCGCCGTCGTAAGCCGGACCATCATCGGCAAAAACGCCGGGACGGTGACGCTCTTCGCCTTCGCCGCCGGGGAGGGTTTGAGCGAACATACCGCGCCCTACGACGCGCTCGTCTACGCGGCGGACGGCGAGGTGGAGGCGACCATCGCGGGCGCGCGCCACGACCTTCATAGTGGCGAGATGATAATTATGCCCGCGGGCAAACCGCACGCCCTCCGCGCCCTTACGCCGTTCAAGATGCTTTTGGTTATGATACGTGCTTAACGCTGCCGTCGTCGCCGTATTAACCGCAACCCGGCCCGCTCCGGCCCGGCCTCCCGGATAACGTCGGCGTTACTGCCGGCGCCGCGGCGTTCGTCCTTCCCCTTGCGGGATTTAACGCCCTATTTTATAATTAAACTGAGAGGAGGTAACGGTATGTATAGGTTTATTAAAAAGGCCGCCCTCGGCGTCGCGGTGGCCGTCATCGCCGGCGCGCCTGCATTAGGGGCCGTCGGGTCCGTCGTATCGTCGTTCCCGGCGCGGATATACGGTTACGGCCATCGGATGATGCCGGTGGGTATGGCGTATGCCGACGGTTATTTATGGATGATGTATTACGAAGGGGTGCTCGCGAAGCGTTTGTATCCTACGGGCTCGGTCCTGGCGACTTACGAAATATGCCATTGGGGCGTAAACGCTACTTACGCGTTGGCTTACGACGGAACCTACTTCTGGACTAGTTACACACCGCGGCCAGGGCCTTCGGACCTTTACAAAATAGACTCGGCCAAAATGACCATAGTGGCATCGTACCGTGTAAACTCCCCCTACCCGATTCGGCAACTGGCGTGGGACGGCGCCCGGTTTTGGACCAATATGCTCGAAGATAAATACAAGGTCCACGAGATGACTAACGCCGGCTCGATAATCTCTACCTACGACATTCCGTATATGTATCCCAAAGGTTTCGCGTTTATCCCCGACCTTCCGGTAGGCCGGCGGTTGGTGGAAGGCGATTACGGAACCTTATATACGACCTTCTACGTTTACAAAATACGCAGCCGCGAAGTTAACTATACTTTCGTGCCCGAAATACCCCAGGAGCACGCCTTAGCCGGTTGCTGGGACGGCCAATACCTCTGGACTTTTGGGAACTATGATCCCGGCGGCCAGGAGTATTGTTACCAGATCGTCGCGTGGGAACCGTTCCCGGGGGTAGCGCCGGCGTCTTTGGGAAAGATTAAGGCCATATATCGGTAAGCGCGTGCCGCCACGCGGTTTCCCGTCGCGGGCCCGACTTCCTATGGGCTTTACGCGTGACGTTAGCGCGGAGACGGAAGGAAAGGATTTAACCCGCCGTGACGGCCGCGAGCGTTTCCCTTAAACGATGTCGTATTGGGCCGGGCCGGCGCGGCCCGGCTTCCGGAATGACGCCGGGACCTTTCTTTCGTTAAAGCGGCGCGAACCGGGTCACTTCGCCGGTTGTTCTTTCCGCAAGGGTTTCGCCAGCGCGTTCGCGGCCTTCGCGAAGAGGAAGACCACGAAACAGATGATGAGGAAGTCGATGGAGCGCGCGACGAGGTGACCGATTTTGACGTTAATCGGCCCGAGCGGCAGGATCCAATCCTCCCACCCGGTCCCGGGCACGATGACGTTGACGACGGGCATGATGAGGTCGTCCACAAAGGCCTGGGCGTAGTCCTTAACGGCGATGCCGGTAACGATGCCCACCGCTAGCGCGATAACGTTGAATTCCTGCAGGAATTTCTTGAACTCGGAGAAGATATTAGCCATGTTCGCCTCCCGGGCGCTTGGCCCGCGTTCGGTTAGGGAAACGGTTACGTTCTTCCTTTTATAATACGAACGTAAGGCGTCGCCGTCAACGGCCGCGGCTAGGGAGCTGAGGGTTAAGCACGGCGGCGGCGCCGGCCGGCGGAAACGGCGATAGTATTTCGGGTCAGCCGTTCCGCTTGACGCGCCCTCGCTTAAGTGTTACAATACCCAATAGAAAGCGCGCCGTGAGCGCCGTATCGTTATAGGCGACATCGTACTACTTAGTGGAAAGTCCTCGCCGCCCGTCGCGGCCAGGGCTTTAATGCTATATAGGGGACGACGTAAAGGAAAACCCGGAACAGCCGTAAATAGGCCGGACGTCCGCGCCACGGCGCGGACTTGGCTTTTGTTATGAAGGTCGTCTTATGAATGCGCTATACTTGATAAGCGGTTTGTTGGCCGCGGGTCTTCTCGTCTACCTATTTATCGCCCTTTTCAAGCCGGAGTGGTTCGAATGAGCGGCGCGTCGTGGCTTCAACTCGGCTTGTACTTGGTCGTTCTCGTCGCGCTGGCCTATCCCCTCGGCCGATATATATCGCGCGTATACGAGCGAAAGGCCGTCGGCTTGGACCGGGTCTTAGGCCCCGCGGAACGACTTCTTTACCGCGTCGCGGGGGTCCGCGCCGACGAGGAGATGAATTGGAAGGTTTACGCGTGGTCGCTGCTCCTCTTCAGCTTCGTCGGCTTGGCCGCGGCCTACGCCTTACAACGGCTCCAAGGTTACTTTCCCTTGAACCCGGCCCACCTTCCGGGCGTCCGCGGCTGGCTGGCGTTCAACACGGCGGCCAGTTTCGTGACCAATACCAACTGGCAAGCTTACGGCGGCGAGACGACGATGAGCTACCTCAGCCAGATGCTGGCGCTGGCGGTGCAGAACTTCGTCTCCGCGGCGTCGGGGATGGCGGTCCTCGCGGCGCTCGCCCGCGGCCTTGCCCGCAAGGAAGCGGCGCGCGTGGGCAATTTCTGGGTGGACCTGGTGCGGGGCACGTTGTATATCTTGCTCCCGCTCTCGTTCATACTGGCGATAGCGCTGGTCTCGCAGGGCGTCGTCCAAACTTTCGGCCCCTACGTCAGAGTATCGCTGCTCGAGCCGTGGCGCGGCGCGGACGGCGGAACGATTACGGAACAGGTATTGGCGCTCGGGCCGGCGGCGGGCCAGATCGCCATCAAGGAGCTCGGCACCAACGGCGGCGGCTTCTTCGGCGCGAATTCGGCCCACCCCTTCGAGAACCCGACGCCGCTGAGCAATTTTCTGGAGGCGCTCGCGATACTGTTAATCCCTGCGGCCTTGTGCCATACCTTCGGCGCGATGGTCAAAGACCGTCGCCAGGGTTGGGCGTTGCTCGCGGCGATGTTGGTCGTCTTTATACCCCTTTTGGCCGTAACGGCCTGGGCGGAACAGGCGGGCACGCCGATTCTGGCGCGCGCCGGCCTGGACTTGCGCCCCGGCGACCTGCAACCGGGCGGCAATATGGAGGGGAAGGAGGTACGCTTCGGCATCGCGAATTCGGCGTTGTGGGCGGCGGCCACGACGGCCGCGTCCAACGGTTCGGTCAACGCGATGCACGATTCCTTTACGCCGCTGGGCGGCTTGGTCCCGATGTGGCTTATGCAGCTGGGCGAAGTCATCTTCGGCGGCGTCGGCTCGGGCGTCTACGGCCTGGTTATCTTCGCCCTCATCGCGGTGTTCATCGCCGGCCTTATGGTAGGCCGGACGCCCGAATACCTCGGGAAGAAGATCGACGCTTTCGAAATGAAGATGGCGTCGTTGGCGGTTTTGATTCCGTGTGCGTTGGTCCTCGCGGGTACGGCGTTGGCCGTCGGCGTCGGGGCGGCGCGGGCCGCGATATTTAACCCCGGCCCCCACGGCTTCAGCGAGGTTTTATACGCCTTTTCCTCGGCCGCCAATAACAACGGCAGCGCCTTCGCCGGCTTGCACGCCGATAACACGTTTTATAACGTCGCGTTGGCGGCGGCGATGTTAATAGGCCGGTTCGGCGTGGCGGTGCCGGTCCTCGCCGTCGCCGGCTCGCTGGCGCGCAAGAAGGCCGTTCCCGCCGGGCCGGGGACGCTGCCGACCCATACGCCGTTATTCGTCATCCTATTGGTCGGCGTCGTTATCCTCGTCGGCGCTTTGACGTTTATCCCGGCGGCGGCGTTGGGCCCGGTAATCGAGCACCTCATAATGTGGCGATAAAACGGTAGTCGTCCCGGATATGGGTTTTAGGAAGTAGTTATGAGCAAGAAAGCCGGACCTGCGTCGCTCTTCGACGCCGGCGTCGTCCGCGGAGCCGTCGCCGGGGCTTTGCGGAAGATGGACCCCCGGTATCAGGCCCGCAATCCGGTTATGTTCGTGGTTTGGGTCGGCGCCGTTTTGACCACGGCGCTTGGGATACAGGCCGCGGCGGGGCGCGGCGAAGCGCCCGCCGGTTTTATCTTGGCCGTCGCCGCCTGGCTGTGGTTCACCGTTTTCTTCGCCCATTTCGCCGAGGCGATGGCGGAGGGCCGCGGCAAGGCGCAAGCCGCCGCGCTGCGGAAAGTGCGGCGCGACGTCACGGCCAAGCGCATCCGCCGCGCCGACCGCGCCGCGCCGTACGACGAGGTGTCGGCGACGGAATTGCGCAAGGGGGATATGGTCCTGGTGGAGGCCGGCGATATTATCCCCAGCGACGGCGACGTGGTGGAGGGGGTAGCGTCGGTTGACGAGAGCGCCATCACCGGCGAGAGCGCGCCCGTCATCCGCGAGAGCGGCGGCGACCGCAGCGCCGTAACGGGCGGCACGCGGGTTCTTTCCGATTGGTTGGTAGTTCGCATCGTCGCCAACCCCGGCGAGACCTTCATCGACCATATGATTTCGTTGGTGGAGGGGGCCAAACGCAAGAAGACCCCGAACGAGATAGCGTTGCACATCCTGCTGTGCGGCTTGACTATCATCTTCCTGCTCGCGACCGCGACCCTTCTTCCCTATTCGTTGTTCAGCGTCGGCGCCGCGGGCCAGGGTCAACCGGTCACCATAACGGTCCTGGTGGCGCTGCTGGTGTGCCTTATACCCACGACCATCGGCGGCCTCCTTTCCGCCATCGGCATCGCCGGCATGGACCGGATGCTGCGCGCCAACGTCATCGCGATGTCCGGCCGGGCGGTGGAAGCCGCCGGCGATGTGGACGTCCTTCTGCTCGATAAAACCGGAACCATAACCCTCGGCAACCGCCACGCCGTCGCGTTCCACGCCGCGGCGGGGGTGACGCCCGACGAATTGGCGGACGCGGCTCAGCTCGCGTCGTTGGCGGACGAAACGCCGGAGGGTAGGAGCATCGTCGTCCTGGCGAAGGAGAAATATAACCTCCGCGAACGGAACGTGGGGGAGTTGGGCGCGGCCTTCGTCCCGTTCAGCGCCAAGACCCGCATGAGCGGCGTAAACTTCGACGGGCGCGAGGTGCGCAAGGGGGCGAGTGACGTCATATCGGCTTTCGCGGTCGCGAAGGGCGGCGTAATGCCCGGGGAGGTCGTCCGGATGGTGGAGAGCATCGCGAAGGAGGGCGGAACGCCGCTGGCGGTAGCCGACGGCTCACGCGTCCTGGGCGTCATCGAACTGAAAGACATCGTCAAGGGCGGCATTAACGAGCGGTTCGCCCAACTCCGCGCTATGGGCATTAAAACCGTAATGGTTACCGGGGATAACCCGCTGACCGCCGCCGCCATCGCGGCCGAGGCCGGCGTGGACGACTTCCTGGCGGAAGCCACGCCCGAGGGGAAACTCGAGCTGATTCGCCAGTATCAGGGCCGCGGGTTGCTGGTCGCGATGGCCGGGGACGGCACGAACGACGCGCCGGCGTTGGCGCAGGCCGACGTCGCGGTGGCGATGAATACCGGGACCCAAGCCGCCAAGGAGGCCGGGAATTTGGTGGACCTCGACAGCAACCCGACTAAGCTCATCGAGATCGTCGAAATCGGCAAACAGATATTGATGACGCGCGGCGCGCTGACGACTTTCAGCGTCGCCAACGACGTCGCCAAGTATTTCGCGATCGTCCCGGCCGCTTTCGCCGCTACCTACCCGCTCCTGGGGGTATTCAATATTATGCGCCTTCATTCGCCGCACAGCGCCATCCTGGCCGCGGTGATTTTCAACGCCCTGATCATCGTATTCTTGATTCCCCTCGCGCTCCGAGGAGTAAAATACCGGCCGCTCGGGGCGGCGCGCATACTCCGGCGGCATTTGTTGATATACGGTTTGGGCGGCTTAGCGGTGCCGTTCGTCGGCATCTGGCTTATCGACCGTTGCCTCGCGCTCTTGGGGTTGGCTTAGGGCCCTAAAAATGCTGAAACAACTCCGTCCGGCAGTCCTTTTATTAGCGTTCCTGACGCTGGCGTGCGGCGTCCTCTATCCGGCGGTGGTGACGGCCGTCGCGCAAGTCCTGTTCCCGCGCCAGGCCAACGGTAGTATAATGTACGCGGCGGGGCGCTCGCTCGGGTCTTCGCTCATCGGCCAACCTTTCCGCGACCCGCGTTATTTTTGGCCCCGGCCTTCCGCGACCGCGCCCATGCCCTATAACGGCGGCGCCTCGTCCGGTTCGAACTTGGGGCCCACTAACCCGGCGTTGGCCGCCTCGCTTGCGGAACGCGTCGGCGCGCTGAGCGCCGCCGACCCCGGAAACGCCGCGCCGGTGCCGGCCGACCTCGTGACCGCTTCCGCCAGCGGCCTGGACCCGCACATCTCGCCCGCCGGGGCTTATTATCAAGCGCGCCGCGTGGCGCGCGCCCGCGGCCTGGCGGAACGCGACGTCCGCGCGTTGATAAGCCGGCATATTGAAGGGCGGCAGCTCGGCGTCTTAGGCGAGGCGCGGGTGAACGTTCTGCGCCTTAACCTCGCGCTGGAACGCCTCCGTTGACCCGGTAATATTATATGGATGACGAACGGCCTACCCCGGAAGAAATGTTGGAGCGCTTACACGCCGCGGCGCCGGATAACGGCCGCGGCAAGCTCCATATATTCTTCGGCGCGGCGCCCGGCGTCGGGAAGACCTACACGATGTTGGAGGCGGCGCGCGTAAAGAAGCGCGAAGGGGCGGATGTCGTCGTGGGGTGGGTCCAAACCCACGGCCGTCCCGAGACGGACGCGTTGTTGGAGGGTTTGGAAATACTCCCGCCCCAGGTCATACCGTACCGCCATCTCAAATTCCAGGAATTCGATTTGGACGCCGCGTTGGCGCGGCGCCCGGCGTTAATCATCGTCGACGAGCTGGCGCATACCAACGTGCACGGCTCGCGGCACGCTAAAAGATGGCAAGACGTCGAGGAACTGTTGGAACAGGGCGTCGACGTCTTCACGACGCTGAACGTTCAACACATCGAAAGCCTTAACGACGTCGTCGTCCAGATCACCGGCGTCGTCGTGCGCGAAAAAGTCCCGGATTCCATATTCGACGCCGCGGAGGAGGTCGAACTCGTCGACCTGCCGCCCGAGGAATTGCTCCAGCGCTTGCGGGAGGGAAAAGTTTACGTCAAGGAGATGGCCGCCCGCGCGGTCGAGAATTTTTTCCAGGTCGGCAATCTCATCGCGCTGCGCGAGCTGGCGCTGCGACGGACGGCGGAACGCGTCCACGCCCAGATGGGTTCCTACCGCCGCGAACACGGCGTTAAGAGGACGTGGGCCACGGCGGAGGGGGTCGTCGTCGCCGTAAGCCCGGCGCCGCAGTCGGGCAACCTCATTCGGGCCGCGTACCGGATGTCGTCGCGCCTGCGCGCGCCGTGGGGGGCCGTATTCGTCGAGACCCCCAAATTCGTCAACCTGTCCGCGGCGGCCCGCCAACGCATTAACGACCACCTGAAGATGGCGGAGGAGTTAGGCGCCGAAATCATCGTCGCCTCCGGGGAAAACGTGGCCGAAGAAGTTTTGGCAGCCGCCCGTAAACGCAACGCCACCCGCATCCTGGTCGGCAAATCGCAACGGCCCCGGTGGCGGACGCTGTTGCGGCCGTCGGCGGTGGAGGGGATTTTGCGCGGGAGCGGGAACGTCGACGTTATCGTTACCACCGGCGAGGAGGTGAAAGCGAAAACTCGGGAATCGTCGGCGCCGGCCGCCGCGCCGTTCCCGTGGCGCGAATACCTCGCGTCTCTTGTCGCGGTGGGGGCGGCGACGGCCGTTTGTCGGCTGATGTTGCCCGTCTTCGACTTGGCCGACCAGGCGATGGTGTATTTATTGTGCGTCGTCCTGGTCTCGAGCCGTTTCGGGCGGGGCCCGTCCTTATTCGCGTCCGTCTTGAGCGTGGCGGCGCTCGATTTCTTCTTCGTCGCGCCGTATTTCACGTTCACCGTCAACGACATCGGCCATATTATTACGTTCGGCGTTATGTTGGTGGTGGCGTTTTTAATAAGCTCCCTTACGTTGCGCATAAAACAACAGGCGGCGTGGGCCCGGGAACGCGAAAGGCGCACGTCGTCGTTATATGCCATGGCCCGCGACTTCGTCGCCCTCACCGATACGCAGGAAATCGCGCGCCACGCCGCTCAGCACGTGCGGGATTACTTGGGGGTTGAGGCCAAGGTCATACTCCGGCCCGCGTTGGAGACGCCGGCCGAAGCGGCGGCCGACCGGCGTTCCTTTTCGATTAACGAGCCGCACGAGCGTGCCGTCGCGACTTGGGTAATGACCCACGGCCGCGAGGCGGGGCATTCTACGGAGACGTTGTCCGGGGCGGAAGGGCTCTATATTCCTTTACGGGGAACGCGGGGCGTACTCGGCGTTCTGGCGGTGGAGACGCCGGCGCTGAAACGCGCTTTGGCCCCCGCGGAGAAAGACCAAATAAATGCTTTCGCTCATCAGACGGCGTTGGCGATTGAAAGGGCCATTTTAGCGGGCGCGGCCGCGAAAGAGATAAGTGGCGTCGGCTAAGGTAAATGAAACCTCGAGCCGTTGGTGGAAACGCCGCCGCTTAGGCGACGTTTTTTTGTAAATTTTATGTCGCCGCCTAAAATTACCGCGCTTGGGCGCTTTAAGGCCTCCGCGTCTACCGGTTCCGGGACCTCCGCGCGAGGCGGCATAGTTTAACCGCGGCTAAGCCGGCGGTGTTACGCCGCGGGCCCCGCATATTTTTTCGCCGTCCCGCTAAACCCGGGGCGGCGCGCCGTGGTCAAAAGTTAAGATTGAGGTGGATTAAAACCTTTAACGAGGTTATATTACCGCTACGTAATTAAAGCCCCATGGACCCGAGGCTGGAGGCCATCATGAAGCGCTGCGCAATTCCCGTCGTCATTTTATCTTTCCTTCCGGCGGTAACCGTTTTCGCCAACGGCCATACGAGCGACGAACCGCCGGCCGTCGGCCCCGATTACAAGGATAACCCGCCGCCGAGCGACGCCGCCGCCCTCGCCGACGCCCGGACCTATTTCGACGAGGGCTCCTACAAGTGGGCGCTGGCCGCGGCCGAGGAGCTGCAAAAGCGTTGGCCCGACAGCCCGGCGCGAGCGGAGGGCGATCTCGTCGCGCTGCGTTGCTACCTCCAGCTCGAGATGTGGCCCGAGGCCGACGAGGGCTTCACCGCATATTTCAAGCTCCATAAGAAATCGACGTGGGCCGCGGACGCCGCGGACCTGCTGGTCGACGCCTATTCCGAGACGCGCCACGTCTACGACGGCTGGGGCTGGCAGTCGTACCTCGGCGAGAAGTACGACTTCTACGTCTACGGCGGCGACGCGGACCGCGCCAGGTTCGATAAGTTACGACGCGACGCGTTAAAACAAGCCAAATCCGTTTATCAGGGTTTGATTAAACGAGCCGCCGGCGACGAACGCGCCCAGCTGGCCGACCGCCTCGTCCTCGATTATTTAATAATATACCCCTATTACGACTGGGACCGCGCCGGCGACGAGCCGGAACGCGCGTACGAGCGGCGAGCTTCTTATCTCGGCGACGTAGGCCGGCTCGAGATGAGCAATAATATGCGCTCCATCCTGGCGGTCGAGGAAGCCCTTCTCGAGCTCGGTTATTTGCCGGCGGACGCGGCGGCGTGGGAAGCCGCCGGCTTGCCTCCCGACGAATACGACGGTTGGTTGCGGGAAAGGCGTTTCGCCGCGGCCCGGGCGAGGCTGGAGGAAATCGCCGCGGCCTACGGCGACGCGCCCGGCGCGATGCTGGCCCGGGCGGCCCTCGCCCATTACGACGTTACGTTCCTGGACGACCCGGCCGCGGCCGCGACGGCCTTCGACGAGCTAGCCGACTCGCTGCCTAACGAAATCTACGCCGAGCTTAACCGGCGTTACGCGCGGCACCTTCGGGCGCCGGCCTTGGCCGTATGGCACGTAAAGGCCGACCCGGCGGCCTCGCCGGCGGTGTCGGTGGAGCTGGCCTGCCGCGTAATCCCCGAAGTGGAGTTAACGATTTACGCCGCGGACCCGGCGAAATACCTCGAGCTGCAGCGCGAGCTCGCCGCGGTTAAGGCCGTGGCCGAGGCCGCCGCCGAAGTGGAAGGCCAAGGGGTTGCCCGCGTCGAGGAGTACCGGCCGGTCCCGACGGCGGCGCTGCCGGGGGTTAAAAACGAGGTCGCGCGTTGGACCGTCGCGACCGGCTGCGAGGAGGGCGACTACCATATTAAAAAAGTAGTCGCGACGCGCGACGACCTCGCGCCGGGGCTATACGTGGTGGACGCGCGCGCGGGGGACGAGTTCTCGCGGGCGATGTTTTTGCTGACGAAGGCGGCCGCGGTGGCCGCCACCGACAACGAGGAGCTCTACCTCCAACTGGTCGACGCCCGGACGGGCGCGGCCGCCGCGCTCGGCGACCTATGGGCCTATAACGTTTATTACAAACCGGACGAGCAGGGATACAACAAAGAGTTCGTCGACGCGGTCGCCGTCGACGCCGCGCCGCGCGGCGACGGCGTTTTGATCGACCTCACCAAGTTCCAGAAAAGCAGCACGGCGTTCTTCGTGCTCGAGTCGGCGCTGGGGCCGGCGGTATACAGGTGCAGCACCGCCTGGCAGGTGCGCGACCGCGAGGCCGTCGCGGGGACGGTCATAACGGACCGGCCGCTCTACCGCCCGGGCGACAAGGTCTCGTTCAAGGGCATCGTGCGCCGGGTGGATTACGTCGAGAAGGTCCTGGCGCCCGTCGCGGGGCAGGAGGTCGAAGTCGTCCTCAGCTCGCCCGACGGCCAGGAGGTCTGGAAGGATAAGGCCGTGACCGACGAGTTCGGCACCGTCGCCGGCGAGCTCGAGCTCCCGGCGGGCGTTCGGCTGGGTCGCCAGACGATTTATCTGAGGTGGGAAGAGGGCGAGAAGAAATGCTCCGTCGCCGGCTCCTTCGACCTGGAGGAGTACGAGAAGCCGGAGTACGAGGTGGTCGCGACCGCCGCCAAGGACCGGTATTTCTCGGGCGAGACGGTGGCGCTCGACGTCGTCGGCTCCTATTACTTCGGCGCGCCGATGGCCGGCGCCGCGGCGTCGTACGAAGTGTATCGCCAGGGTTATACGCCCAAAGAATACGAGTACGAAAAGTTGATAACGAAAGGCGACGGCGTCCTGGACGCCGAGGGGCGCCTCAGGCTCTCCTTCGGCACGCCCTGGGCCAAAAGTTACGACAATTACTTTACCGTGCGCCTTAAGGTCACCGACGTAAGCCAGCGCGTCGTCGAGGAGACGGCCTACGTGAACACGTATAAGACGGACCGCTTCGTCAGCCTCTCCACCGATAAATACGACTACCGCGCGGGCGAGACGGTGAAGGTAGACCTGTGGGCCGACGACTGGTACGACAAGCCGGTCTCGGCCGAGGTCGTCGTCGAGGCCTACGAATACCTATGGGACAGCGAGCGCGGGTATTACCGCGGCAAGGTGCTGTATGAGGCGAAGACCACGACCGACGCCGACGGCCGCGTCGTAGCCGAGTTCGAGTTGGCCGCGCCGCCGGACGAGGTAGAAGTCGTCGCCCGGGTGGAGGGAACCAACGGCGCCGCGTACGAGACCTCCGTTACCGTAAAGTTCGTGGCGGGCGCCGCGGAGACGACGGCCCGCAAACCGGAGATAGGCATAACGGTGAGCGACAGCTACCCGGAGCTGGGCGACGACGTCGAAGTTACGTTGGAGTCGCGGTTCGACGAGGCGGAGTGTTTGATAACCCTTTACTCCGGCCGCATCGTCGGCGTGAGGCACGTTAGGTTGACGAAGGCCGAGCTGGGCTCGAGCGCTTCGTTTACCCTCGCCGTCGACGACGCCATGGTCCCGTCCAGCACCCTCTACGCGACGGTGGTCAAGGACGAGTCGTCGTGGACGGCGAACGACTCGATATACGTCGACAACACTAACGTCAAGATGGAGGTCAAGCTCGCTTCCGACCGGGACGTCTACCGGCCGCGGGATGAGGCGACGGTGACGGTCAAGTGCGCCGACCCCGCGGGCTTACCGCTCGCCGCGGACGTCTCGCTCGCCGCGGTAGACGCGTCGCTTCTCGCGCTGCGGCCCGACCGGACGTACGCCATCCCCGGGACCTTCGAGCAGGCGCTAAGCCGCTACGGCTACCTGCAGCAGAACGATTCGCTGGCCGACCGGGGCTTCGTAGGCCGCGCCGTCTTCTGGTTCCCCTATTATCCCATCTATTACGACGCTTACGGGACCATGTTTCTCCCCGAGGACGCCGAGCGTTGGGGCCCGGCGGCCAACATGCTCGAGCGCATCTACCTCCCGGCGCTGGTCGACCCGGACCTCGAGCCGTATTTCGAGTTCGCCGACGCTGAAGTAGTAGTTGCCCAGCGTCAGGTTGATCGCCTGCGCCTTCGGACTGTCCGCCGGCAGGGTCTTGATCATCGCTTCCGCGTCGGCCAGCTTGCG
>CAZLXP010000070.1:0-13016 GCA_964563535.1 uncultured bacterium | reverse complement strand
AGAAGGTCGCCGTCTTTGACCTCGGCGGCGGGACCTTCGACATCTCCATCCTCGAGATCGGCGAGGAGGGGGTCTTCGAGGTCAAGGCCACCAACGGCGACACCCACCTCGGCGGCGACGACTTCGACGAGCGCGTCATCAATTGGTTGGCCGACGAGTTCAAGCGCGACTCGGGCATCGACCTGCGCCAGGACAAGATGGCGCTCCAGCGGCTCAAGGAGGCCGCGGAGAAGGCCAAGTGCGAGCTGTCGACCCTCACCGAGACCCCCCTCAGCTTGATGTACGTCACGGCGGACGCCGCCGGCCCCAAACACCTCGAGAAAACCCTCAGCCGCGCCAAGCTCGAGGAGCTGGTGGCCGACCTCATCGAGAGGACGGTGGCGCCGTGCCAGCAAGCGCTCAAAGACGCCGGCTTTACGCCCAAGAATGTCGACGAGGTCATACTCGTCGGCGGCCAGACCCGCATGCCGGCGGTCCAGAACAAAGTCCGGCAGCTGTTCGCCCGGGAGCCCAACAAATCGGTCAACCCCGACGAAGTGGTCGCCGTCGGCGCCGCCATCCAGGGCGCCATCCTCGCCGGCGACGTCAAGGACATCTTGCTCCTCGACGTTACGCCGCTCTCGCTGGGCATCGAGACCCTGGGCGGCGTATCCACCAGGCTCATCGAGCGCAACACCACCATCCCCACCCGCAAGAGCCAGATCTTCACCACCGCCGACGACAACCAGACCACGGTCGAGATCCACGTCCTCCAGGGCGAACGCGAGATGGCGGCCTACAACCGAACCATAGGCCGCTTCCACCTGGAGGGCATACCGCCCGCGCCGCGCGGCATCCCGCAGATCGAAGTCGCCTTCGACATCGACGCCAACGGCATCCTGAACGTCTCCGCCAAGGATATGGCCACCGCCAAGGAGCAGCGCATCACCATCACCGCCTCCAGCGGCCTTGCCGGCAACGATATCGACCGCATGGTCAAGGAGGCCAAGGACCACGAGGCGGAGGACAAGAAGATGCGAGAGGAGGCCGAAATAAAAAACCGCGCCGACTCCGCCGTCTACCAGTCCGAGAAGCTTTTGAAGGAACTCGGCGACAAAGTCACCGCCGAGGAGAAGAACAAGATCGACGCCGCCATCCAGCGCCTCAAAAACGCCCGCGAGAAGGGCGACGCCGGCGAGATCCGTTCGGCGACCGAGGGACTGGAGGTCGCGTTGAACGAGATGTCCACGCGCCTTTACCAGCAAGCCGGCGCGGGCGCCCCGCCCCCTCCGGGAGGCGCGGGCGCGCAGCAGCCGCCCCCGGCCGGGGGCGACGACGGCCGCGAGGGCGACGTCGTGGACGCCGACTACGAAATCGTTGAGGACGAGGGGGAAAGCCAAAGATAAAAAATAGAGAGGCTTATTCGCCTCTCGGCCTCAGTTAACAACGCCGGCTCGGCTCGCGGAGTAACCCCTGCCCGGGCCGGTTTTTATTTGCCTTGACTTGGAGGGATTTTTGGGCTTAGAATTATTTGAGAAGGGAGAGATGTCATGAAAAGGTTAATGATAACCGCCGTCGCGGGCGTCGTTCTCGGCGCCGCGGCGGCGTGAGCATCGTCGCGCCGCCCCGGACCCGGAAGCGAGTTTTGTATGGCGAAAGCACGGTTAGCGGAAGTAATACTCGGCGTGTCCTGGGGGGCGTGGGCGGTTTGCGCTGCCGCCGCGGTTGTGACCGGCGACGCGACCGCAAAGGAGACGGAAGTCGTGGCCGAGGAAACCAAGGGGGCTCGCGGCGCGCCGGGTCCGGAAGGCCCTGCCGCCCGGAACCCGGGCAAGACCCTCTCCATAACGTGGGAGCGACTCATGGCCGACGCCGAAACCTGTCCCCGGTGCGGGTCGACCGAGGTCGAGTTGGATAAAGCGGCGGCGCTGTTGCGAAAATCTCTCGAGCCGTTAGGCGTAACGGTCCTGGTGGAGAAGAGGGAAATTACGCCGTCGGAGTTTCAAGCTGACCCGTCGCGGTCAAACCGGTTGTTGTTTAACGGCCGGCTCCTGGAAGAGTGGCTCGGCGCGCGGACCGGCCAAAGCCCCTGTTGCGACGTGTGCGGCGACGCGGAATGCCGTACGGTCGAAGTGGCGGGCGAGGTACATGAGACGATCCCGGCCGACATTATCGTGCGCGCCGGATTGGCGGCCGCGGCCGCGTTGCCCGATGCCCCGGCTTCCGCGCCTTGTTGCGGCGGTCGCTGAGGGCCCTCCCCCTCGGAAGTTCCGCACCGGCCCGGCCTTGCCGCCGGGCTTTTCGCTTTAAAACCCCCCGCCCGGTTAGTGACGAAGGCCGGGCCGCGCGTTTTACGCCTCGCCTCGCAAGGGAGGCTGTTGTTTAATCTTGGCAAGGAGAGGAGGGCGATGTCTTGCCCGGGCCGGTTTTTATTTGCCTTGACTTGGAGGGATTTTTGGGCTTAGAATTATTTGAGAAGGGAGAGATGTCATGAAAAGGTTAATGATAACCGCCGTCGCGGGCGGCGTGCTCGTTGCCGCGGCGGCGCACACGTTGCCCGCGGAGCTCGTCGTGGTTTCGGCTAAGGAAGTCCGGCCGGACGAGGCCGCGGCGTTTTATTATTTGGGCTCGTGCGGCGCGGGGTATTTATACAACGGCTCGCGCGCGGCCCTCGGGCGCGTAGCGCCGTATCGGGTGCTGGACGGCGACGCGCAATTCAAAGATTACTATATCGTCTGGGCGCCGGCGTGGGTGGGCCTTACGCCACAAGCTTTCGCGGAACTGGGGACGGCGGTCCGATTATCGGAATATGAGATATTAGTCGGCCTTGAGCGGGGCTTCGGCCCGGGCGAGTTGCGCGCGGTCGACCATAGAATAGAATTAATCAAACTCGAGCCGGTGACGCCGGTAGAGTGGCGGTTCGACGGCGAGGCGCCGCCGGCGAGAAAGAGCCGGGCCGTCGAGGCCGCGGTCAATTCGATTACCGAACAGGAGTACGCCGGGCATATCAAACGACTGCAGGATTTCAAGACGCGATGGACCGATACGCCCGGTTGCGACGAGGCGCGGGATTATTTACGCGGTTTCTTCGCGAGTCAAAGCCTTGAGTCCTCGCTTTTCCCATTTAAGGCTATCGAGTTCGGCGGGGCCCACTATCCGGAGGCCGCCGGTAAAATGTACCTACCGACCGATCACGGTACTTTCAAACGGTCTAAGGACCACGGTACCACGTGGGACACGATATGGCCTAAAGGCGTCGGCGGGGTCATAGGCTCTTCTTTTTGGTTAAACGGCGATACCGGTTTCGTCGCCGGCTACAACAGCGTAATGGCTAAGACGACGGACGGCGGCGAGACCTGGGAGACCGTCGTCATCGACGCCGGAAACCCGAACGTGGAATCTTACAAGCCGTGGGGTATTGACTTCTTGAACCGGAATACGGGTTGGCTTGGCGGCGAAGCCGTATTATCCGGCGACGCCCTTGAGGGGTTCATAATTAAAACGGACGACGGCGGCCGCACGTGGGCCACGCAACCGACGCCGCCGGATTTCATCCCCAGCGTGATCGATTTTATCGACGCCGATTTTGGATGGGCGGGCGGCGGTCGCCTGGGGTCGGGCCGCGGTATCGTTTATACCGACGACGGCGGAACAACGTGGCGCGAATGTAGTATGCCGGCCACTCTAAGGATGAAAGACCTAGCCGCCGTCGGCCCGGCCGAGGCGTGGGCAACAACGCGCGATTACGGGGAGATACTACATACCAAGGACGGCGTTACGTGGCGATACGTCGACCCTGGGGTGCCCGGAAACTACGTGGAGCTCGAGTTCCCCGACGCTTCCCACGGCTACGCCGCGGGCACTAAAATAATTAAAACCGATGACGGCGGCGCCACGTGGCGCGAAATAACGACCGCTCCCCAAATCGCATACGACCTCCTCGCGTTCGCCGACAAGGACCACGGCTTAGTGGGTGACTTCGAAGGTAATAACCTATTCCGGACCGACGACGGCGGCGCTTCTTTCGTTAGCATAATAGAGAACGTCGATGTGACGGCCGAGAACGTTATCGGCGAACGTCGCGGCGGCGAGACTCCCGAGGAGATAATAATTATCGGCGGCCACTTCGACAGCCATTCTTTCGAAAACCCGTTATTCGAGGCCCCCGGCGCCGAGGACAACGGTTCCGGTACGGCATGCGCCATGGCCGCGGCGCGAGCTTTTCGGGACTTGCCGTTTAACCGGACCGTACGGTACGTGGCCTTCGGCGCGGAGGAATCAGGCCTTATCGGTAGCCGGGCGTACGCCAAGTATTGCGCGGCTAAGGGCGAAAAGGTCGTCGCGGTCCTCAACGCCGATATGGTCTGCTACGACGAGGACGGCGGCGCCCGGGACGACTTTGTAGCGGGGAGCGGCGCCAACGGCCGGTGGATGTTCGCATACTTAGCGGCCGTTGGCGGCTTGTACGGCCAAAAAATAATCTGCGAAGACCTGGGCCACACCTTTAGCGACGAAGGGTCGTTCGAAAGTGTAGGTTACCCGGCTTTGGGCGTAATTGAGGGCGGAAGGGGTAGCGGGGGGTTATTCGAATATCCCTATTACCACACGACCGAAGATACCCTCGACAAACTCCACCCCGCCCTGGGGGTCCGCTTCGTCCGCGATTACGCGGCCATGTTCGCCCACCTCGCCGGCATTGACGACACCGGCGTCGAGGAGCCCAAGGTAGCCGCGGCCACGGCCCCCTTCGCGCGGCCCTTCGCCGTATATCCGAACCCGTATTGCTACGCGACGTCGGCGGGAGGCATCAACTTCGTCGGCGTCAAGGCGCCGGCTAAGGTGGAGATATACGACCTGGCCGGGCGCCGCGTCGCCCGGGAGGAGGTGGCCGCGGGCCGCGACGCGTGCGTGTGGCGGCCTGCGACGCCGGAAGGCGAGACGTTGGCGCCCGGCGTCTACTTGTACCGAGTAGAGGGGCAAGGTCAAACGGAAGCCGGTAAAGTGGTCGTCGCGAAGTAACCGAGGCCGTCGTTAATTTAATCGAAACGGGCCGCCGCGCGCGGCCCTTTTAATTCCCTTGACCGCCGGCGTCAAATATAATTTAATATACGAAGAAGGCAGGCGCGTATGAAGACGACCATAATTGCGGCCGTCGCGGTCGTGATATATAGCGCGGCCGCGTTTTCTTTGCCCGGCGAGTTCGTCGCAATTTCCGATAAGGAAATTAAATCCGGCGACGCCGCGGGCCTTTATTATTTGGGCTCGTGGGGCGGGGGATATTTATACAACGGCTCGCGCGCGGCGCTCGGGCGCGCCGCGCCGTATCGCGTACTCGCCAGCGACGCCCAGCTCAAGGATTATTATATCGTCTGGGCGCCCGAGGGCGCGGCCGTTACGTCGGCGTCGTTCGGCCACGTCGGCGACGTCGTCCGCCTTTCCGAAAATGAGACCCTCGTGGCCTTGGCCGGGGGGATAGGTGCTGCGGCGCTGCGCGCCGCCGACCGTCGCGTCGAATTGATAAAGCTCGAGCCCGTTACCGCGGTGGCGTGGCGCAACGACGGCGAGCCCCCGCCGGCCGGGAAGGACCCCCGCGTCGCCGAGGCCATCGCGACGATTACGGGGCCGATATACGGCGGCCACATCAAAACGCTCCAGGATTTTAAGAGCCGCTTCACGGATTCGTTCGGCTTCGACGGCGCGCGGCAATTTATGTTCAATTACTTCGGCATGCACCACCTGGCCGCGTCGTGCTTCCCGTTCAAGTTCGGCAATTTTACCAGGGTCCATTATCCGGACCCGGCGGGGGCCATGTTCATCGACACGTCGTACCAGATTATCAAAAAGAGCACGGACCGCGGCGCGACGTGGAGGACTATCGCCGCGGCTGAGATCGACGACGTCGCCTGTTCGTTCTGGCTCGACGGCCTGACGGGCTTCGTCGCCGGCTTCAACGGCATATTGGCGCGCACGACGGACGGCGGCCAAACCTGGGCGACGGGGCGCATCGCCGCGGAGCCGTCGCTGAGGTATAAGGCCGCGGCCATGTGTTTCGCGACCGCGGCCGTAGGTTGGCTCGCCGGCACGACGTACAAGAACGGCCTTCCCTTCGGGGAGTTCTTTTTGAAGACCGTCGACGGCGGCCGCACGTGGATTAACCAGCGGCCGCCGGGCGATTTCCGCGTGCGGTGGGTCGACGTCGCCGACGCCCGGCACGGCTGGGTCGCCGGCCCGGACGGCATCGCGTATACCGCCGACGGCGGCTCGAGCTGGAAAAAATGCAACGCGTCTTTCCTTTTGTGGGACCTGACCGCGGCGGGGCCGACGACGGCCTGGGCGACGGATAGCGACGGCCACTTATATAAAACCGCCGACGGCATAAACTGGAGCCGCGCCGCCGTCGCCGGGACTTTTTGGCGGGTAGCTTTCGCCGACGCCGCCCACGGCTTCGCGCTCGGGGATAAATTCGTGCGCACCGTCGACGGCGGCTCGAGCTGGCGGGAGTTGCCCAAGCCGCCGCTCGAGGGCTGCAACGTGTTCTCTTTCGCCGACAAGGACCACGGCGTCGCGGGGTATACGTACGGCCAGCGGCTCCTCCGGACCGACGACGGCGGCCAAACGTT
This sequence comes from uncultured bacterium, assembly GCA_964563535.1. Lineage (GTDB taxonomy): Bacteria > RBG-13-66-14 > B26-G2 > WVWN01 > WVWN01 > WVWN01. The sequence continues at coordinate 6,417 of CAZLXP010000070.1, read as the reverse complement.
CACGGACATCTCCGCCCGCGTAGATTTATACGCCGAGAACGTGATCGGCGAGCGCCGCGGCTGCGAGGTGCCGGACGAGGTAGTGATAATCGGCGGCCACTACGACTCGACGTCGGAATTCCCGCTCACCGACGCGCCGGGCGCCGAGGACAACGCCTCGGGGGTGGCGTGCGCGCTCGCGGCCGCCGCGGCGTTCAGGAATTTTTCGTTTCGGCGAACGGTGCGGTACGTCGCCTTCGGCGGCGAGGAGAACGGCCTTATGGGGAGCGGCGCGTACGCCGAGTATTGCGCCCGCAAGGGGGAGAAAATAATCGCCTTCCTCAACGCCGACATGGTCAGCTTCGACGAGGAGGACGGCCTGCGCGACGACTACGGCGCAGCGTACGGCGGTTACAAGTGGCTCTTCGATTACCTCAAACGCGTGAATTCGTTATACGGCAACGGTTTGATATGCGAGCGCTTCGAATTCAAATCGAGCGACCACGGTTCCTTTTGGGACCACGGCTACGCGGCGCTGGGGGCCATCCACGGCCGCGTGGAGGCGGGGCCCGGGGGCGGTTACATCTGGTACCATTCTACCGAGGATACGCTCGATAAGCTCCGCCCGGAACTCGGCGCCCGCTTCGCCCGGGACTACGCCGCGACGTTGGCGCACCTCGCCGGCGTAGGGCCTACTTTTATGGAGCCGGCGCCGCCCGAGAGTCCGGCTACGCCGTTCACGCGGCCCTTCGCCGTTTACCCCAACCCATATTGCTACGCGACGGCGGCAGGCGGCGTGAACTTCGTCGGCATTAGGGCGCCGGCTAAGGTGGAGATATACGACCTGGCGGGGCGGCGCGTCGCCCGCGCGGGGGTGGCCGCGGGCCGCGACGAATGCGTGTGGCGGCCCGCGACGCCCGAGGGCGAGGCGTTAGCGCCCGGCGTCTACTTGTACCGAGTAGAGGGGCAGGAGCAGGAAAAGGCGGGTAAGATAGTAATAGCGAGATAATCTCGCGAGATAGGGGAGGCGTAGACGTGAAGACGTTAAAAGTTATGGTTGTCGCGGCCGTTCTCGTGGCCCCGAAGGCGTTGGCTTTGCCCGCGGAGTTCGTCGTGCTTTCGGCTAAGGAGGTCCGGCCCGACGAGGCCGCGGCGTTTTATTATTTAGGCTCGTGCGGCGCGGGGTATTTATACAATGGCTCGAGCGCCGCGGTGGCGCGGGTGGCGCCGTATCGCTTGCTGGACCGCGACGCGCAGACGAAGGATTACTATATCGTCTGGGCGCCGGCGCGGGTCAATCTCAAGGCCGAGGGGTTCGCGCACCTGGGGACGGCGGTCCGATTATCGGAATACGAGATATTAGTCGGCGTCGAGCGCGGCTTCGGCCCGGGCGCGCTACGGGCCGTCGACTACAGAATAGAATTAATCAAGCTCGAGCCGGTGACGCCGGTGGAGTGGCGCTACGACGGCGAGGCGCCGCCGACGGAGAAGGACCCGGCGATAGCGGGGGCTATTAATACGATAACTAAAGAGGAGTACGCCGGTTATATAAAGCAACTGCAGGATTTCAAAACGCGCGCGGTCGAAACCGACGGTAGCGACGCGGCCCGCGATTATATTCGCAACTTTTTCGGCCTCCAAAATTTAGAAGCATCCTTTTTCCCTTTTGATTGTACCGAGATCAAAGACGCCCACTTCGCCGATGGGAAGGGCGTTATATACGTCGATACCGACGCGTACGTTTTTAAACGTAAGCGAGACGGGGGTACGTCGTGGGATTCGTTTTACGGCGTGGCGACGCCCGGGCTCGATACCTCGTTTTGGGTAAACGAGCGAACCGGGTTTATTTGGCGCGATAAATTAGAGAACGTGATCAGCACGACACGGGACGGCGGCTATACTTGGAAGACTTACAAAATTACGCCGTCGGAGCCCGGCGCCGAGTTTACGATCAACGATTTGTTTTTTGCCTCGGCAAACATAGGGTGGTTCGGCGGCGGAAAAAGTGTACCGCAGCGCCGGCCCGAACTAATTCTACTTAAGACGTACGACGGGGGCAAGACTTGGGCCTCACAGTACGTCGCCGAGGGTTTCACGACGCGCGTGGTCCGCGCGTACGATGAGGACCATCTCTGGGTAACCGACCTGGTTGGCGTTTATTATTCGAGCGACGGCGGTAATAATTGGCGATTATGCTCGATACCTACGTTTCCGGTATTAGATATAGCGCCGGTTTCTGCTACCGAGGCGTGGGCTACCGTCGGTACCTCCCGATTAATCCATACCCGCGACGGGACGAATTGGCGTTTCGAAGACCCGGGATTCAAGGGGGAATTCGCCGAGCTCGAGCTCCCGGACCGAATGCACGGCTTCGCTGCAGGAGACCGGTTAATCGGCACCTCCGACGGCGGTAAGACCTGGCGGTTATTGCGTAAGCCCGGCGAGGCGTACTGCGATATTTTATCGTTCGCCGACGGCGTACACGGCGTAATCGGTTCGGCCGCGGCCCGAGAATTGTACGTTACGGCGGACGGTGGTGAGAGTTTCGGGGACGTGGTGAAGAGAATGGATTTGGCCTCGGAAAACGTCGTCGGCGAGCGCCGCGGTAACGCCAAACCCGAGGAGATCGTAGTCATCGGCGGCCATTTCGATTCGTTTGGGTGGCCCCATTACCCTTCGGATTGCCCGGGCGCCGAAGACAACGCCTCCGGGACGGCGTGCGCGATGGCCGCGGCGCGGGCGTTTCGCAATATGTCTTTTAAACGGACCGTCCGTTACCTGGCCTTCGGCGCCGAGGAATCGGGCCTCGTCGGCAGCAGAGCGTACGCGGGGTACTGCGCTGCTAAAGGCGAGAAGATCGTCGCCGTGCTCAACGCCGACATGGTATGTTACGACGAAGAGAAAGGGAAGAGGGACGATTTCGCGATCGATTACGGGGGGGACCCAGGTGGTCGATGGTTACTGGAATATTTACAAGCGGTGTGCCGTTTTTACGGGAATAAATTAATCTACGAGGAAGGAACGCTAAGCTGCGACGATGAGTCTTTCCGAAGGGTCGGGTACGACGCGCTTGGCGCGACCGAGGGACCGGTAGATACCGGCGGCGGTTCCCATTATCCCTATTACCACACGACCGAAGATACTCTCGACAAACTCCACCCGGCCCTCGGCGTCCGCTTCGTCCGCGACTACGCCGCCATGCTGGCGCATCTGGCCGGCTTGGGCGATTACCTCTTTGAGCCTGAGCCGCCGGGTTACGCTGTAGCCCCCCGCGTTCGGGCCTTCGCCGTCTACCCGAACCCGTATTGCTACGCGACGGCCGCGGGCGGCGTGAACTTCGTCGGCATTAGGGCGCCGGCTAAGGTGGAGATATACGACCTGGCGGGGCGGCGCGTCGCGAAGGAGGAGGTGGCCGCGGGCCGCGACGCGTGCATGTGGCGGCCTGCGAGCCCAAGCGGCGAGGCCCTTGCCCCCGGCGTCTACCTCTACCGCCTCGAGGGGCAAGGCCAGCGGAAGGCCGGGAAGATAGTGATAACGGAATAGAGGGAACAAAGGAGCATCATGAGAAAATATATGGTGGCGGTTCTTCTGGGGGCCGCGTTGGCCGCGGCGGCGCTGGCGCTGCCGGGCGATTTGGTCGTTATTTCTACCCGGGAAGTGGCGCCCGACGAGGAGGCGGGGCTTTATTACTTGGGCCCGGCGGCCGGCGGCTTCTTGTATAACGGCTCCGCGGCGGCGCTGACCCGCGTCGCGCCGTACCGCCTTCTGGACCGGGAGGCGACGCGGAGGGATTATTATCTCGTGTGGGTGCCCGGCGGCGGCCTTACGGCCGCGGCCTTCGAGCACCTGGGCTCGGCCGCGCAAATCTCCGACGAGGAAATACTCGTCGGCGTGGAACAGGACGCGGACGTTGACGATTTACGCGCGGTCGACCGCCGCGTGGAGCTAATTAAACTCGAACCGGTCGCGCCGTTCGAGCGCGGCTTCGACGCCGAGACGCCCCCGAACCAAAAGGACCCGGTGATAGAGGCCGCGGTCAATAGCATAACGGCGGCCGAATACGCCTCCTACGTTCAGGCCCTCCAGGATTTCCGCACGCGCTACACGCCTACGTCCGGATACGCCGCCGGGCGCGATTACGTGAAGGCCTTCTTCGAGGGGCAAAGTTTAACGGTCACCCTTTTCCCCTTTACCTACTCCGGCCAGACCTACCATGACGTTATTGCGGAATGGCGGGGCGTCGTTTCGCCGGAGGAGGTGGTAATAATTTGCGGCCACCTCGATTCCACGTCGCCGCGCCAGTATCGGGAGACGTTGGCGCCGGGCGCGGACGACGACGCCTCCGGCGTCGCGGTGGCGATGGCCGCGGCCCGGGCGTTCAAGGACTTCGAGTTCGGCCGTACCGTGCGGTATTGCGCCTTCGGCGGCGAGGAACAAGGCTTATACGGCAGCCGCGCATACGCGCAGTTTTGCCGGGAGAATAACGTAAACCTGGTCGCGGTGCTTAACGGCGACATGGTGGCCTACGACGAGGAGAGCGGCGGCCGCGACGACTTCAGCGTCGCCTACGGCGCGAATCCTTGGCTGTTGGATTACTTGACGGTCGTCGGCGGCCTATACGGCAATAAACTCCTCTACGACCATTACGAGTTCACCGGCAGCGACCATTACTATTTCTGGTCATACGGGTACGCGGCCATGGGGGCCATCGAAGGCGGGCCGGGCATAGGGGGCGGGACGTCGTATCCCTACTACCATACCATCGACGATACGCTGGACAAGTTGCAGCCCGACCTCGCCGTCCGCTTTGCCCGGGATTACGCCGCGACGTTAGCGCATCTCGCCGCGGCGCCTTCGTCCGGCGTCGAAGAGCCGCCGAGCGTACGTGCCGGCGTACCGCCGTCGCCCCTCGTCGTGCGGGTGTACCCCAACCCTTACTATTCGGGCGCGGCGACGGGCGGCGTGTGTTTCGAGGGGCTCGCGACGCCGGCGACGATAGCCGTTTACGACATTACGGGGCGTCGCGTCGCGGCGTGGGAAGTGGGCGCGGGCCGCGACGCGTGCGTATGGGACCCGGCTAGCGCCGGCCCGCTGGCCCCGGGCGTCTACCTCTACCGCGTCTCTGGCAAGGACCAGGTCAAGGCCGGCAAGTTGGTTATCGCCGGCCGGTAAATTCGCCCGTTTTAAAAGTTTCCATATTTTTTCAAGCCCCTTACTCTCGGCCGCGCCGGGCCGAGGGCGGGGGCGGTTTTTTCGCTTGCTATTTAATCCGGGGTCTTTTAGTATCATCCGGGGCGTAAAAGGCCGGATGTGAGCTGTGGCGTAACGCCGCGGCGGAGCGTATTATCCTCGCGTTTTCACTTAGCCGCGGAAGGCGCGGCCTTTTGCGTCGCCGGCCGGCGCCTACTAAGCCCCCGTGACGTCGGCGTCGCGCCGTTAGGCCGCGGCGTGTTCGGATACGACGTGATATGGTGATGGACGCCAAACGGACCGTGGCGGTATACCCGGGTACGTTCGACCCGGTAACGTACGGCCATCTCGACATCGCGGAGAGATGCGTCCGCATATTCGATCTCCTTGTGATGGCGGTGGCCGCGAACCCTATCAAAGAGCCTTTGTTCGACGTCGACGAAAGGTTGGAAATGCTGCGCGCCGTGGTGGGCGACTTAGCCGGCGTCGAAATAGACAGCTTTGGGGGCTTGACGGTCGAATACGCCCGGCGCAAGGGCGCGCGGGTAATAGTGCGGGGCCTGCGCGCGGTCTCGGACTTTGAAGAGGAATTCAAGATGGCGGCGGCCAACCGCAAACTCGCGGACGAAATCGACACCGTCCTTATGTTGCCGTCGGAGAAGTATTTTTATTTGAACTCGAGCCTGGTGAAAGAGATCGCGCGCTTGGGAGGCCCGGTAGGTTGTTTTGTGCCGCCGCTGGTCGAAGGGCGTTTGCGGGAGAAGTTGACGGCGCTGCGGTACTGATATGGCCCGAGAGGATTTCCCCCAGGGGAACGGTTTCCACACCGTCGTCGTTAGCACGGACGGGACGCCGTTCGCGATGCGGGCGGTCGAGACCGCTTTCCGGCTGGCGAAGAGGGACGGCGCTAAAATAATCGTCGTTTCGGTCATCGATACGTCGGTGGTTTCGGATTTCGTCGGCCAGTCGCGAGGGCAGCGGCGCAAGGTGGAGCGCGAACTCGAGGTCAACGCCGACGAGGCGGTGGCTAAGGTGGGGGCGTTGGCCGCCCGGGAGGGCGTAGACGCCGAAATGATCGTGAAGAGGGGACGCCCGCACGTCGAGATCGTTACGGTCGCGAACCAGGCGGAGGCGGACCTTATCGTCATAGGCAGGAGGAGCGGCTACCGTACGGGGCGGGTTCCGGTCGGCAGCGTCGCGCAGCGCGTCGTGGAAGACGCCGACTGCGCGGTGCTGATAGTACCCTAA
>CAZLXP010000069.1:0-13229 GCA_964563535.1 uncultured bacterium | reverse complement strand
GGCGCCGTTATGGCCGTCGTCCCGGGGGCGGGGCCGTGCCTGCGATGCGTCGCGGCCCCGCCGGCGGCGTTGGACGATGCCGGCTCGTGCGCCCGGGTGGGCGTATCGCCGGCGGTGGTGGCGGCGACGGGGGCGCTGGGCGCGGCCTTGACGTTTGCCCTCTTGCGGGGCGAGGGCGGGGCCGTGGCGGGCCGGCTGAGCCGGGTCGAAGAGCCCGCGCGCGTCGCCACCGTCGCGGTCAAACGGGTGGACGGTTGCCCGGTATGCGGCCGCGGCGAGTTCGCCTTTCTGGAGGGGGAGGTGGCGGGTTACGTGAGCCGGTGTTGCGGCGGCGACGCGTTCGAGGTCTTCCCCGGCGGGACTATTAAGTTGGATTTGGCGGCCATTTCCGACCGCTTGGCGCCGGGGCGGGTCGTAAAAGGGACCGACGAACTTTTATTCGTGGCGGAGGGCGGCGTCTCGGCGGTGATATTCCGCGACGGCCGGGCGCTCGTCTACGGCGCCCGCGACGACAGCCACGCGCGAGCTATTTACGGCCGGCTGGTGGCCGGGGAGTAAGCGAAGCCGTTTAAACGGTAAACGGCGTGGCCAGAAAAAAGCCGGCGCGTGAAGCGCCGGCTTTGCGCGGTTTAAGCCTTGGCTAGCTTTTCTTGTGGACGATGAACGACGGCCCGCGGTCCAAGCTCTTGCCCATTACGCCCCACACGTCGCGTTGGGCCGCAATGCTTATGGCGCGCACGACGCCCAGGTCGCTCGAGGGCACGTACCCCAGCACGTTCACGTCTTCCCCGACGACCTCGAAAGCCGAGTTCGGCCCCGCGAAGAAGAAGTAGTCGGGAGGGAAGAAGCCGCAGGCGGTCAGCAGGCGCCGCTCGCCGGTAGCGTATATTCTCTTATAAGACGTTTCCGCGCCGCCGGCGCGTCGGTAGATGTTCGTACGTTCCGAAACCGGCGGGATGTTCACGTAGTCGGCGTAAACGCCGGACCCGTCGGCGGTGAAGTAGAAGGCCGTGACGTTGTAGAGGGGGCGCGGCTCGAGCATCCAGCCGCCGCTTTCGCTAACCCAGCGGTAGCAGTACCCGGTGTCGTAGCTCACCGCCCACCCGACGTTGGCGTTGGGGAAGACCCAACGGTCCACGTCGCCGCCTACGGATAGCGGGTATGCCATCCAGAAATAGCCGTCGAAATGGTACGCGCTCAGGCCGTCCGAAATCCATACGTCGTTGTCGCCCGCCGCGGCCAATAACTTCATGACCCCGCCGTTCAAGCCCATGGTAGCTACTTCGCCCCACGTCTCGCCGTTGTAGTGGAGGACTACCGGGCCCGGCACCATGCCGCCTTCCCGGTTGCCGAGGGCCCAACCGTTCTTTTCTCCCAGGAAGTCGATGGCGGTCAGCTTGGCCCCCAGCGTCCCCGGCAGGAATAACGCCACTTCCCAATTCGTGCCGTCATAGCGGTAGATCAGGCCGTCGTAGGTTCCCGTCGTTTCGTTGTACCGGTAACCGCAGGCCCAGCCCGATTGCTCGCCCAGCATCTCTATGTCCGTGAGGACCGTCTCCGGGGACGACCACGCGATATCCCAATAACGAACCTTGCCGACCCCCACCGGGCCCTCGTCGTCGCCGCAGGCCAACAATATCGCGGCCGCGATTGCCGTTATCAAAGCCGTCCTCTTCATGATAACTCCTTCATCGCTCCGGACCCCCGCCGCGCCCCTACAAATACCAGATTACCGTAAACCGGTGACTGGCCGGCTTTACGATATCCTCGAAGGGCGCGAATAGCGAAAGGTTGTTTGCCGTTAGTTGACCGCCTCGATAATCGTAGTTTATTAACCAATTGTCCTCGAATTTATAAGTAAGGCCGCCGAAGAAAACGTTACGCGGATAACTGAACAGGTCTTGTTCCCACCCGATCTTGGCGGCGAGGTTGTCGATGACCCAACGTTCGGCGCCGAGCCGCGTGAAGGTGTGGTAGGCGGAGAGCCGGAGCTCGTCCACCTGGGCGCTCTCGTCGTCGTAAACCTTAGCCGATGCCGCCAAGCGGTCGTAGCCGTAGTCGAAGGCCAGCGTCGTTTTTTCGTCGGGGTAAAAAGCCAGGCCGCCGCCGAAACGGTAGCGGCGTTCGTCGGCGTTGGCCAGCCGGTAATCTTCCGACGTCCGCTCGCCGAACGGCCCGATGAGGTCCCAGCGCTCGCCCCGCCAGTCGAGCGTTATCCCCGGAATGAACTGCAGCGCGACCGCGCCGCCCACGCGGAGGTTGTCCAGCAGCCGATACCGGCCGCCGCCGTCTATGGTGACGCCCAACCCCTTGAGGTCCACGTCGCCGACTTTCCCTTTATCCGAAGTGCCCGCGGGTTCTTCTTCGACGCTCTCGTCGCGCCAATTCACCGTGCTGCGCAGCACCCGCAGCCCTAAGGCGCCGCCGACGTCGAACTCGTCTCCCGGCCTGAACGCGTAGCCGCCCTTCAACCGGTATTCCTTGAGCTCGCGCCGGCCCCATAATTTGTCGAGGCGATGGGCGCCCGTTTCGCCGGGCGCCGGCAAGAACTCGAAGTCGTAATCGCCCTCCACCCGCTCGGGGATGAACGAGAACGAGCCGCCGGCGACGTGGGGCTCGAGCGCCGCGGCGGCCGCGGCCGTGATGCCGTATCGCTGGCCCACCAGGTCCGCGTCCACCCAGCCGTCGTCGGTGGAGAAGAACGGCTCCAGCGTCATCCCGGCGCCGTTATACGCCAGCGACGCGGCGTCGCGGTTGTAGTCGAAAGAGCCGCCCACCGCCCACGGCCCGAAGCGGTATGCGCCGAGCGCCAGCGCGCCCAAGGCCGCGGTGTAGGACACGTCGAGGCCCGCCCTCTTGTCCGGTTCCGTAGGCCCGGGTTTGGCCTTCCCGCCGTTCTTCGAGTAATCGAAGCCGCCGAAGCTCAGGTCGCCGCCGACGTCGCCGGCCACGAAGGTCTCGGTGAAGAGGATGAAGTCCGCGGGGTTGGTCAGGTACGCGCGGTATTTGTTCTGTTCGGCGAAGAACTCGACGCGCGTACCGGCGTCGAAGGCCGGGTAATCGGTCGCCTTGACGGGCGCGGCCGGCGCGGCCGGGGGCGGCGTCGGGGGAGGGGGTACCTGGGCGAAGGCCCCGACGGCGGCGGCCAAAAAGATAATAATACTCACTACCGAGCGCATCGCTACCTCACACGTACGGCCGCTCGGGCGCGGTTTAAGTTATGGGCCCACCAGGATTCGAACCTGGGACCGACCGGTTATGAGCCGGTGGCTCTACCCAAACTGAGCTATGGGCCCGTTTCCCCGCATAAGTTTAGGAATTAGAGGTACGTTTGTCAAGTTTTTTTACACTCAATTTTAAATAAAATAAGCGCGCCCCTCGGCTTGCGGCCGCGCCCAATGCCCTTGGGGCCGGGCCGTTTTAACGACGGGCAACGGCGTAATCGCAAAAGCGGCCCGCTTGGGCCGCTTCTGTTCCGGCGGACGTTAAATCCTCAGAAGTAATAGTTGATGCCGACCAGGAGCTCGAACAACTGGGTGTGGCTATCGGACCTTAAGAAGTCACGGTAGTTAATGTCATACCCTTCGGCGGGTTCGTCGAAGATAAGCGTGTAACGCGGCCCGGCCTCCAGCGCCAGGCCACCGACGACAAAGTAGCGCGCGCCCCCCTCGGCGTATAAGCCCGGGTACCAATCGGTCGTTTTATAACTATGGGTTTCCGCGGCCTCCCGGGCGATAGCCAAGCCACCGCCGGCGTACGGCCGAAACGGCCCTACCGGGAGGGCGTAATCCGCGCCGATAGTGGTAATCACGGTGGGTATGGAACCTACGACGTGATACTCGGGGATCGTAGCGACCGTATCATCCCGATAGATAAAGTCGTTGTAGCCGATACCGAGCCCCAAGTTGAGCCCCTCATAGACGCCCAGCGAGACGCGGCCTTTGAAACCACCCGGGCTGACGTCGTTGCCGTGTTCCTCTAACCCCTTGTCGATTACTGTTGCGCCGCCGAAAACCTTGCCCGGCGAGTAGAAGGCGCCGACGCCCACGTCCAGCGCCGACGCTACGCCGGCTAAGGTGGCCACCGCAAGTACCGCGATACCGGTTATTTTCCGCATCCTTCAACCTCCTTTTTAAATGTATCCCCGAAGATAATTCACCGTTTACATTTTATCGCCGCCCGGGCCGCGTGTCAATAACTTAAGATCCGAGCTCGCCCGAACGGTAAAAAAAGCGGCCCGTTTGGGCGGCTTTTATTCCGGGGGAGGGTAATTTTTCAGAAGTAGTAGTTGATGCCGACCAGGAGCTCGAATAATTGGCTCCGGTGCTCAGACCTTACGAAGTCGTGTTCAACAAAGCCGTCGTAATAAACGACCGGCTCGTCTAAGAGTAGGTTGTAGCGCGGCCGGCCTCGAGCCTACGAGCCTGGGGCGCGTCCGCGCGCTGTATAGATAGCTTAGTTTTCGCGCAAAGATAAACGCCCTCCCCTCGAGGGCGTTTTTTCGTTGGGTATATGTTAAAATAAAACGATGGCCGAAACGGGGAACCTGTTAGCCGCGGCCGTGGCGGCCGTGAGGAGGTTCGGGTGAACGCCGAAAACGAGTTTTCGCCGGACGAGCTGACGGCTGAGGCGGGCGCGCTGTGGCTGGATAACGTCGGCGCCTTCGAGGGCGTCGCCGCGGCGTTCGCGACGGCCCGGACGCTGAAAGAAGGGCCGGTGGCCGGTTTCGCCGGGAAGCCGCGGGACGAAGAAGGCCGCATCAACGAGGAATACGTCGCGCGGTTGTGCGCGGCGTTGGGCTTTCCGTACGGCCGCCTCGCGACGTGCCGCCAGGTCCACGGGACCGAGATATGCCGGGTGGCGGTGGCGGAGCGGCGGTGGTGCGGCGAGTGCGACGGCCTCGCGACCGACGTCGTCGACGCGCCGCTCGCGGTGTTCACGGCCGACTGCGTGCCGGTGGTAATGTGGGCGCCGCACGCGGGGGCGCTGGCGGTCTTGCACGCCGGGTGGCGGGGGACGCTGGCCAAGATCGTCGCCGCCGGGGTTTCGCGGCTGGAGGACCTGTGGGGCGCCCGGGCCGAAGAGGTCGCCGTCTTCCTCGGCCCCGCGGTAGGGCCCTGCTGTTACGACGTCGGCGACGACGTCGCCCGGGCGGCGGAGGCCGCGTTCGGCAAAAGGGTCGGCCAGGTTTTGACGGCGGAAGGCGGCGTGCGGCGGCTGGACCTGCACCGCGCCAACGAGCTCGCCGCCCAGGAGGCGGGTGTGCTTCCGCAGAATATTTACCGCGTCGCGACGTGCACCTCTTGCGAAGAGGAACTCTTCGCGTCCCGGCGGCGCGACGGCGACGAGGCCGGCCGCCTGATGGCCATAGCCGCCATCGAGGGGCGTCAGGCCGGGGGTGGAGGGCATGGCGTCTAAGGGGCGATTGGCCGGCGCGGCCGTCTTCGCCGCGGCCGTATTCGGAATCCTTACGGCCCGGGTCGCCGACCTGCAGCTCGCGTCCGGCGACGACTTCTACGCCCTCAGCCAGCAGAACCGTCTGCGCCGCATCCCGGTCCGGGCGCCGCGCGGCCGCATCTACGACCGGAACGGCGACGTCCTCGCCTCCAGTAAACCTACGTACGCCGTGTTGTGGATGTTGCCTTCGGCCGAAGTGGTGCCGGCGGCCGCGCTCGAACGTTCGGCCTCATATTTTAATATGACGCCCGAGGGGCTGGCGGCGGCCATCGCGGCCAATCGCGAGTTCCCGTATGAACCGGCGGAGGTCGCCGTCGGCCTGACGCCCGGCGAGACCTTCGCCTTCGAGGAGGTCCGGGCCCGTTACCCCGAGATGACGGTCGTCTCGCGGCCGCGGCGCTGCTATCCTCAAGGCCCGCTGGCGGGTCACCTGCTGGGTTACGTGGGCGAAATCGGCCGCGAGCGCCTGGCCGTCTCGCGGGCGCAAGGTTACAATTTGGGCGACACCGTAGGGCTCGCGGGATTGGAATACACGTTCGAGAAATATTTGCGCGGCCGGGACGGTTTCGAGACCGTGGCGGTTAACGCGCTCGAGAAGAAGCTCGGCCTGGAGTATGCCGAGGAGGCCGAGCCGCCGCGCGCCGGTTACGACTTGCACCTGACGGTGGATTTGGGGTTGCAGCGTCTGGTGGAGGGGTTGTTGGCCGGGCGGCGCGGCGCCGTAATCGTGATGAACCCGGAAAACGGCGACGTGTGGGCGCTGGCCTCCTCCCCCGCGGTCGACCCCAACGACTTCGCCGCCGGCCTTACGGCGGCCAAGTGGGCCGCGTACGCCACCGCCCCCGACCATCCCTTGCTCAACCGCGCCATCCAGTGTTCCTATCCGCCGGGCTCCACCTTCAAGTTGATTACGGCGTCGGCGGCGCTGGAAGAAGATCTGGTGGGCCGGGAGGAGAAGATGCCTTATCCCTGCGGCGGCGCCTTCCGTTACGGCCGGTGGCTGTTCCACTGTTGGAACCGGTCGGGCCACGGCGCCCTCGACATCGCCGGCGGCCTTAAGAATTCCTGCAACGTCTTCTTCTTTCAAGTGGGCCTGCGCGTCGGCATCGACAACTTGAACAAGTACGCCCGGGCATACGGCTACGGCGGGCCGACCGGCATACCGCTCCCCCACGAGAACCGCGGCCTTATCCCCAGCCGCGAGAGGCTCGAGCGCAAATGGGGAAAGAAATGGCCGCGGGGCGAAGTCCTCAATAACGCCATCGGCCAGGGCCAGGTCCTCCTGACGCCCATCCAGGAGCTCGTGGCCTTCTGCGCCTTCGCCAACGGCGGCCGTCTCTACCAACCGCGCGCCGTAACGCGGGCAGTGGACGGCGACGGCGTCGTGCGGGCGTCCTTTCCGCCCCAGGTGCGCGGCGTCGTGGCCCTCAAGCCGACGACCCGCGAGACGATGATGCGCGGCCTTATCGGCGTCGTCGACCGCTACGGCGTGAACGCCCATTACCTCGCCGGCAAGACCGGCTCGGCCGAAAACCCCTTCGGCGACACCCACGCCTGGTTCACCGGCTTCGCGCCGGCGTACGAGCCTAAAGTGGCGGTGTGCATCCTGGTGGAAAACGGCGGCTACGGCGAGTCGTACATCAAATGGGCCAAAGAGATCGTCGGCTACTGCCGCCAAAACATAATCGGCGACGCGGCGTGGCCGGCGCCCCCGGGCGGTATGACGCCGGCCGACTTGGAGAAACCCGTAACGGGCGAGGGCCCCGCCGGTTAATGAGTATCCGGTACGAGATAGGGCGGCGCCTGGATTTGCCCCTGTTGGGCGCGACTTTCGTTTTGAGCGCCGTCGGCCTGGCCGCGGTTTATTCCGCCGCCGGCGGCGTATTTTTTTGGAAGCAACTTTTATGGGTCGGCCTGGGGTGGGCGGTTTTGGTACTGGCGGTCGCCGTGCCTTACCGGGCGTGGGTGAAGATTTCGTGGGGCATTTATCTTTTGGCGTTGGTGGCTTTGGCGATGCTCGCGGCCAGGGCCTTGACGCACGGCGGCGCGGCGCAGCGGTGGCTCGCGGTGGGTCCTTTGAAGTTCCAACCGTCGGAGTTCGCGAAGATCGCGACGGTGCTTACGCTCGCGCTGGTCCTCGACGTCTTCCACCGCCTGGAGGGCCTTCCCCATTATATTCTGCCGATTGCGCTCGCCGCGGCGCCCGCGGCGCTGACGGTGGTCGAGCCGGACCTGGGGACCGCGGCGGTCTTCGTGCCTTTGTTGTTCGCGTGCCTCTTCTGGGCCGGCGCGCCGATTCCGCACCTGTTGTTATTGCTTTCCCCCCTCGTGGCGTTTTTCGTGTCCTTCAAACTGGCGGCTTTCCTGATCTTCCTCGCCGCGGTAGCTGTCGTCGCGTTGGTGGCGCGGGTGCGGTGGTGGGAGCGCGCCTTCTTCTTCGGGGCCAGCGTCGTGGCCGGCGCGGCGACCCCCATCCTGTGGGGCCTGTTGAAGGAATACCAACGGGCGCGCATATTATCGTTCCTCTCGCCGACGGCGGACCCGCGCGGCGCCGGTTACTCCATCATCCAGGCGAAGATCGCGCTGGGCTCGGGGCGGTTATTCGGCAAGGGTTTTCTCGCAGGCAGTCAGATCCACTCCGAATTCGTTCCGGCCGGCCACACCGATTTCGTGCTCTCGGCGTGGGGCGAGGAGTGGGGTTTCGCCGGCTGTCTGCTGGTGGTCGCGTTGTTCGCCGTCGTCGTCTTCCGCTCGTTCTTGATCGCGTATCGCGCCGGCGACCGTCGCGGCGGCATCTTGGCGTTCGGCCTCGCCACCCTCTTCTTCACGCAGTTCGTGGTGAACGCGGCCATGGCGGTGGGCCTTATCCCGGTTGCGGGCCTGCCGCTGCCGTTCATGTCGTACGGCGGCTCGGCGACGCTCTCGTCGTTTATCGCGGTCGGCTTGATTTTGAACGTGAAGTTGCGGCGGGAGAGGGTGGCGGAGGAGATGAGGTACTTCGGTTACTGAGTCGTTTTGCGGCGGCGAGATTGGTTCCGTTTATAATGTAACGGACGATTATTAGGGGTATAATTCTATCGGCGCCCGGAGCGCGAGGCAATCCCTTAAAACTCCGGCGGGTGGGGCGCGGAAAAAGCGGCCCGCGCGGGCCGCTTTTGTTTAAATGAATACATTGTGGCTTAGAAGCAATAATTGACCCCAACAAGGAGGTCCACTAATTGACTACGTGCCTCAGCGCGTTCTAACGATACACCGTTATTTACGACTACGGGGTTGTCAAATAACAAAATGTAACGGGGCGCCGCTTCGAAAGCTATGTCGTCTCGAAAAAAGTACTTTACGCCGGCCACGCCGTAAAGGCCGGGAGCGCCGTCGACGTCGGTTTTGTAACCGTATTCCGCGAATTCAAAGGCCGATACCGCGCCTCCCGCCACGTACGGGACGAAAGCCGACACAGGAAAACCGTAATCTATCCCCATAGTGAACATTAAGATAGGGATTTCGTCGAAGAAAGCGTAGCCCGCTATAGCCGGGATTATATGGGGAGGTTCGCGATACTTATATTCGGTATAACCGCCGCCTAGCGATAACGCCAAATTTCTATTGACACTTAACCTAAGGGCCCCGCCGAAACCTACCGGGTTAATTTCGTTAACCACACTCGCCGGGCCTAACGCCATACCGGGGGCATAGAAGGCGGCTACACTGATTTCTGATCCCGACGCTAATCCGTAAGAAATTACTATGGCAAACGCCGTACAACCCAACAGTTTTAAAAATCTTATAGGAAGGGGCATATTTTTATTCGTTAATAATAACGAGTTTACGTACCGAGGTTCCGGCGCCGACGCGAACGCTGTAAATATATACGCCTGCGGGTAACTTTTGGGCGGATTTGTCGGTACAATCCCACCGCCGTTCGTAACTCCCGGGAGGTAGGGTTTCTTCTATTACCGTAGCTACGCGGCGGCCGCTTAAGTCGTATACTTCTAGTTTTACAAATACGCTCCCTCCCGAGGCGGGCAAATCGAATTTAAACGACGTAGTTCCGCGCGCCGGGTTAGGGTAGTTACCGAAAATGCGCGGGGTCGTAGTCAGATAAACATTTTTGTCGTTAATTACCTTAACGTCTCGCGAGGAGTCGTTTATCAAGTATTCAATAGTTTTTTTTAAGTTAACCCGGCCCCAACCGAAGTATTCATCCCAACCCGGCGGCGGGTTATCGTCGCAACAATGTTTAAGTATGCCCCGGGCGAGGGCAACCCGGTCCACGGGCGGGTCGATAACGCATAGCCAATGAGCTTGTATAAGTCCGCAGACTGCGGAGGCGTGGGGGGCCGAGAAAGAGGTACCCGACTCTGTTATAAAATAACTACCGTACCAAGTGGTAATTATGTTATGGGCGGGCCCGGCACATTCCGTGTCGGGGCCGAAATTAGAACCAAGTCCCTGGTGTTCATACCATAACTCGTCTTTTTCATTAGTTCCGGTAACCGCTATTACTTCTTTCCAATCGGAAGGCCAATTCGGATTTTCTTCGGGGTCGTTATATACGCCATCGTTTCCTTTACCGGCGCACATTATTACGCCTAGGTCGTAAGCCGCCTGTATCGCTTTGTGGATTATATCGAAATTGGAAAACGGACCTAATACCCAACTGAAATTTTCTACGTCAGCACCTTTAAGCGCCGCCCAAAGTATTCCTTTCGCTATCTTAGGGTCAGGGTCCGTCGTCACATTTACCGGCATAACTTTAATATAGTTGAACCCTATACCGGCCATTCCATATCCGTTATTAGTAACCGCCGCGATAACGCCGGAAACCATGGTACCGTGGTATGGGTAATGCTGATCGGTTTGTTCTTTCAAACGTTTGTACTCATCGGAAGGGTAACCGGGTACCAGGTTACCTTCTAAGTCAGTATGATTTACTATATCATGGTCTACTACCGCTACTAACGGTTGCCTAAACGGCGGAGGCCAATAATCCCAGGCTTCGGGTCCTTTAATTTTATGCAAGTACCATTGATCTTCAAAAATGGGATCATTCGGTATTCCCGTATCGGCAACCCCGAAATATTCGGGTTCGGCGTAATCTACAATACCACAAGCCCCTAATAAGTTCGCAGCTTCCTGTGGTGATACGTTTCCGTTATATTTAAATAGGTAATAAGTTTCAAAGTGGTATATATCCATTACGCTAAGCCAATCTTCCCAGTCCCACTTTCCGTTGGGGTCTCCTATCGGTTCGGTCGGCAAGAAGTCGAAAATTTCAGGTATCTCGTAGACCCCAAGTTCTACGATAACGGCGTTTAGTTCATCGTTGTTCGTAATTGGCGGGGGTCCCGGGTCCAAGATAGCTATTGTCGTAATACATTTTACTAAAACTTCCCCTTCGACGTAATCTTCGGCGGCGACAAAGGCCGCCGGCATCAATATTAAGCCGGCGGCCAAAATCGTCTTGAGGTTTTGCCACCGCATTTCATAACCTCCTCGTTTTTTACATTTTCCCCTGGGCGATTCGCCCGTTAATAGCCGGTTAAAATTTGCCCTACCCATTTTTAAACCTCCTTTTAACGGTTTTTAACTCTCTATACCTCCGAAAATAATATACGATATTTAATACCTAGTTGTCAAGTCTTTTTTTCGATTTCGCCGATAATATTAGTTATTTAGTAATATTTACTTATTTTTTAATTATTCATTCGAGCCGATTAGCAATAAAAACGGGTCACGGTGAGTTTAAAAATAAATTTATTTTACCGGGATTTTTGCCTAAATTTTTTGTTGCAAAATCCCGGCAATAATGTTATATAAATAACGGTGAACGTTTCCGGGGTTCGGGTTTATTAAAAGGAGGAGTCGCGATGAGGGCGTACTTAAACATAGGTGTTCTACTCGTGTTAGGCGCGATTTTGGCGGCCACGGCGGCTAGCGGCTCTGGTAAAGTAGTAACTATTGGCACGCGTGCGGCCGGCAATAGTATACCCTGGATGGGCCAAGGCGCCGCCGCTATGAGGTTCCAGTGCCTTTGGTTCCAAAACGACATTAACTACGGGGGTTACGTAAACGGCGTCGAGTTCGCGTATCAGTCGGGCAGGCCGCCCGCCGCCTTCAACAACGTCCGGGTATGGATGTGCCATACGAACAAATCCGCGCTCGTGGCCACTTTCGACGACAACTACGCCGGCAATACGCCGGTTCCGGTCATGGATAAATTGACCCTTACGCTTAGCGGTACCGGTTGGTACGATATGGGCATCGACGCCAACAAGTTCTCCTATAATAACCGCGATAACTTGCTGATGGAAATACGCTGGTTCGGCGATAGCGAAACCAACTTATATTGTTGGCGTTCCGAGGGTACGGCCGCCCGGGTTTACGCTAAGAGCCATACCGCGACCAGCGGCGCCGTAGAAAATAACAGTCAATACATACGCCTCCACATAAACACCATGGCCGGCCTCGAGCCTACGAGCCTGGGGCGCGTCCGCGCGTTGTATAGATAGCTTAGTTTTCGCGCAAAGACAAACGCCCTCCCTCGAGGGCGTTTTTCGTTGGGTATACGTTAAAATAAAACTATGGCCGGCTTCGTCGCCGCGGCGGCGTCAGGTCTTTAACTCCTCGCGCCGCGCCGCCGGGAAGAGGATGTTGTTGAGGATGAGGCGATACCCGGGCGAATTTTTGTGGAAGCGGAGGTCGGTGGGCAATTCGCCGATGAAATGTTGGAAGTCCTCCGGGTCGTGGCCGGCGAGATAGGAGAAGAAGCCCTCGCCGTGGTTGCCGTAAATATATTTCGCTTCCTCGTAGCCGTCCATCGTCGCCAGGACGACGACGCTTTTTTTGACGGTTTTGCGGGTGAACGCCGTGGTCTGGCCCATAAACTCCGTTATGCGGGCGCGGTGGTTTTGGGTGAGGATGGTGGGCACGGTGTCGGCCTTGGCGCTGAACTCGAACAGCGTGAAGGAACCCGGGTTGGCCGGGTCGACCGCGGCCGAGACCGAGCGCGGCGTGTCGATGTCCGAGAACTCGTAGACGTAGGGGTCCGGTATCACCTGGAAGTCGGTGAAGGCCAGCGTGCGGCCGTAGTCGAGGCGTTCGTTCGCGGCCGGGTCGGCGGGCGTGCCGTCGAAGACTTCCGCGACGATGTCGACGCCGCGCGCCGCCAGCGCAATATCGAGGGTGTCCGCCGCGGCGCACATCGCGAACAGGAAACCGCCCCCCGCGACGTAGCGCTCGATCCCCTCCGCCGCCGCGCCCATATACGCCGCCACGGACGGGTATCCCGCCGCCGCGGCCTCCCCCTCGTATTGCGCCACCGTCGCCTCATACCACGGCGTCCCGGCGAACGAGCCGTAGAATTTGCCGAACTGGCCGGTGAAGTCCTCGTGGTGCAGGTGGAGCCAATCGTACTGGTAAAGGCCGCCGGTTAAGACGACGTCGTTCCAAATTACGTCGTAGGGGATTTGGGCGTAGTCGAGCGCGAGCATCACGGCGTCGTCCCACATTTCCTCGTTGGGCGGCGCGTAGAGCGCGACGCGCGGCGCCTTGGTGAGCGGGACCGCCTCCATATTATTTCCTTCGATCACGGCATAGATGGGGCCCGGGTCCGCGACGTACTCGGCCGTTACGCCGCGCTCGAGACATAGCTCGGCTAATCCGTCGACGTCGGCTATGAGGAAAGAACCGCCGCGGTAGTTCAGCAGCCATTCCGCCTGCGCGCCGCGGAGCAGCGCCTCGTAACAGATGCCGTACGCGCGGAGGTGGTCGGC
>CAZLXP010000068.1:0-13863 GCA_964563535.1 uncultured bacterium | reverse complement strand
ATAACTCGGCCCGCCGGGGACCCTCTAAATCACAATATCCTCCGTATCATGCGGCGTTGCATGACCTCGGTTCTGGTTTTACCGCGACGCGACGTTAATATAGCGCGGAGTTCCTCCCGGGTCGCGAACGGCAACCGTTCCGCCCTGATGCGGACTAAGCCGAGTAAGCCGCCGGCGACGACGTTGGTCGCCCAGACCACGGGTTTGAACAGCGTCTCCAGGAAGGCGACGATGGGGGCGAGAGACATGGCAAAATAGTCCGCGTCTTCGAGGACCACCGACTTGGGAATTATTTCGGAAAATATCGTCAAAAGGAGCGTCATCGCGAGCGTCGTTACGGCCACACCAGCCGCCTCGCCCGAGTAGCGTGCCACCAATATCGTCAGGAGCGACGTGGCGGCCACTAACGAAACGTTGTTCCCGAAAAGAATCGCCGTCAGGAAGCTGTCCGGTTTCTCTAGAAAAAATAGAACGCGGGCCGCGCGGCGGTCGCCCTCCCCCGCCAGGTGGCGCAGCCGCATGCGGTTGGCCGCGAGGAAGGACGTCTCCGCGGAAGAAAAAAACCCCGCGCCGAAGACTAAAGCCAGGACGAGCAACGAATAAACTACGGTCACCTATGCGCCCTCCCCCGGGGATTTCTCGACCAGCAATTCGGTAAGGCGGCGAGGTTCCGCCGCCTCAACCGTGAACTTGAGGTCACCCTCGCGATATTCCTCGCCGACGGCGGGTATGCGCCCGAACCTGTTGAGGAGATAGCCGGCTAACGTCTCCGCGCAATCGTCTCGGAGGTTAGCGCCCGCGATATCGTTGAAATCGTCGAGGTCCATATCCGCGGCCACGACGAACCGCCGCGCGCCGACGTATGTGACCGATTGCGCGGGGCCGCCGACGATCGCGCCCAATACGTCAGTCATCGTAACCAGGCCGTCGAGCGAACCGTACTCGTCCACGACCAGCGCGATGTGGGTTTGGTTCTTTATAAAATCCTTGAATAGGTTGACGGCCGGCTGGCTGTCGGGCACGAAATAAGCGGGCCGCGCGAAGCCCCGAATCTTCGGCGGCGGGGCGTCGCCGACCAACAACATATCTTTAACGTAAAGTATGCCTACCACGTTTTCGAGCGTGCCCTCGTATATCGGGATGCGCGCGTACGGCGAATCGGCAACGGCCCGGGCCGCGTCCTCAAACGCCGTGGCGGCGTTGAGGGCGAATATCTTCGTGCGCGGCGTCGCGATATCGCCGGCCGTGCGGTCCGCCAAGGCCACTACCCTTTCTATCATTTCCTTCTCGACGTCGTCTAAAACGCCGTCGGCTTCGCTTTCTTTGAGAAGGCCGTAAATGTCTTCTACGCCGGGCTCGAGAGCTCGGCGCGGCGGCCCCGCGGCCAAAAAATCGGTTAAGGCCAAAGCGGCGCGGTTAAACGGATATAAAACCCAAAAAACCAATTTAATAAAAGGCGACGTCAGCGCCGCGCCCCGTTCGGGCCAAGCTACCCCGGCCGTCTTAGGAAGGGTTTCGGCAAAAACGAAAATCGCGACCGTTACGGCGGCGGCGGCTATCAGGGGGCCGAAATGGGCGTCGGCCCGGGCGCCGAGCGCCGTCGCGAGGGACGCGGCCGCGACGAGCCCAAACATATTGCCGATAATGACGGTTACAAGCAAACGCCGCGGCCGGGCGAGGAGGGAGCGCACCAACGGCGCCGTCAGCCGCCGGCGCAGCTTCATCCGGCGCAGCCGGACGCTTCCGAGCGAAAATAACGCGCTCTCCGCGGTCGAAAATAGCGCGCCGGCCAGAATGGCGGCTAAGAGTAATATACTAAGCGTGACGTTGCTCAACGCAATACGGTTCGCGGCCGGCGGCCGTACGGCACCGCTGTTTTGGCCCAACGCCGCGCCCGCTCCAACGGGACGAAACTGAAAAAACGGCCCGCTCGCGGAAACCCGCGGCGGGATTTGTCGCGAAGCCAATTACGGCGGTAAGTACGACAAGGCCCCTTCGTCCCGGGCATGTGCTAAGCCAGCCAGGGCTTGCGCCGCGTCAGGGATAAAAACGGTTTAACATGCGCGGGAACGGTATAGCTTCTCTAATGTGTTTAAGGCCGCAGATCCACATTACGGTCCTGCCCAAACCCAGCCCGAAGCCGGCCGTCGGCGCCGCGCCGTAACGCCTGAGGTCCAAGTACCACTCGAGAGGTCCTAATGGAAGCTTATGGGCGGCGATATTTTCGAGGAGTTTGTCCAAATCGTCTTCGCGGCACGAGCCGCCTATGATCTCGCCGTAACCCTCGGGGGCGAAGACATCCATGGAATACGTTAACCGCGGGTCGTCTTCGCATCTTTTCATATAAAAAGCCTTGGCCGACAGCGGGAACTTCTCGACGACGAAAGGGGTTTCGTATTCTTCGGCGAGGGCCGTCTGCTCGTCGCCGCCCAGATCTTCGCCCCACGGGAGGTCGTGACCTTTAGCCGAAAGGGTTTCCCGAGCCTGGTCGTACGTAATGCGGCGGAAAGGCGCCTTGACGCTCTGGAGCGCGGTTACGTTACGTTTTAAGACGTCGAGCTCGGGCCGGCGACGCGCCAACACGGCGCGTACGATAGCCGTAACCAGGTCTTCCGCCAACGATATGTTTCCGTCGTGGTCGAGGAAAGCGACCTCCGGCTCGACCATCCAGAATTCCGTTACGTGCCGTCTCGTCTTCGACTTCTCGGCGCGAAAGGTCGGGCCGGCGCAATAAACTTTGCCAAGGGCCGCGGCCGCGGCCTCCATATAGAGTTGGCCGCTTTGACTCAAGAAGGCCGGTTGGCCGAAGTAGTCCGTTTGGAACAACGTCGTCGTGCCCTCGGGGCACGTGGGCGTCAGGATGGGGGCGTCGACGCGAACGAAACCGCGTTCGTCAAAGAAGTCGGCTATGGCCCGCTCGGCCGTAGACCTCACCTTCAGGATAGCTTCCTGGCGGGGGGAGCGCAACCAAAGATGCCGGCGGTCCAACAGGAAGTCGACGCCGTGTTCTTTCTTCTGGATAGGATACTCTTGGGCCAGCGACAAAAGCTCGACGTCCCGGACGAAGAGCTCGACGCCGCCGGGCGCCCGGGCGTCTTCGCGGACGGCGCCGGCCATCCGTACCGACGATTCCAACGTCAGGCCGGCGCACCGGGCGAAAACCTCTTGGGGGACGGCGTCCGCGGCGCATACCGCTTGCACCCGCGCCGTGCCGTCGCGGAGCTGGATGAAATGGATCTTCCCGCTGCTCCGCAAATTGTAGACCCAACCGGCGACTTCCACCTCTTCGCCGACGTGGCCGCCGAGTTCGTCGAGCCAAATGCGCGTCATTTTCGTTTATTCGCCGCCGGAACGCCGTGTATCACACCCCGGGCGCGCAAATCAAGCCACGCCACGACGGCGCAAGCTAAAAGCGTTACGCTCATTATCTGGGCGGTCGTCAAATCCAGTACGAGCGGTCGGTTGTCGGCGCGGATAAATTCTATCGCGAACCGGTAGACGGCATACAGGATAAGATAGCCCCAAAAAATCTGGCCGTCGAAGCGGCGCCGGCGCCAAGCGATAAGCAATACGCCGAAGATCACCAGGTTCACGGCGGCGGCGTAAAGTTGCACCGGGTGAAGGCGTATGACGACGTTCGGTTGGCCGGAGAAAAACGCCGCGAAAGAGAGCTTGGCGATATATTGGCCGGCCCCGCATCCCGGCGGATACTCGACCCCCCAGGGTAAAGATGTAACCTTGCCGAAACAACACCCGTTCAGAAAACAACCCAGCCGCGTTATGGCATACCCGAGCGCTATCTGGGGCGCGATGAGGTCGCCCCCCAGCCATACCGGTATGCCGCGCCGTCTCATAAAAACGATGCCGGTCAGAACGGCCGCGAAAAGGCCGCCGTAAAATATAAGGCCGCCGTGCCATATTTGCACCACCGCGACCGGCCTATGGACGTAATCCTTTAAATTAAATAAAATATAAAAAACTCGCCCGCCCAAAATCGCGGCGATAACTACCCAAAACCCCATATCGACGAAGTCGTTAAACTTCAGGCCGACTTTGCGGGCGTGCCGGGCCGTCAAAAAGATACCCAGCACAAAGGCGACAGCGATGGCGACGCCGTACGATTTGATCGCCATCGTGTCGGTTATTCTCCAAATTATGGGGTGCAAGGCTGCCTCCGGAAAAAATGACGTTGGTTCGCTATTCGGGTTTTATGCTCAAATCGTCGAAGTACGCGGTAGCGCCGCGGACCTCGAAACCGGTGGGGCCCTCGAGAAGGCCGATGTCGGTGGCTCGAGCCACGAACGTACCGTTTATTTCCATCGCGAGCTCGGCCCCCGAAGCCGACGCCGTCACCGTAAACGGCATCCCCACGCGCAAGGCGGGAACGCGGGAACTGGCCAGCACAAGGGGCTTCGCTTTCCCCGCGATCTTGACGATCTGAGCGAGCTTTTTCTTAGGTATAACCTCGAAGGCGTAGCGGTCCCCTCCCTTCGGGTTCACCCGTAAAACCAGGCCGGCCCAACCTCGGTCGTTTTCGACTTCTTGGACGAAAATGGTGCAGGAAGCCGAATAGTTGGTGCCCGGGTCATAATTTACGCCTATGAGCGCGTCCCGGACCTTCAACATCTCCTTTTCCGATTTTACGAGGGCGTTTTGACCCTTTTGCCATACGGTGAAGTCTTGGGCCGTTACGGTCGCGAAATCCCGCGTAAAGCCTTCGCCCCGCGCGGCCAGGCCCCACTGCTCGAGTGCGCCCGTGAAATAAAGGGTCAGTACGCAAGCCGCCGCTATTATGACGATTACGGCGACGACCGCCCCGACGACACAACCTTTTCTACTCTTTTTCTTGGGTTCCTCGGGCGTCGCGGTTTCCATCTCGTCGTCGAGACGTTCCAGAACGTTTTCTTCCGGTAAAGGTCGCGACGGCGGTACGGCCTTAGCGTCGGGCGGCTCCGTCGGCGCGGCCGCGGGGGTGGAATTGCCGGTCGCGCCTTTCCCCTTTTCTTCGCGCTTGGCGCCGCAATTTATACAAAAGGTTGCGTCAGTTTCGTACGGCGCCCCGCAACTGGGACAACTTTCCTCCGTCATTTTATACCTCCGCGTTAACGGCCGCGCCTACCGCTACTCTGCTATGACGACCGGCGTCCCGGGCGATACCAATTTAACCAACTCGGCGGCATCTTCGTTGTACATTCGGACGCAGCCGTGCGAGGCCGCGGTGCCTATCGTGAGCGGCTCGTTCGTCCCGTGTATCCCGTAACCTTTTTTGTTTATCCCGATGAACCAATCGCCGAGGCCGTTGTCCGGCCCGGGCGGAATGGCTTTACCTTGCCAATACCACGTCGGCTTTTCCAACGTTACGGTTACTTCGAATCGGCCCGAGGGCGTGGACGACGCGGCCTTACCGGTCGCACACGGCCAAATATTGGTAAGTTTTCCCCCGTCAAAAAAATACACCGCCCTCTCGGATTTATCAATGTATACGCCCCTCGCCGGCGGGTCTTCCCACGTCGGCTCGGGAGCATCCCAACCTATGACGATATCGATACCGTCCGAGCCTTTTTCGTACGAAATAGCACCGAAACCTAAGTCGCGCCGCAATTCTTCCGCTTGGGCGCGGTAACGTTGGTCACATACGATCACCGTTTCGCGCATAGAGTAGTCCAACTTCCCGCTGCCGTTTCTATAACCCTGGACGCCGCCGGCCAAATCCTCGCCCATCTTGGCGGCCAGCGATTCACAAACGTCGCCCCGGCCCGCGCCGTTATAAAACGTCACGGCGGCGTTGGCCGTCGCCGGCGGCGAAGGCTGAACGTTTTCGGCCGACCCGTTACAGCCGATAAGTCCGCACCAACAGACTATTACCGGCAGGGTTAATCTAAAAAACATTCGAATATTGAGCATACCGGCTCAGTCGCCGAAATAGGAAACAGTCTCTTCCCGGGGCCGCCTTTTCGGCGTCTGCGGCGGCGGTTGCGCGTCGTCCCGCCGTCCCAACGCCACCATCGCGATTAATTCCCAATTGCCCTTGGGTTTCACCAACGCCTCGATTTCGTCTTTCGCGATAAGCGGCCCGGTCATCCAACAGCCCGCATACCCAAACGCATGCGCCGCAAGCAACATATTCTCGACCGCGGCGGCGACGCTTTGCACCGACGCGTTTTCACGGGTACTCACCGATATCTCCGGCGCGTACCTATTCAATAACCTCTCGAGTAAGGCGCGGTAAGGCTCTACAAAACAGCATATTACGGCCGATGAATTGCCAAAGAACGTTATATATTGTACGTACCCGTCGAAGCTACGGCCAGCGCTCGCCGATGATATCCTTTCCTTTATCAAATCGACTCTCGCGGCCGCGGCTTGTCTCATACTATCTATCAAATCTCTATCCGTAACTACCGCAAAATGCCACGGTTGTTGATTCGAACCAGATGGAGCGTACAGGCCGCAATCGACGATGGCGTCGAGGTGTTCGCGGGGAATGGGCACCGGCGACATTTTCCTTACGGAACGGCGCCCTTTCGCCAACTCGACGAAATTTTTCGGGTCCATCTTTATATAATGAACTATATTAACCGATTATTACTAATGGCCTGAAAAATCAATCTCTTTCGATATCCATCCGGAGGCGCTTTGTGGTCACGACGTTATGGGCGCGCGAAATGGGTTCCGGTACGCGAAAATGTGGCGTTAGCTCCAAAACTAACGGCTCGGCCCAATCGAGGCGGCTTCGGTGGCCCACCGATACGTATATCGGTTTAACGCCGGTCCGCGTCCGGAGCACGGTGCCGACGCGCTCCCCGTTATAGTTAAGAGGCGCGCGGGACCCTTTAGTTCTCCCTAATTTCTTCGGTTCGTCGCCAATAAGGCGGGACTTCGCACATCCAATAGTGGGAACGTCGAGAAGAACGCCGAGGTGCGACGCGATACCGAACCGGCGCGGGTGCGCTATACCCTGGCCGTCGACGAATAAGACGTCTATTTTTTTTCGGAGGGGTTTAAGAATATCGTAGCACAAAGGCGCTTCGCGGAAACTGAGCAGGCTGGGCACGTACGGGAAAGGCGTGGGCCCGTGGCGGCAAATTACCTCCATCGTCTCGAGGGCCGGATACGAAAGGATGACTACGGCGCAGACATTTAACGAACGGCCCCGATGGTACGCAACGTCGACGCCCGCGACGTAGCGTATGACCTCGGGCTTAGGGGCGAACTTAACCAGCCCCGCGAGCTCCTTCTGCAGCGCCAAAGCTTTCCTCAAGTCCTTCGGGAAATAAGGCTTAACCATCTTATGGGGTGCCCGGCGGTTTCGTTATCGCCACCAGGACGACGCCGAAACATATGAGAGATAATCCCGTTATCCTTACCCACGTTACCTTCTCGTCGAAGAACCACCACGAGAGGAAAAAAACCAGGACGTAGCCGAGGGCGATCATGGGGTAAGCGAACGAAAGTTCGGTCCGGCTCAACACGACGAGCCACCAGATGGACGAAAAACCGTAGCAAAATAAACCCAGGAGGACGAGCGGCTTAAATAACGTCGCCCATAACGCCCTGTTTAAACCGGTTATGGGGCCGTCGGTCGACACGCCTTGCTTGAGGAAAATCTGGCCGGTGACGCCGAGCGCCACGGACAATAAAATAAGCCCTATAGTTTTCACGTTGCCTCCGCCTTGGTGACGTAGGAAAATTTTTACGCGTATCGCCGCAAGCGCCGCCGGCGCTTAAACTCGCGGAAAGCATAGTATAGGCGTGCCACGCGCGACGGCCTTAAATATATCGCTTCCTCCGTGCAAGTTTCGTAACAACATAGGCAATCGATACATTTCATCGGGTCGATTTTGGCGTATTTACCCTTCATCTGCGCCGCCCCGACCGGGCACGACTCGACGCATTGGCCGCAGCCGTTACACCCGTCCTCCTTTACCGCCGGCCGGATGACGAATTGCCGCCCGGCAAAACGCAACAAGGGCCGGGGCAAGTGCCGAAGCCATAAACTGCCGGGCGTCGCGACGTCGTCGTAAACGAGGTCCGAGAACCGAACGCCTATCGGCACTATTTCCGGCTCGGCCGGCGCCAGGCCCCTCTCGACGCTGAATTTAACGGTCGGAACGTCGTCGGGGGCGAAGCCGAGTATCTGCGCGATGACGACGTCTACGGCCGCGGCGTTATAGCCCCCCATTACCAGCCCGAAGGTCCGCGCGTCGCCCGAAGCCGGCCCGTCGCCCTCCAAACCGACGACGCCGTCTACGAAGGTAAACCTCGGCGCCAACGCCGGTAGTAAATCTACCAACAGCTCGGAGAAATCGTCGGGGTGCGGCGCGCGCCGGTGCAATTCGGCCTTAGCCAGCCCCGGGATGACGCCCAAACAATTCTTGACGGCACCGGTGAGGATAGTCAAGAAGTGGGTCTTGAGCTTAGCAACCCCGATTACCGTCGCTTCGTCGCAGACCCGAGCGACGTGGACGCCGTCTACGAACCGGCTCTTTACGGCCCGACGTACGGACCCGGCGGCTTCGAATGAAACAAGCCGCGCGCCCGCCGCCCGGGCGACTTCGGCCGCGCCCGTGTTCTCCCAAACGCGTTTTATCCCTTTAACGGCGCCGGCCGGGCTATCCCCTATTATTACGTCGCGACCCCGTGCCGTTAAAGACTCCGCCAATACTCGAATAAAAGCCGGGTGCGTCGTAACGGCCCGCGACGGTTCGCGCGCGGCCATAAGGTTGGGTTTTAACAACGTAGGCCGGTGGGGCGGGCTTATCTTATCCCACCCGCCCGCCGCCTCCGCCATACCCTCTACGGCTCGGCTAAGCTCTTTAACGTCGTACGACGAAGCCCGGGCGACGAAAACTCTGGCATCGGCTCCGCAAGTATAATCCTCGGAACTTTCGATTAACCCATTATAATAAACGGCTAACGGCATTTCAAGCAATTTGAAAACGTTTGCGGCAACGTCCGCTCTTTTTCGCCATATTCTATTTCCGAGGCAACTATTTTTTCGTCGAGTTGCGCCGGCCAGCGGATACCGCGCGCCCCGCGTTACCGGTTTTGCGATACGGCACGCGGCGAACCGTGCGGTTTAAGAGCTACCCTTTTACTCCCCCGTCCCCTCGGTAAAACTAAACGGCGCCGGTAAAAGTTCGCCGACCTTTTTCGCTTCGTAACCGCCCGCCCCATCTTCCCAGATTACGGTCGCCTCGGGGCCAAGCTCGGCGATTACTTGAAGGCATGCGCCGCAAGGAGCGGCCGGGCGGCCGGCGGCGACCGCGACGGCGAGTATCTTGGAGGCGCCGCCCGCTATGGCGGCGGCCACCGCGGCGCGTTCGGCACACAGGCTTAAACCGTAGGAGGCGTTCTCGACGTTGGCGCCCGCGTATATTCGGCCGTCGTCGCCCAACGCCGCGGCGCCGACCTTAAAACGCGAATACGGGGCGTACGCCCGTTCCCTTACGGCCCTCGCCGCCGCCAGAAGCTTTTCAGCTAATCCCGGTTCCATGACCGTCCTTCGCTAAAGAAAGGGCGTCGAACCCACGAGGGCCGACGCCCGGGGAATGGAATGCAAGATGTTATTCCGTATAAGTAGCCGTCCAAGGCCCTTCGCCTTTTCTGGAGTAGACGACAAGCGAAAACTTCCCGCCACCCGTAAGCTCGATAACCTTGCCTTCGGCCAGGTCGAAGTCGCCCAACTCGTTTCCGGTCGTGCCGAGGACCTTTACGTAGTAAGACGAGTCGTCGGGCCAATCGAACTCTACTTCCAGTTTATCTTTCTCCGTAAAGACGTCAAACTTGTTAGAATCGTTGACGCCGCGGAGGACGCCGGCATAAGTCGTCGTATTCCCGACTTTAGTTTTGGCTATTTTGCCGACCTCCGGTTCGGGTGCGGGGACGGGCGCGGGCGCTGGCGCTTCCGCAGTTTTGGCCTCTTCGCCGCCTTTCAAAGAACTACACGCGACTATCGCAGCCCCTAGTACCGTCGCCGTCGCTAAGATTATTATCGACTTTGTCCTCAAGAAGCAACCTCCTGGTTGGCGGGTTAAAGATTAAGACTCCAGCGTCTACGCCCGGAAAATACCAATAATGACTACGAGTGTCAAGATTTTTTTGCGGCGGCGAATTCTTTTTATAAAGCCCGCCTTGCGTCGCACTGCGTCGGCCGTTGAGACCTTAATTCTCGTACGTTGCGGGTGACCTCCAAAACCGAACCGACAACAAACGGCGTGGAGACGCGTGGCCTAAAATCGCGCGCGTGCGCCGAGAAGAGTTCGGTTGACCCGCGAGGCGCGGGGTGATATCCTATTACACGTTATGCCTGTCGCCGCCATACTCCTAGTCGTCGTTTCCGGTTTTATCCTGGCCGTATGGAACCTGTTAGTTAAGAAGGCGGGCGATCCTTCGGTATTCTTGTTGGGGGCTATCGTATCAGCGCTCGCCTTATACACCCCGGTTTTCGTTCTAGTCATCGCCCCTACCGTACAGCGGCCTCCCTGGGAAGGTTTCGTCGCGACGGCGCTAGCCGGTTTAACCGAAGGCATATATTTTATCCTTCTTACTTTTACTTATCGGCGCGGCGACCTGTCGCTGGTTTACCCCGTGAGCCGAGGTTCCGCCCCGCTATTTATCCTGGCGGGCGGCGTGCTACTCCTGGCCGAGAAGGTTACGTTTTTAGGTTACGTCGGCGTCGGCCTTATCGTCGCGGGCATCGGCGCGGTGGCGTGGCCCGGGGCCGGGACGCGCGTAACTTTTAACGTCATGCTATGGTCTCTCTTTACCGGCGTCGCCATCGCCGCGCATCACGTTTTGTATAAGTGGGCTTTGCGGTTTTTCGCTCCCTTCGCCGTCATTTACTTGACGTGGTCCGTAGCGGCGACGACGCTCGCCGTCTATTGTGTCGCGACCCGACCTATATTCGCGGCGGCCCGTTATTTATACGACCACGTTGTTCCCGCGGCGGCGGTCGGCGTTATCGCGATGGCGGGATTCATTTGCGCCCTCGTGGCCCTCAATATGACATTCGTTTCGTACGTGGGAGCCGCACGCAACGTCGGCATGATATTCAGCGTACTATTCGGCGTGCGATTTTTAGGGGAAGGGGCGCGGTGGCGACGTTTGGCGGGGGCCGCGACCATAACCGCGGGCGTCGTCGTCATGGCTTTCGCCTAATACGCGGCGGCGGGAATAGTGCCGCGCGACGATATCCTTAAATAATCCCGACCGTAGCGGCGAAAGCCTCGACCGTCGCCTCCCGGGCGTAAAACAGCGCCAGGGCCTCGTCCGGTTCCGCGTTCAGCGTCGTGCCGGGGGCGACGACGGCACCGAGTACGTTGCCGTGTCTCGTTAAAATATTGGCGGCTCTTTCGCCGGCGATAATCGAAATTAGACCCGTAATACCCGATTTTTTTACCCACCCTAAATACTCTTCAACGTTAACTACGGCCGAGGGCATACGCGTTATGGCGACGCGGCCGGTGAGAGCGACCGCGATCGCGGACGCCGCTTCGTCTTCTAAACGAAATGTTTCAAACCCACCTTCGACCTGACCGAAAACCTTTTCGAAGGCCGTTAACGCTTCGTCGCCGCGGCGGAAACTATCGCAGTCCCATACCAGGCCGCCGACGGCGGCTCCCTCTATGAATAAAAACAACCCCAACCGTCTTTCCGGCGGGCCAATCGCGCAACACCCGGTAAACTTAGCCTTCTCCAGTTCGTCGAAAAGCCCGGCGGGCGCTTTGACAGATATTTTTCCCGTCAGTTCGCCGGCGGGCAGGACCGGAAGCGGCGGCACCTTAACGGCCGCCGTCCGCGCCAACGCCCCGGTTTTACCCGTGCCCAGCGCTACGGCGACCTCGGCCGGGACGTTACCCGGGAAATTAACTTCGTCGGGCATTACGTCCTCGATAAAGCGGTATTCGCCCTCCCCCCAGTTGAGCACGGCCCTCACCGCATCCTCGCCCTCGCCCGCTTTCCCGGATGCGTGGTGTGCGAGGCCGCGCTTAAGGGTTACGAACACCGTTTCCCCTTCAGGCCCCTTGAAATGGATGACGCCGTAAGCGCGGGCCCGATGAACGGCGGCGAATATTTCCGCCGGACTCGTCTCCTTCAACTCGCCGTTTTTTTCTATGTCCATCTTTTTTGCCGCCGGGCGACGGTGCGTCCGCAAAACCGCGAGAATATACCATACCGGCGTTTACCCGTCCATAATACAGTTGCCCCCCGGACGGAATAATGGTATTTTAGGGCGTGGCGTTAAAAACGGCCAAACACGTCGACTTAGAACTATTCGTAACGCTGCGAGTCGTAGACCGAGTAGCGCTGACGGCGCGCCGGACCCTGACCGAACGCCTCGGTTACGGCGGCATCCTCGCCGATTTAAAACGCCAAGATTATTACCGCGTAGCCGTAGCCGGTGACGAAGAAGAAGCGCTCGCCTACCTCCGGGAAATCGCGAAAAATACTACCCTGTTCGCGAATCCGAACAAGGAAACCTTCTCGGTGGAACCGGTAAAACGGCCGTTATCGAAAGATAATAGCTACGTCGCCCTCGTTTATCCGTGGGAAGGCCTGTTCGACCAATCGCTATGCCGGCACCTGACACTCGATTTGGGTTACGACGGCGTCGTCGCCGCGGGCCGCGGCGTCGCCTGGACCATAAAACTCGCGCCCGGCGTCAACCCCAAATACGTCGAAGAGATACTCGTCGCCCGCGAACGCGGCCGCGGCCTCCTCGTGAACCCGCACGCCGAGAAATACGAAATAGTCTAACGCGCGCCGAATATCGCCCTCCCCACCCTAACCATATTCGAACCCTCCTCGATCGCCAGTTCGAAGTCGTCCGTCATTCCCATAGAAAGCCAACGGAATTCGGTGCCGAACGAAGGCGCGATTGCATCGAAAAGGCGCCGCAGCGTCCGGAAAGCGTTCGCCGTAACGACGGGGCCGCCGCCCAAGGGCCCGATAGTCATTAAACCCTCCACGCGGAGGTTAGCGTACGAGGCCACTTCCCCCGCGAAATACTCGGCCCCTTCCGGCGCGACGCCGAATTTGCTTTCCTCGCCGCTCGTATTCACCTCCAACAGAACGGGTACGACCTTTCCGGCCGCCGCGGCCCGGCGGTGGAGTTCTTCCGCCAACCGCCGGCTGTCGAGCGACTGGACCATATCGAAAAGTCCCACCGCCCTGGCGGCTTTATTACGCTGCAAGTGCCCCACCATATGCCAGGCGCAGCCGACGTCGGTAAGCTCGGCGATCTTGGCCTCGGCCTCTTGGACGCGGTTCTCGCCGACGACCTCGACGCCTGCTTCGACCGCGGCGCGGATTTCGGCCGGGCCGCGCGTCTTGGCCGCGGCCACTAGGGTTACGTCTTCCGGCCCGCGGCCTACGCGCGCCGCCGCGCGGGCCATGCGGTCCATGACCGCCCGGACGTTATCGGCTACGGTTGGCATCTTTCCGCGGCGGTCCTTGCTCTTCGTTTGCGACCGTTTTCGGCCTGAATATCTTCGCCCCGGCCAAAATACCCAGCGCGTGTAAATTCTCCAGCTCCCGGCGGTCGCAGTGCAACGTGCCGCGCGCGCGGCCGTCGCGCTCGAGACGGACCTCGACGCGGCCTGCCTCGAGGTGGCGCCGGACGACGACGCGGTTGCCTTCTTCGGCTATCGACAACCCAGCCTCGTCTCGCGCGCGGATCCGGAAAGCGGCAACTAAGCCGTCTAAAAATTTTGTTATCTTACGCCGCGCGGCGCCGCGCCACCACGGCGCCCGGAAACGGACCACGGCAACTACCGCCCCTAAAGGCGGCCTTTCCTCGAGCTTGGGTTTAAGTATCGCCTGACGCCCGGCGCCGACGTCTATCTTTTTTTCTTCTTCCAT